>NZ_RBZO01000043.1 GCF_003628445.1 Oceanobacillus bengalensis
TTAAACATGAATGGTCCTTCTTTTAGAATGAAAGAAACCGAAGAATGGATAAAAACAAGTGCTGATAAAGTGGCTCAAAATTAACTTGCGAAATGGCTCACTTTTCACTTGCGAAATACAACCAAGTGTTTCGCGCCGTTTGTACATATCTACAATCAAAGTAGAACCTCCTCTACATTTATACATGTCTCTTGGCGATAACATTAGTATTCGAAATACTATAACGATTAAAACGATCAAATTATTAAAACAATAACATATATTACTTAAACGATATCTACTGTCTGTATGTTTCATATATAATAATATATCTTTTCAATATCTTCCTAAATATTCATTTTGAGCGAATTGGTAAAGGTACATGAGTACTTCCGATGGGGGGATCTTTTTAAATCTGATTTCATTTCTTCTACGAGATTTCGAATGCCTTCTTCATGAAAAAGCTGTAACTTATCAATACTAGATTGATAAGTTACAGCTTTTTGGTCATGCCGATTTATTAAAGATGGATAGGAGGAATGTTGTCTCTTTATGTTATCCACTTCCTTTAATCCTTGACTAGGCGCGAGGGGTCCATTATGTTTGGTAAAACTGTTTCCATTTCTTTCAATTTAGAATTATTTCTTTCGAATGCTTCAGGATATCCGTAGCTACCATGTTCACTCATATCTAATCCAATTAACTCATCTTCTTCCGTTACCCTTAGTCCATTTAACACTTTTTTCAGGACTAGTAGGATAACAAAGGAAATTCCAAATGCATAGGCAGCAGATACAGCAACACCCATTGCTTGAACGCCAAGTTGCGTGAATCCTCCACCATAAAATAGTCCGGCCTGACCGACTGTTGCGAGCTCTGGAGTGGCAAAGAAACCTGTTGATAATGTTCCCCATACACCTGCTAGGCCATGAACAGAGAGAGCATATATTGGGTCATCTACTTTACGTTTTTCAAAAAATCTTGCACTATAGAAAACCAATATACCAGCAATAAAACCAATGATAACAGATGCCCATGTTTCAACAAAAGCACAAGATGCTGTAATAGCGACTAATCCGGCTAATGTTCCATTTAACATTGTAGGGATATCAGATTTACCTAATACAACCCATGAAATAAGTAACGCACTAATTGCTCCAGCAGCTGCTGCTAAAGCCGTATTTAAAGCAACAAAAGCAAAGAATCCACCTTCTACGCCTAACGTACTAGCAGCATTAAATCCAAACCAACCAACGAATAATATGAGAACACCTAAAGCGGTGTATACTTGATTATGTCCACTTAAATTATTCGCGGTACCATTCGCATTGTATTTCCCAATTCTTGGTTTTAATAGAATAGTAGCTGCTAATGCAGCCATTGCACCAGTTAAATGAACGACCGTTGATCCAGCGAAATCTTGTTTCCCGTGTTCCGCTAACCAACCACCACCCCATATCCAGTGAGCAACAACGGGATAAACAATCGCTGAAAATAGAAGAGCAAACAAGAGGTAAACAGAAAGCTTAGCTCTCTCCGCGAATCCACCAAATGCAATAGCTAAAGAGATTCCAGCGAATGCAAGTTGAAAGACGAAGAAGGCACTTTGTGAATAAGAGCTTCCCTCTACTTCAGCCCCTGAATAGAAGAAGTCAGACATGCCTACGAAGAAGTTTCCATCTGCGCCAAATATAAATCCGTAGCCAATGGCCCAAAATACGATTGATGAAATACCGAATGAAAAGATGGTCTTTCCAGAAACATGACCAGCATTCTTCATTCTAGTTGAGCCAGCTTCCAGCAGTATAAATCCACCTTGCATGAAAATAACTAAAATAGCACCAAGTATGATCCAAAGACTATTGATTAAATATAAATCTTCCATCCAAATTCCTCCCTAATCTAATTACTTTTAGAATGTTTTATAAAGGATTATTGACATTGACACATTTCCACCTCATTCAGGCACTCAGGCTCTACTCTATGAGTCGCAAACTGCTAGAGTGGAATCACACAACACAGCAATTCGCTTTACCATAGAATAATTAATATTGTTTCATATACTGTTCACGTTCCCATGGATGGACTTGTGTACGGAACAGGTCCCATTCAATTTCTTTCGCCTCGACAAAGTGCTCAAATAAATGGCTACCTAAAGCATGCTTCATCACTTCGTCTTCCTTTAGATAATCAAGCGCCTGGGCTAATGTAGCAGGTAGATCATCAATACCGACCGCTTTACGCTGTGCGGGCGACATCGCATAAATATTTTGGTCAATCGGTTCTGGAGCTGCCTCCTTATTTTTAATTCCATCTAATCCCGCAGCCAATAATACCGCCAATGCCAAATACGGATTTGCAGATGGATCAACACTACGCACTTCTACACGGGTACTTAATTTACGTGAAGCTGGAATACGAATCAGTGGACTCCGATTTCTTCCTGACCATGCCACGTAACATGGCGCTTCATACCCTGGAACTAATCTTTTATAAGAATTTACCGTTGGATTAGTAATAGCTGTAAAACTCCTGGCATGTTTTAATATACCTGCCAAAAAGTTACGAGCTGTATTACTGATTTCGAGCGTCCCATTTGGATCATAAAAAGCATTTTCAGCCCCTCTAAATAAACTTAGGTTACAGTGCATGCCAGATCCATTAACACCGAACAATGGTTTCGGCATAAAGGTGGCGTGTAGACCATGCTTTCGAGCAATTGTCTTTACTACTAGCTTAAATGTTTGAATATCATCACAAGCTTTTAAAGCATCTTGATATTTAAAATCTATTTCATGTTGCCCAGGTGCAACTTCATGGTGGGAAGCCTCAATATCAAATCCTAATTCTTGCAGTTCTAATACAATGTCACGTCTACAGTTCTCCCCTAAATCCGTTGGAGCCAGATCAAAATAACCACCATGATCATTCAATTCAAGTGTTGGTTCGCCTTTTTCATCCAGTTTGAATAAGAAAAATTCAGGTTCTGGACCAACATTGAAATTGGTAAATCCAAGTTCCTCCATCTCTTTCAGGACACGTTTTAAATTGTTACGAGGATCCCCTTCAAATGGTGTGCCGTCTGGATGATATACATCACAGATAAAGCGAGCAACTTTCCCTTTTTCTGAAGACCAAGGGAAGATAACAAAGGTATCTAAATCGGGATATAAATACATATCCGATTCTTCTATTCGAACAAACCCCTCAATAGATGAACCATCAAACATCATTTTATTGTCAAGCGCTTTTGTTAACTGACTAACAGGTATCTCTACATTTTTTATCGTCCCAAATAAATCAGTAAATTGTAGACGAATATAATGAACATTATTTTCCTTCACCATTTCTAAAATTTCTTCTCTGTTCATTTGATCCTTCCCCCTAATTAAGATTAATTAAAAACATGCTCTAATTCTCCATGGCATATATAAGAAGCTTCTCCTCGCATCCATACATGCCCTTGTTCATCCCATCTGATGGATAGATTACCTCCTGGGAGATGAACAAGTATGGCTTGATTTTGGTCAAGCAAATTATTTATTGTAGCTGCAACGACTGAAGCACAGGCACCTGTTCCACAGGCCATTGTAATTCCTGACCCCCGCTCCCATACCCGATAATCGATTTCCTTACGATTTTTCACATGAACGATACCTACATTTACACGTTCTGGAAAGACACTAGAATATTCTATCTTTGGCCCAATTTCTTCTAGGGCTACGTCATGGACATTATCAACAAACATGATTGCGTGTGGATTACCCATCGATAAGCAGGTCAGTTTATACATCTCTTCACCAAAGGTATACGATTCATTAACGGTCAGGGTAAATGGATCTCCTTCCATTGGAATCATTCCTTTAAGTAGTTTCGGTTCTCCCATATCCACGGTGACATACTCTACATCTTTATTATTATCAACTTCCACAACGACACTTACAATTCCACCCAAGGTTTCGATTGTAAAATGAGGGGATGTAACATGCTGATTGTCATATAGGAACTTCGCTACACAGCGTAAGCCATTTCCACAATTCTTCGCTTCTGAACCATCTTCATTAAATATTCTCATTTTAAAATCAGCCTTTTCTGATGAGCATATGAGAATAATTCCATCAGAGCCAATGCCGAAATTAACATCAGAAATCTTCCTTGAAAGTTCTGGATAGTCCTGTTCCTGTAAGATGTTTTCTGGATAGCCCACCTGGTCAAATAGGATATAGTTGTTTCCCAGGCCATGCATCTTAGTAAACTTCATTTCTTCCCCCTCCTTAAAAGATAAAACTTACAGTACTTAATCTAGATTTAATTTCGTCCAGGATACGTTGTTCATCCTTTAACCCATCTGCTTGAAATGTAACGGAAAAGCGAATGTAGGCTCCTGCATCATCCCACGGGACAGTGGATATTAGAAATTCTTTTATTAAATATTGGCTAAATTCTTCTGCTGACTGAAATGCAGGTCCATCTACAACTCCTTTTGGAATTCGTGTATATAAGAAAAATGATCCTTTTGGCTTTTCCACATGAAACCCGCTCGCACGTAATACCTTTACTAGCGATGTGTGGCGCCTTGAATATTTAGCTGCCGTCTGTTCTGTAATTTCTGGTTGCGATAAGGCATAGGCTGCTGCTTTCTGGATTGGAATAAATTGACCAGAATCATAATTATCCTTTACAGCCTTAAATGCAGAAATAAGCTTAGCGTTCCCAGCCACAAAACCAATCCTCCAGCCGGTCATATTAAAAGATTTTGATAAGGAATGAAGCTCGATCCCTACATCCTTTGCACCTGGGATGGATAAGAAGCTCAGTGGCTTTTCACTATCAAAAACGAGTGAGGCATATGCCGCATCATGAATAACAATTAATTCATGTTTTTTAGCAAAATGGACTACTTCTTCAAAGAATTCCTTTGTTGCCACTGCCCCTGTTGGGTTATTCGGATAATTTAAATATAGTAATTTTACCCTTTTCAAAACACTACTCGGCAATGAATCAATTTTTGGAAGAAAGGCATTTTCCTCAAGTAGGGGTAAATGAACCACCTCTCCACCTAAATATTCTGTATGCGTACCGATAACTGGATAATTTGGTGTTGGCATAATCGTAATATCACCTGGATTAATAAATGCAGTCGGTAACATGGACAATGCTGATTTTAAACCGATCGCATGGTTAATTTCCGTTTCTGGCTGAAGATGATCTACACCAAAGACATTTTCCATATAAATTGCTGCTGCTTGCTTAAATTCCTCTATTCCGTTGTCAGCATAGAAACGATTTTCTGGTTTGTATGCTTCTTCCGCTAATTTTCTTACGACCGCTTCGTCAGCCATTGCATCTGGTTCGCCAACACCTAGATCGATTAATTCCGTTTCTGGCTTTATTTGTATTGCTACTTTTTTTGCTCTTTTAATTTTTTCAAATTTGTATATTTCCTCTTTTAATCCGAATTCAGATCCCCCAATACGATCTGCAAATAGCTGTTGTATATAATCTGTCTTCATCATGTGAATTCCTCCAACTGTTATGATACATTTCTCATGAGATAATGATGGCACTCCATCGCAGCTTCTTTTCCTTCTTGAATTGCCCAAACAATTAAGCTAGCACCTGTGCGCGCATCCCCTGCAGCAAAGATACCTTCTTCATCTGTTTGAAATGTATCTTTTTTTACTTTGATGTTTGATTGATTATTTAATGCTACTTTTGTTTGCTTTATCAATCCTGTTTCAGGACCACTGAAGCCGATAGCAAGTAGTACTAATTGAGCTGACCATATTTTTTCAGTTCCTGGAACTATATCTCTTATTTTTTCGCCTTTTTCATTAAATTTCGTTTTAATATTCACACTTTTTACACCTGTTATATTTCCATATTTATCGGAAGTAAAGCCCTGAGCTGTGGTTGCAAATGCCCTCGGGTCATTACCGAATACGTGTTTTGCTTCCTCCTGGCCAGTATCAACTTTATGAATAACTGGATACTGCGGCCATGGATTATCCTCTGCCCGCTTCGTTGGACGAATAGGATAAATATCAAACTGGACGAGACTCTTACAATTTTGCCGAACGGCAGTTGTAACACAGTCTGTTGCTGTATCTCCTCCTCCGATAACAATGACATCTTTCCCCTCGGCATTAATAAATTCCTCATCAGCAAAATTAGAATCTAGTAAACTTTTCGTATTTTGATGTAAGTAATCCATCGCAAAATGGATTCCCTTCTGATTTCTACCAGGGATGTTCAAATCTCTTGGCCTTGTAGAACCAATACAAAGGATAACTGCATCATTTTCGGAATGTAATTGATCCATCTGCAATTGTTTACCAACTTCTGTATTTGTAACAAACGCTATTCCCTCTTCTTCCATTAATCGAATTCTGCGATCAACAACATATTGTTCAATTTTTGTTTTCGGGATTCCGTATGTTAATAAGCCTCCTATACGATCTGCGCGTTCATATACAGTTACCTGATGTCCGTGTTGGTTTAAAACCGATGCACAAGCTAAACCTGCAGGACCAGAACCAATGACGGCAACCTTTTTGCCTGTTCGATGTTTCGGAATGTTCGGCTGAACCCATCCTTCTTCAAATGCTTTATCAATAATCGCACGCTCAATATTTTTAATGGTGACCGAATCCGTTGCAAGCGTTGCGACGCAGCCCCCTTCACAAGGAGCAGGACATGCACGTCCAGTAAATTCGGGAAAAGGGTTCGTCCTGCTTAGTCTATGATAAGCCTCTTTCCACCTACCTTTATAAACCAGATCATTCCATTCTGGTATTAAGTTATAAACTGGACACCCTGTCGTCATGCCTGCTAGCTGTGTCCCATCTTGACAAAAGGGAACCGCACAATCCATGCAGCGTGATGCTTGCTCCCTTAGTATTTCTTCAGTAGGAAGGGTGGCAATTTCATTCCAATCTTTGATCCTTTCCATTGGATCTCGGTAGTGTAGCGGAACCTTTTGATGTTCCATAAATCCGGTTATGTTTCCCATCTCTATAACCTCCAATTAAAGATTTAACTGTACCTGTAAAAACCGATCTTGCTGTTGTTCTGTAAGAATTCTCCTGTATTCTTTTGGAATGACTCGGATAAATTGGGATAAATGATAGTCCCAACTTTCCAATATTTCGCGAGCGACAGTGCTTTGTGTATATTGATAGTGCTTTGTAATTTCCTTTTTAAGAAAACGGATTTCTTCTTTATCTTCTATTGCTTCTATAAATACAAGTTCTTGATTACACTTTTTCTGAAATAACTCTCGTTCGGGAGCAAGGACATAGGCAATTCCCCCTGACATTCCAGCAGCAAAGTTTTTACCCACTTCTCCAAGAATAATGGCTCTTCCACCAGTCATGTACTCACAGCCATGATCGCCAATTCCCTCTACAACAACATTCGCACCACTATTTCTTACACAAAATCTTTCTCCGGCTACACCTCGAATATAGCCTTTTCCATCAGTTGCTCCGTAAAATATTGCATTACCAACGATAATATTTTCCTCTGCACAGAGAGTTGATTTCCGTGAAGGGTTAATAATCAGTTTGCCACCAGATAATCCTTTCCCAACATAGTCATTGGCATCTCCTTCTAAATGAAGTGTTACTCCTTTTGGTAAAAAAGCTCCAAAACTCTGTCCAGCAGACCCATTAAAAGCAAGCTTTATTCTATCTTCAGCTAATCCATCTACACCAAATCGACTAGAAATTTCACTTCCAAGTCGTGTTCCAACAGAGCGATTAGTATTACGAATTGGCAATGTCGCATTCATTCGTTCGGATGTCGTTAAGGCTTCATCATACATTGGTAACAATTCACGACAGTCTAATGTTTGTTCCAATTCATGATCTTGCTCTACCTTCAGTTGCTCTTTAGATTCCTGGTATTGGATAATAGCTGATAAATCGAGCTTCTGTGCTTTCCAGTGATCGGTTTGTTTTTGTTCTAATAAATCAGTGCGTCCAATCATCTCATCTAAGGTTCTAAAGCCTAACTCCGCCATATATTCCCGAATTTCTTCTGCAATAAATTGCATTAAATAAACAACCTGATCAGCAGTACCGACCATATTTTTGCGGAGTATCGGATTTTGTGTTGCAATACCGACAGGACAAGTATCTAAATGGCAAACACGCATCATCACACAGCCGAGCGCAACAAGGGGTAATGTTGAAAATCCGTATTCCTCTGCACCAAGGAGAGCAGCAATAACAACATCTCGGCCGTTCATCATTTTTCCGTCTGTTTCCAATGTTACTTTCTTCCTTAAACCATTACGTTTTAAGGTCTGTTCTGCTTCGGCAAGTCCTAATTCCCAAGGCATACCTGTATGTTTAATACTTGAACGTGATGCTGCTCCAGTGCCACCGTCATATCCACTAATTAAAATGACATCTGCTTTCGCTTTTGCTACACCTGCTGCAATCGTTCCAACTCCAGCGGCTGACACGAGTTTCACATTGATTCTTGCTTTCGGATTTGCATTTTTAAGATCATAAATAAGCTGTGCCAAGTCCTCAATGGAATATATATCATGATGTGGTGGCGGGGAAATCAACTCAATACCAGGCGTTACTCCTCTTGTTTTAGCCACTTCGGCTGTTACTTTATGTCCTGCCAATTGTCCACCTTCACCAGGCTTTGCCCCTTGAGCCATTTTAATTTGGATTTCTTCACTATTCACAAGGTAATGACTCGTTACCCCAAATCTTCCTGATGCTACTTGTTTTATTTTGCTACATTTTGAATCGCCATTTTCAAGTGGAATGAATCGTTCCGGATCTTCGCCACCTTCACCACTATTGCTCATCCCACCAATTCGGTTCATTGCAATTGCTAATGCTTCGTGGGCTTCTTTGCTAATGGACCCGAATGACATTGCCCCCGTCTTAAACCTTTTTAAAATGAATTCAATTGATTCCACTTCTTCAATTGGAATGGGCTTCCTTTTAGGTTTAAAATCTAGTAATCCCCGCAATGTCGTCTGTTGGCTCAATTCTTCGTTTAATAAGTTGCTATATTTTTTATATAAATCATAGTTTCCTGTACGAACCGCCTGCTGCAACGTGTGGATCGTTTTAGGTTGATACAGATGCTTTTCACCGTCATGCCGCCACTGGAAATCTGACCCTGTTTCTAATTTAGCGTCTATTGACCGATACGCTTGTGTATGGCGTACGCGCGTTTCTTTTGAAATATCTGCTAATGTCAAACCACCGATTTTTGACGATGTTCTTGGAAAATAACGATCAATGACCTCCTTACTAATTCCAAGCGCTTCAAATATTTGTGCCCCAATATAACTTTGAATCGTGGAGATACCCATTTTGGATAGTATTTTTAATATACCCTTTGTGACTGCCTTCACATAGTTATTGGATACCTCATGAAATGTAAATTTAAATTCATTTTCTTCCACTAGCTTTTGAAAGGATTCATAAACAAGATAAGGATGAATAGCGTTTGCCCCATAACCAAGTAATGCGGCGAAATGGTGAACTTCTCTCGGTTCTCCTGATTCAACAATCAAACTGACTTTACTACGGTACCCCGTGTGAATTAAATGATGATGTACCGCAGACACTGCAAGCAATGAAGGAATAGCTACATTTTCTTTATTTACTTTACGGTCACTAAGGATAATAATGTTGCTCCCGTTTGCTACCTCGCTATCTACCATTTGCAACAATTCGTCCAATGCTTTCTGCAAATATCCCTCAACAGGGAATAGAGTTGAAATAGAAATTGTTTTCCAGTCACTTGTTTGTAAATTCTGTAATTTATGCATATCAGAGCCCGATAGAATTGGGGTTTTCAGACGTATTTTTTTATATTCCTTTGTAGGATGGAGTAAATTTCCATTTGAACCTAACATAACTTCAACAGAGGTAATTGACTCTTCACGTATTGCATCGATCGGCGGATTCGTTACTTGTGCAAATTTTTGTTTAAAATAGTTGAATAAAAGCTGTGGCTTTTCTGATAATACTGCGAGTGGACCGTCGTAACCCATGGAGCCAGTTGGTTCCTTACCATGAAGTGCCATTGGTTTTACTACTTTTTCCCATTCTTCATTTGTATAGCCAAATACCGACTGCTTACGTAAAGTAGACATTTCCTTTCCTTCCATATCCTTACGTTGAAGTATATTCTTAGGAAGGTTTTCTAGAGGAATGATGTTTTGTTCTACGAGCTTTTCATAGGGTCTTTCGGATACAATACGTTGTTTGATTTCTTCATCATCATATAGGTGGCCTTCTTCTAAATCTATTAACAGCATTTGTCCAGGTTTTAAACGATCTTTGCATATGATTTTTTCCTCTGGGATATCGACAACACCCACTTCAGAGGCAACACAAATGAAATCATCTTCCGTTATCATATACCGGGCTGGCCTTAACCCATTTCTATCCAAACATGCCCCGATCTGCTTACCATCTGTAAATACCATTGCTGCTGGGCCATCCCATGGTTCCATCAGGGTACTATGATATTGATAAAATGCCTTTTTCCCTTCATCCATTAGCTCATTATTGTTCCATGCTTCAGGAATCATCATCATCATGGCATGTGACACGGACCAGCCAGATAATACGAGAAACTCTAATGTATTATCAAACATTGCTGAGTCACTACCGTCTAGATCAACAATTGGCCTTAGATGCTCTATATCTAATACATCCGTTTTAAATAATGCTTCCCTTGCATTCATCCAATTTACATTTCCATTAATTGTATTAATTTCACCGTTATGCATGATATATCGATTCGGTTGTGCCCGGTGCCAGCTTGGAAAAGTATTGGTACTAAAGCGATTATGTACCATCGCCATAGAGGATTCATAGAATGTATGGTTTAAATCAATGAAATAATCTCTCAATTGTTTTGGAAGTAATAACCCTTTATATATCACTGTTCTTGCTGAAAAACTAACAAGATGAAAAGCGTCATCTTTCCTGAATCCAGCAATGATAAGTTCCTGCTCTATCTTTTTACGAATCTCATATAGTTTTCTTTCAAACCTTATATCTTCACACTTGTCATATGGCGATAAAACGAATACCTGTCTTACTACTGGTTGTGTTTCTATTGCCTTTAGCGGTAGGTCTGAATCATCCGTTGGTACCGTCCTCCAACCGAATAACGTTATATTTTCCTTCTCGATCATGTTTTCAATAATGTCTTCACACCGTTTTCTATCCGTTTCATTTGATGGAAGGAAAAACATTCCAACTCCGTACATTCCTGCGTCTACAAGTTGCTTTCCAACTTTCCCCCATTCTAATTCAAATAATTTATGTGGGATTTGCGTTAAGATTCCCGCTCCGTCTCCTAAGCGACTATCATCCCCATGTCCACCTCGATGATCCAGTCTTTCTAATGCAGTTAAGGCTTGGTTTACAATGGTGTGTGTTCGATTTCCATTTATATTGGCAAGCATTGCAATACCACAAGCATCATGCTCTAAACTGGAATCATACATCCCCTGATTTTCTGCTGTCCACCGTTGCATCTCTTATCCTCCTTTGGTTTAATCATCTTTTAGAATATTCCCATATTATCATGTAAATCAATATATTTATTTAGATTAATTGTTTAAATATTTGTACTTTTTGTATAAATTGTCCATTTTAGCAATTTGTTTCCTTATTTCTATTTTTTTTATCATATCATGTAAGAAATAATACTGATTTAGACTATCTCATTAAATATTTGTACTTTTTGTAGAGAATTTAGGCATAAAAAAGGTTACCAAGAAACTTAGCTTGGTAACCTTTAACGTATTTCGGAAGGGTTTTTTCCGGTGTATTTTTTAAATTGTCTACTAAAAAAATGCAAATCATTATAACCAAGTGCTGATGCCGTTTCAGTTACCGACATCCCTGTAAAGTGTAGTAAATGCTCTGCCCGTTTAATTCGAGAATATACAATATAGGACTTTACCGTCTGCCCAATAATTTCTTTGAATTTTTGAGAGAAATATCGTTCTGATAGATTCGCACGGGCAGCTAAACTTTCAATTGTATGTGGCTTTCCAGGGTGTTGCTTAATATAGTTGGCAATTTCACGAATGGTCTCGAACAAGTTATTACTCGTACTTTCCAACTGTTCTTTCTTTTCTAGCTCTTCTCTAAGAAGATGGATCATTAATTGCTTCAAAATTAGCTTTGCCTCGATTTCTGCACCATATGATTCCACTAGAAACAATCGAACATATTGCGCTAATAATGATTCAAAATTAATTGTGTTTTCGATAATCCGGTACGAAGAAGGTATCAATCGAAGTGTTTCCAGAACATCAAAATGAATATAAGTTAATACGAGAGGATTTTGAGGATTATGTGTTGCCGTCGTTTCGTCACCTGGCTTAAATAAAAAGCAGTGACCTTTTCCTATCTTGTAAGGTTTTCCATTTAATACTAATTCACCTTCACCACTCCAAACATAAAATAAATCATAGTTTGGCATTGGTTTGTCCCTTTTTCTCCATTTCCAATTTGGTTCACAATGGATCGTAGCAAATGATGGTTTTAACACATAACTTTCTGGATTTAAATAGAGCATCCAAGTCCCCCTTCCTGAATATTCTATATATATTTTATTTGTAAATGGTTTGATTTGGCAACTAATAAGTGAGGAGAATCATAATAAAACCTCCTCATCAATGTACAGTTACGCCACTGCCTTTATTTATTACTATTTCATTTATTTTTTAATAGGAGTAGGTTTGAAACGAATGACACCAACGTAAACAAAAAAGCGAATATAAGGATAGAAATACTAATAGTGTAGGATAATTCAAAAATTCCAAAGGCATAAAAAAGTAGATAACAAAGAGTAGAAATCAACATAAATAATGAGGGTAGAGTAGCTTTACCTTTAACATTATTCTTCTTAAATATGTAAATCGTAAATAGTATACTTATCAAAAAACCAATGATACCAATAATAAATAAAGATATTGGATACATTATATTATCCCTCTTTCTTTAACTCTTTTGTACAATAATTTCATTGTTTATTTATATTAACGCACCAGTTCATTTAATCGCAGTTATTTCTTACCTAAAGAAAAACCATCAAATAATCTTCCTCCATAGGGATACAAAATTTCATCAACTAATTGGATAACGTCATCCTTTGCGCCATCTCTATAAAATATATCAAAGGCTTCAACAAATTGTTCCGCAAAGCTTGTATCATAATCTCTTATCGAACGTATTATCCATTTAGAAGTACCAATCCATCTATTATTCGTTCTTAATACAAATTCACTAACAAGTTCAGCAAGTGTATTAGCAATGAAGATTCCTTCTGCTCTATTATTACAACCAATAAAGTCATCAATGGTATCCGTAATAAAGTATCGCTTCGTATTTATTATTTCAGTTGACCACTTTTCTGGACCTTTGGATAATAATTCTTTTGCTTCACATTTGATAGAGTCAATTACCCCATTATCTTTAAGTATTATTCCTTCTGATACCATTCGAGGCAGTGACGGCCTAGCTCGTTTATAATCACTTTTAAAATAGTCTTTGTAAGAATTCAGGTTATGTACAAATACTTCTATCGGCCAATCATCCTCAATTACTGACTCCCTATAAGAAGAACGATATGCTTTATCAAATATAACTATATCAAGGTCTGATGTTATTGTCGCTTCACCACGAACAACACTTCCTGCCAATAATGCTCCATCGCAATACGGAAAATAATTTCCGATAAATTTCTGTGCTGCTTTTACTGGCTCTAATTTGTTAAAATCCCCCATAATCATCCCTCATTTTGATATTTTCCTTATTGAACGTTGGCACCAAATTAGTGCAACATTGTGTTGTTCTTAGCGTAGATTGTCGCCCCCAGCACCACAAATGCCCCCATCAATGATAGATAAAAAGATATTCCAACTCATTATTTCAAATTAACTCACACACCCGTTTACATTTATATAATTGCATAAACACAGGTTTCAGGTAATTTACTACCATCTACTGAAAAATCAGCTATTTAATTCCCTAGTTAATAAGTCAATCGCAGCCGTTACTTCCTGAATATTTACATTGGAATTCATTTTATTCCGGGCGTAAAGAAGTACAGGTCTAACTGATTCCACTGAGCGACCAAATTCATACATCCAATCATATCTTGGAACCATCCAAGTATGAAAATGATGCGTTGTATCTTCATTGTAAAAATAATAAACGTACTCTATTCCTAAAACATTTCTTTGAGCCTTCCTAATCTTTGACAGAACCTGAATATAATCTATCTTTTCTTCTTCTGTTAATTCATCAAAACATTTGATATGACGTTTAGAAGCTAATATTATTAGTCCCTTTATTGGATACGCAACATCTTGATGAGCGTGAAAATACTCCGTTTCAAGTACAACACCACCGTCTGGTTCAATCAAACCACTTGTTAAAGCACAACTTAAACACTCAACTTCAACTGTTTTGCCGTTTGATAAAGTTATTTTTCGCACAGATTTTCTCTCCTAATCTATCTAAAAATCTTCCAATTGCAAACTTACATAGTTAAGTGTTTTGAAAGATAACAAGCATTACCTCTCTAAATTAGGCTTTTCCACAATAGCATTCATTGAGGAAGATCCAATTTTTTCTATTGTTATTATGCTAAAGCACCAAATAGCACAAGTGGGATTTATAATTTCCCCTTCATTCTAATAACTTTCCCTCCGACTTCTGGTCCGAATTCTTCCATTCCAATTTTGCGATAGAACTTAATTGCAGAGGTATTTGTTGGGGACACTCTAAGATGATACGCATCAACTTTATTTCTTTTAAAAAACTGCTTTGCATAATTGTGTAGTTCTTTCCCCTTACCATTCCCACGTTTTTCGGGTATTAAATAATACAAATTTACATATCCTATGTTTTCACCGTTATATTCACGTATTGATAATTCAAGTTGTCCTACATATTCTCCGTCTTCTTTAACTAAAACAAAGCCTTCAGGAAAATCAGCTATTTTCTCTTCTAACCATCGTAGATAGTCTTCCTCACTACCAAAGGTTGAAGTATCCCCAAAGCTAACTTTAAACGAGTCTTTTCGAAATTTAACTATTTCATCTCGGTGTTGTTTAATATCAATTCTTTCAAATTGCACTTTGCCACCCCTTGTAAATATCAGTTTGAGTTCCTCGATGTTGAATCAAAGCACAGTTACTGTAATAATTTCAAAACACACTAATATCCCTTCTATATCTACTCTAGTAAATTACTATATTTACTATCCTTAACTAATTCGTTTGCATCAAGTTTTGTCCATTCTAAAATGGTGGTGTCAGGATTATTTTCGATAAAACTTTCTGTAATTTGATAAACTATTTTGTAATTCGACCACAGTGGCAATTCTTTAGTAGGATTTCCACTAGAAAAATCATTGTAGATACTCGGCTCTGTGGATTCTACATTGGCTTTTAATTCCTCTATATATTATAAGGTTAATTACACTTTTCAAAAACTTACATATATTCGTTCAATTATTTCTATAATTTTAGTTTATACTAAACAATATATTTGAGTAAACCCATTCCATAGATTCACTTCATGCTAATTAGAAAAATTCGATCAAACGCTATATCAAATCTATATCAGAAGCACCAATATTCCTTTCAGACCTAAAAAAGTTGATCCCTATTATAAGGTGATCAACTTTTAAAATTTATTTTATTAAAAAACACACGGTTATAATCGACTTTTCCAGGATAATTATCCTTAATGCCTATACCAAATGATAACAATTCCTGCAAATTCCTACTATTTTTTTAATGCTATTTTTAATTCGTGACTTGCCCTAAATACGCCTAAAACCTTTAATGATTTTATAGTCTTCTTAGCTAATTCTACCTCAATATCGTCTTTGAGAACCAACATTCCTACTACTTTAATATCTAATTGTTTATTTTGCTCTAATACTTGTTCGAGTGTTTCGCGATCGTAATAATTTATTCCTATTTCGTATGATTTTACTGTAATAACATTATCAATAACACTGGAGTGTGATGATAACTGATTACGAATCGAAGTTTTAATTAGATCGGTACGATTTGAATAAAAGCCTTGCTCAACTAATAAATCTATTTTACCTAAATCAACGACATTCATATTAATTGTAATTTTCTCATTCTCCGACATCCATCTACCATCCATTCATCATCTGTTTGTTATATATTTTACCATAGACAAAAATAAAACACTTATTTTTAGAGTGGATAATAACTAAGAGTCGTACCGCTTTTACCCTTTTTCCTTTACAGGGCGTTTTATATCAAAAACTCCTATCGTGCCACAAGTCAATGCGCAAATCCTTATTTTCCTGGCTCATAATGAAGCTATCTAAACACAATTGAGTTAATCTTCAAACGTAAATAACTCTTCAACAGACACCTTTAAGACTTTTGCAATATCAAAAGCTAGTTTTAAAGAAGGGTTATATTTTCCGTTCTCGATATTCCCAATCGTCTCCCGTCTAACTCCTACAGCTTTTGCTAACTGGTCTTGTGAAAGTTTATGCTTTGCCCTATATTCTTTCATTTTAGTTAATAACGCCATCTTCTTCTAGCCCTTTCTTTTCCCTTTACTCAAATACCGCCAAACTAATCACAAATATCGCCATTGAGACGAAGAAAGGAATCGTGAGGCACAATCTCAACCAAGCAGAACTCTCAATTGCGAAGGATATAACTATGATTGGTGCCATAACAATGCCACCTACAAAGAAAGCTTTTGTTGCCGCTTTTCGGAAATGTAGAAGAAATAATTCATCTGGTACAATCTTTGCATAAAAGAAGAAACCGAAAAATCCAAACATAAATTGAGCACCTTCAAAAAGGTAATAAAAACCCAAAAATCCCAAAAACCAAGAAAACCTAAGTAAGCTAATTTATTTCTCATCATACTACCCTCGAAATGTGATATATTTATTTTTTTTGTACAAATTTTAATACTTCTTCTTCCATTAAATCCAGTCGCTAAATAACAACTATCAAGTTTTCATTGCATTATTACGTTCAACATACTCTTTTTGCAACATACCCATTATAATTTCATCTGAATATTGATTTTTTATGTAAAGGGACTCTCTTATAATTCCTTCTTTTTTAAATCCTGCCTTTTCATATGATTTAATACCACGTATGTTATGTGAAAAGACTTCAAGTTGTAACCGATTCAAATTAAGGTTTTCAAATGAAAATTGTAACGCTAATTGAACAGCTTCCGTACCGTACCCTTTATTTAAATAATCTCGCTTATGTAATGCAATTCTAAAGCCAGCTTTTTTGTTATTCTCATCTATTTCTAAGACGGATAAATCACCAATTAACCCATCCCCATTTACTAAACAAATGGAAAAATCATAGCGTGTTTTATCTGTGCTAATTTGCTCATAATGTTCATACAATTGCTCGATTGTAAAGGTATTCATTGTTCCTGTCATATACCTTATTTCTTCATCTTGAACCGCCTGGTGGAAACTCCACATATCTTCTTTCATTATAGGTCTTAAGTAGACTGACTTTCCTATCATTGCATTTCCCCCTTAGCATACCGTTTTTCAAGTAATCTATAAGAAGCGACTGCCTTATTAAACGTTTTCAGCATTTATTTTAAGCACATCTCTTCTCAAACTTTACTATAACAATTTCTCTTTCACTGATCTAGATTGTACAATTTGTTATGCCACTGTTCTAAAATATTTACTATTTTGTCTTGTAACTTTAGACAATCATTTTTGTACAGTAGTCGAAAATAAAAACCTCGTAAAAAGTTAACAACATTGGTCCTCTTCCAAAAGAAGCTTAAACGATAACCTTCATTTTCTAGTAGTTCCTTCAGTTCATTTGAAATTGATAATACCCAAATAGCAATATCACTATCAGTTAATCCTTTCTCCATAAGGGCTTCAACTGCAAATATAAGTCTTTCCTCTTCATCATCAACATATGGCGCTTCACTTGTGCTTTCTTTGAATAAACATATTTTGATTATTTCAAGACATTTGGAAGATAAAACAATGTTAAAATGTGGATGACGTATGGCCTCTGTTAATAAATCTGCTCCGTGTGCAATACTATGTGCCCATCCCTTTCCCTTCACATAGCCACGAATATCATTTTCAAGTCTAAGGTATGTAATGCTTTCCTCAAATACCTGTATTAACACATCATCTGATAGGAACCGTTGTTGCCTGTCTTTTTCTAAGATTAGTCCAATAACTAAAGCGGAAAAAGAACGAGTAAATACGGAGTCACTTTCTTTTTGACCTATATCCAAAAACAAGTAACTTAAGCAATCCTCAAGAATATGTTCCATTTGTTTTTTAGTTAAATAATCTTCTAAAATTAGACTCCCAAATGTATTAAAAATTAGTGTATCCCTCAGTTCGGAATCAACTGAGCCTATATTATCCAACATTCTATCAATAAGTTGATCTAAATTGCTATGTTGTAAAGTTGTATCTAAATTTTCCAGTTCAGACTTTAGTATCATAATCTCACCATTCTTTCTAATTTTTTTTAACGTCTTATTACACAAAACATCCCCCGTATCTTTCATAACTTCTGTTCTTCCCTTCTTAGAAGATCACATCCCGATAGTTCAATTAAATTTGGTAATGATTACCTGACCGGCTATTGACCACGGGCAATCCAAAATGAGATAATAGATTTTAAATGTATCATGTTTATATAAAACAATTATATGAGGACACGAAGTCTCATGAAATTTTAGTTGAAAAGATGTGGGGATATGAAACTTGTCGGTATATCAGGAGCGCTTGCAGGTGAAAAAACATCCGTTGCTGTACATAATGTTTTGACTGCTGCCAGGCGCCATGACTCGACTGTAGATATAGAATTAGTTGATCTTAGAGATTATGAAATTGAATTTGCTGTTGGACTCCCATTAGCAGCATATAATGAAGATACTTGGAATGTTGTTCAAAAAATTTTATCTGCTGATTTTCTCGTATTCGGCACACCTATTTATCAAGCATCTCTATCAGGTGCGTTAAAGAACCTGCTTGATCATCTACCTGAATACGCATTTAGAAATAAAGTGACAGGAATGGTGGCAACAGGATGGACGAATAAACACTTTCTTGTATTAGAATATCACTTAGGGTCTATACTTTCCTATTTTAAAGGACTCGTCCCAACTGACAATGTCTTCATCCATAATGATTCCTTTGATATTGAAAGTGATGAAATTATAGATGAACGAATTTCTGAGAGAATCCAAAAACTTGCCGAAGAAATGATTTATTTGCAGCGTGGAATAATGAACAAATAATCACACCTTATCTCTTTTTCCTCCTGCTATAATTTTCAACAACCATAAAAATCTTTATGGATTTTTTCTGATAGAATCGGTTAAGAGTACAAAATACAACAATAGAATCAGCATAAGAAGGAGCTTGGAAAGCACAAGCTCACCTTATTGTATTCATGCACCAGTTAATGAAAATAACGATACATATCTCGGTTCACTTTTTACTTTTCCTGATAATTCTGTTTTAATATCATCCGTTTAATAGACACTATCTTAAACCAAATCTCTATTTAAAATTTTAAAGCATTTCATATGCTAATATTCAAGGTGTTAAACAAATTTGTACATGTAGAGCAGCCTAAGATTCACCTTCCTGCCACTATCCCCCCCCGTTATCAACAAAAATTAACTAATAATTGGTCGCTCCTTCTTAGATAACATATCTTCTAAGAACCTCTGGTGATCAGGAAATAAATTATCTGGTAACTGATCAAGTGGAAAAAATTCATTTTTCAATGTTTCAGCGTTGTTGCTAACTAAACCTCCTGCGTATTCGCTACAGCTAAATAACACTTGAACCATCGAAACTTGGTCGCCATTAGAAAACGTTTTATCATACTCGGAACCTGAATAAATCCCAAATAAATCCAGTTTTCCTAATTGTAAGCCTGTTTCCTCAAAAACTTCTCTTCTTGCTGTTTCTTGAACGGTTTCTCCTAAATCCATAAAACCACCAGGTAGACCCCATTTCTGATTATCTGAACGTTTTTGTAATAGTAAGCGATTATCTTTATCAAATACAAAAGCTCCAGCAACTACCATAATTAACTTTTCTTGACCAACTAAAGACCGTATATGTTTTATGTAATCCATCTCTTTTTCTCCCTAAGCATTTTTATAAAATTATCATCTTGTTTAACTCTTGCGCCCTTTAGATTAATTATTTTTAAGCCAATTCAGTTCTTAACAACGAGAAAATGAAGGCATCGTGAGAAGGGTGTAATTCAAAACCAATTTCACCTGTTCATCGAAAATTCTACCCTTTTAAAAAAAGCGGATCAAAATATTGGTAAAATTTAATTGTAATTATCCACGTAACGTCCCTCTTCGTATATTTTTTTGGCAGTCAAATTTGTCCATTGTTCTACTGTGACATCTGGATTTAACTCTAAAAATGATTTAACTATTTTATATCCTTCACTATACCCATAATATTCCGGTAATCCATTTCCACCAAAAAGTATTTCGGATGCTCTAGTATAATCAACTTTGTACAAGTAAGGCTCCACTTTAGACCAGTAAGCGTTGTTATAACTATAATTTACGGTTGTAAAATTGGATTCAGGATAAAGCATTTTTTCAAACATTACTGCTTTGCCTTCATCGATAATATAGTCAAGTACAGTAAGTTCAGCAAATCGATTGAACGTCCTTTCAAACATAACGCTATGTTGGTATTCGTGAGCAATTCCAGCTTGAAGAATGTCTCCATTCAAAAGGCCGTCATGATATACAATTATATTTTCAGGACCTAAAGTTTCCATCATCGATGACTGTATAAGACTTGTAGCAGGGAAAATACACACGGTTTTGTTTGTATCTGATGACAAAAGATTGGTGGATCTGATTAATGCATCTTCTATTAAACGGTTAACTTTTTCACTATCTATTTTGTCAGCGATACCTTGTATAAATTCGAATTTATTCGCAGACTCAGCAAGAGTTGATATTTCTTCTTCTGAATAAGGAAATGCTGAACCGCTAAAACAATCATCATAAATTGGTTCAATTACTTCTTGTTTATACAATTCTAAGTCATTTTCATCTGGGTTATTTAACTCCCTTTCTTCATAGTTTTCATAAAGTTTATATGCGTGTATAATCTTAAACGTTTGTTCCGTTTCAGGATGATTGAATGAAAAAGTTAGTCTGTCGGATTCTGGAGTATCACCTGATTCTTCTGTCTTATTAGTATCATCTTGGGAATTCGTTTCTGCATTTTCAGCACAACTACCCATCAATAAAAGAAGTGAAGTGAAGAAGACGATTACAACTAATTTGTACGTTTGTTTTTTCATATTAACTCCCCCTATAACTTATTAACACATTTTTATTTTAACATTGAATTCGACCCAATTAATTTGATTACCCCAAATTATTAAAAAATTATCTCGTTTAATCAATTATTAAATGCTTTAATATAAATCTAATTTGGGAGTGATGCTAGTTGTTATTGTTCGAAGCTGCAAATTCTTTATGAAGTAGATAAGAAAATTGAGGGCTTTTTCCACATACTTTAAATGCTTGGTAAGCCCGAATTATAAAAAAGTGCACTTTTCAAAGTAAACATGACAAATAACCGTGAATCCATGATTTTTAAATTGGATTTACGGTTATTTCACTTTATTCGCACATTCCTCTTGAATTA
>NZ_RBZO01000044.1 GCF_003628445.1 Oceanobacillus bengalensis
TGTTTACTTGCTTCCCGCGCTCGACTTGCATGTATTAGGCACGCCGCCAGCGTTCGTCCTGAGCCAAGATCAAACTCTCCAAAAAAGTTTGTATCTGATTAACACCAATCAATCAGATGAGTCTTAGCTTTTAGAAGTGTTACCTTCTATAGAAAGAAACTAGCGTTTCTTTTGTATAATTGTCTAGTTCGAGCGTCGTAAAACGAACGCTCTCACCTTTCCTTAAATCATACTGGTTGTTTTGTTCAGTTTTCAAAGAGCAATTTTGATTACGTTTAACAGCAACTTTATTATATTATCATATCGCCATCCATTTGTCAACGCATAAAATGTAAATTATTTTAAATGTGATTCAAAAAGCGACAAGAATTATATTATATAAGATCTGAAATCTAAAGTCAACACTTATTATAAAGTGTGATGGGCCTGAGTGGACTCGAACCACCGACCTCACGCTTATCAGGCGTGCGCTCTAACCAGCTGAGCTACAGGCCCATAAAAATATATGGAGCGGGTGAAGGGAATCGAACCCTCATCATCAGCTTGGAAGGCTGAGGTTTTACCACTAAACTACACCCGCATTATTTATAATCGATAAATCAAGTTGCGCTGGTCGGGAAGACAGGATTTGAACCTGCGACCCCTTGGTCCCAAACCAAGTGCTCTACCAAGCTGAGCTACTTCCCGTAAAATGGCGCGCCCGAGAGGAGTCGAACCCCTAACCTCTTGATCCGTAGTCAAACGCTCTATCCAATTGAGCTACGGGCGCTTAAAAAATATATTTCACTTGATTATGATACTTTTACAATGCGGCCAAGAGGACTTGAACCTCCACGGGTTATTCACCCACTAGGCCCTCAACCTAGCGCGTCTGCCATTCCGCCACGACCGCATGGAATATGATGAGCCATGAAGGATTCGAACCTTCGACCCTTTGATTAAAAGTCAAATGCTCTACCGACTGAGCTAATGGCTCATATTAAATGATTTTTTCTATTTATATAATAGAGGATTCTGTCGATTACCCCTTTTTCTATAAATATACAGATAAAACTTTTTAACTCTATTTACTTCATAAAAAAATACTATTATTCCAATAGTATAATTTAAATCCCTGCATCAAATATCTATTGCATCAATATTATATTAAATGTTCAAAAGAAGGTATTCGATACAAAAAATGGCTGGGCCACCAGGATTCGAACCTGGGGTACACGGGATCAAAACCCGATGCCTTACCGCTTGGCTATGGCCCAAAATGGCGGTCCGGACGGGACTCGAACCCGCGACCTCCTGCGTGACAGGCAGGCATTCTAACCAACTGAACTACCGGACCTAAATTGTAAAGATGACCCGTACGGGATTCGAACCCGTGATACCGCCGTGAAAGGGCGGTGTCTTAACCACTTGACCAACGGGCCATAAGTTTAATATGGCGGAGAAGGAGGGATTTGAACCCTCGCGCCGCTCGCGCGACCTACACCCTTAGCAGGGGCGCCTCTTCAGCCACTTGAGTACTTCTCCTTAATGGCTCCACAGGTAGGATTCGAACCTACGACCGATCGGTTAACAGCCGATTGCTCTACCACTGAGCTACTGTGGAATAAATAATAATATTTTCCAGGCAACGATATCTATCGTACTACACACTATTTCGTTTGTCAACATTTTTTGCTACTTAATTTTATCCTTTTCAACAGAAATTTCATTAGCTATATTAATTTACCACGGAAGGAGCTTCTCGTCAATTATTTTATAGAAGTCTCGCCAAACCTTTTGAAAGAAGCTGAAGAAAGCCATATTAACATCTCTATAATATATAAGATGATACTCTTCAGTCTTTAACTAATACCAACTTTCCCCTACACTTTCCACATCTATATTTTTTCGTATCAACTCTCCGAATCCTTTTATATTCTAATTGACAATCTTTACAATTATATAAGTAATTATATCTTTTCTTTTGTGATGGCAACGGACTACAATGTCTTGGCGAGCCCGTAATTTTAAGTAATTCCCTAAAATCAGCATCTCTACGCTGATATCCCTTTCCCTCTATATGAAGATGGTAATGACATAATTCATGTTTTATTATCCCAATAAATTCTTCACTATTAGACTCAATTACATATTTCGGATTCAGTTCAATTGTTTTCTTCATCGGAATGTATCTTCCACCGGTAGTTCTAAGACGATGGTTAAACTTAACAACATGTTTGAAAGGCTTATTAAAGTAATCTAAAGATATTTTATCAACCAAACTATACAAGCTTTTCTCATTTATCGGATCCATTTGCGAAACATCTCCATACGATTAATTATATTCAATTATATCATATGAGGATTCATTAGTTGATAACATTATAGAAAAATGCCTTATACTATCTTATTTAAAATAATTATTATTAGATTATTGATGTTTGTTCGTGATTATGTACAATTATGTTGATGCAATTGATAGAATCATTTTTCGATAATTACAGTAGCGATAGTTTATATAAGACAAACACTAGCAACTATATTCTCACTTATTTCACCATAAATGAGAATAGAAAGGAAACACTCCCCATACTATTATAAGTAGAAGAAACAATACGAGCAATGAATCAATTAATGTTCACAAATCTATAAAACGTTATAAATAGTATTTTTAAAATAACTATGTTATTATAATAATTATATTTAATATAACAGGAGGTTTTTATTAAATGGAAAATAACAAAAAGAAAATGACTACTGCGTTTGGTGCACCAGTACCTAATGATGATGATTCTAAAACAGCTGGTAAACGTGGTCCACTATTAATGGAAGATTTCTGGTTCCTTGAAAAACTAGCACACTTCGACAGAGAAGTTATCCCTGAACGTCGTATGCATGCAAAAGGTTCTGGTGCATATGGAACACTAACTGTAACAAATGATATTACTAAATATACAAAGGCTAACGTGTTCTCTGAAGTAGGTAAGAAAACAGACATGTTTATCCGTTTCTCTACTGTAGCTGGCGAACGTGGAGCTGCAGATGCTGAACGTGATATCCGTGGTACTGCAATGAAATTCTACACAGAAGAAGGGAACTGGGATTTAGTTGGTAACAACACTCCAGTATTCTTTATGAGAGATCCTAAGAGATTCCCAGATTTGAACCACGTTGTTAAGCGTGATCCAAAAACAAACATGCACAGTGCGCAAGCTAACTGGGATTTCTGGACAAGTCTACCTGAAGCATTACACCAAGTAACAGTTGTAATGAGTGATCGCGGACTTCCAAAAACCTACCGAAACATGAACTTATTCGGTAGCCATGCGTATAGTTTGATTAATGCTGATAATGAACGTGTATGGGTTAAATTCCATTTCTATACAGAGCAAGGCATTGAGAACTTAACAGATCAAGAGGCTGAAGCGGTAGTAGGAAAAGACCGTGAAAGCCATCAAAAAGATCTATTTGAAAACATCGAAAAAGGTAACTTCCCTAAATGGAAAATGTATATCCAAGTAATGACAGATGAACAAGCAAGTCAATTGCCATATAATCCATTTGATTTAACGAAAGTTTGGTATAAGAAAGACTTCCCATTAATTGAAGTTGGGGAACTTGAACTAAATCGTAACCCAGAAAACTATTTTGCTGAAGTAGAACAAGCTGCATTTGCTCCAACAAATATTGTTCCTGGTATTGGTTTCTCACCAGATAGAATGTTACAAGGTCGCCTATTCTCTTATGGAGATGCACAACGTTACCGCTTAGGTGTTAATCATTGGCAAATCCCTGTTAACTATCCAAAAGCGGCTAAAAACTTCCATCCATATCATCGTGATGGCGCAATGCGAATTATGAATCCTTCTGAAGGTATTGTATCTTATTCTCCTAACAGCTACGGCGAATGGGAAGATTCAAAAGAACATCAAGAACCAGCTTTAAACCTTCAAGGTGGAGTTGATTTCTATGACTTCCGTGAAGATGATAATAATTACTACGAACAACCAGGTAAATTATTCAGACTACAAAGTCCTGAAGCACAACAAAGATTATTCGAAAACACAGCAAGTAACATGCAAGGTACAACAAAAGAAATTCAATTACGTCATATCAACAACTGCTATAAAGCTGACCCAGCTTACGGTGAAGGTGTTGCTAAAGCACTAGGTATTTCTTTAAGCGAAGTAGAAGCTGCAAGCGACGTAGAATAATAAATTACTAGACTGCTAAAAACAAATGTTTTTGGCAGTCTTTTTTTAGAGCAATAAACCGAACGATCTGTCCTTCATTAACAATGATTGATTTTATTTCTACCATTAACAACCTTTATCAACTCCTTACACTTTCCTATTTTTATAAAAATAGACCAGCCACCATCATCTAATGGTAACTGGTCTGTTATTTCATTAATTATCATTAATCATAGACAGCGCAATTCTTCCTTTATCTACGTCAACCTGCTCTACCCATACCGTTACAACATCTCCAACAGAAGCAATATCCATTGGGTGTTTTACAAATTTATTAGCCATTTTCGATATATGGACTAAACCATCTTGTTTGACACCAATATCGACAAAGACCCCGAAATCAACAACATTTCTTACTGTTCCTTGTAATTCCATGCCAGGCTTTAAATCCTCTAATGTCATGACATTTTGTTTTAATAAAGGTTGTGGAAAGTCATCACGCGGGTCTCTTTCAGGGCGACTTAGCGCACTGAGAATATCATCTAAAGTCATTTGACCAATTTCTAAACGGTCTGCCATTTCCTTCTTATCCAACTCATTTATCTTATCACGAAGCTTTTCCGACCCAATATCAGCAATATTACATTCTAAAATTGAAAGTAATTTTTCAGTATGCGGGTAGCTCTCAGGGTGAATCGGTGTGCGATCTAACGGATTCTTCCCATCAATAATTCTCAGGAAACCGATTGCTTGTTCATATGTTTTCGCACCTAGTCTCGGGATTTTCTTTAATTGTTCCCGTTTATTAAACTTCCCTTCTTCATTTCTTTTCTTAACAATATTATTAGCAACTGTTTTGCTAAGCCCGGATACATATTGCAATAGGGAAGCAGATGCCGTATTAACATTCACTCCAACTTGGTTAACTGCAGTTTCTACAACAAAAGATAATGATTCATTTAATTCCTTTTGACTGACATCATGTTGATATTGACCAACACCAATTGATTTTGGATCAATTTTCACAAGTTCTGCCAGTGGGTCTTGTACACGACGTGCAATGGATGCTGCACTTCTCTGTTCTACTTGTAAATCCGGAAATTCCTCGCGTGCTAGTTCTGATGCTGAATAGACACTCGCTCCCGCTTCGTTAACAATAATATATGGTATATTTAAGTTATTATTTGCAATTACATCAGAGATAAATTGCTCCGTCTCACGTGATGCTGTACCATTACCAATCGCTACAAGTTCGAAGTTGTATTTATGATGAAACTCCATAACGATTTTTTCTGATCCAACAACATCATTTTTCGGTGCAGTCGGATACATCACGCCAACTTCCAAGACCTTTCCAGTTTCATCAACAACGACAAGCTTACAACCTGTCCGATAAGCTGGGTCTACCCCTAATATTGTTCTTCCTTTTAAAGGAGGTTGCAGTAATAGATTTTTTAAGTTAACAGAGAAAACCTCGATAGCATGCTGTTCTGCTCTTTCTGATAAACTACTGCGAATTTCCCTTTCTATAGAAGGTTGGATTAAACGTTTATAACTATCTGAAATCGTAGCAACGAGTATTTCCTTAAGCTCTTGACTTGCACCATGCTTTATTACTTTTTTCTCTAAATATTCATGTATTTTTTCTATTGGCGGCTCGATAGAAACTTTAAGAATATCTTCCTTTTCCCCTCGATTCAAGGCAAGTGTACGATGGGGAACAAGCTTCCTTAACGGTTCATGGTATTCATAATACATTCCATATACGCGCTTTTCATCCTTTTCTTCGTCTTTCACAGTAGACTCAATCGTACCACGTTTAAAAGTTTCCTCACGGATGTAGTCACGGTATCCTGCATCATCCGAAATCCACTCTGCAATAATATCATTAACTCCTGACAATACATCCTCCGTTGTATGTAACTCATGTTCCTCTGATACATATTCTTTAGCATGATCATGGACATTCGAGATTTCTTGTTGCCACACCAATTCTGCCAAAGGCTCTAAACCTTTTTCCTTTGCAATAGTAGCTTTTGTTCTTCGCTTCTGTTTATAAGGCCGATACAAGTCTTCAACCCGTTGTAACCTGGTAGCTTGTTTTATGTCTAGTTCAAGTTCTGCTGTTAATTTACCTTGTTCTGCAATAATTCGAAGTACTTCCTGTTTTCTATCAGATAAGTTAACGGCATATTGCCACCTATCTTGAATGGACTTAATTTGTACTTCGTCTAGCCCACCTGTCATCTCTTTTCGGTATCTAGCTATAAATGGTACCGTATTCCCTTCATCTAATAAGGCAATAACTTTCTTGACGGTACCTGTATGTACATTTGTTTCACTTGCAACCAGATTAATAAGATCTTGTTCTAGTTCTTTTTCCACAAATTGTTCCTCCTTTGTTCACCATATATATTTTACCAAACAGACCCTTGTTTTCCTAATTAAATAAAGGACTAACACGCTAAGCGTTAGTCCCTCATTTCACAAATCTCATCGCTATCAAGGTTGTATCATCCTGTCTTTCTTCCTCAGATATATGCTCGTATGATTTAATAATATCCCTGATATCTTCATGTGAAAAATAGACATTTGATAATTCCAAATCCTTCACACCATCTGAAAACATAATAAAATTTGTCCCAGGTTCAATTTCTTCCTGAATCACTTTAAATGTACGTTGTGAACTCCCTAAATATCCGATATTTGGGACAATCCGTTTCTTCTTATCCTTCGTTGCAATGACAGCACCAATATTTCCAATGGTAGAGAAAGAGCAAATCATCGTATGAAAATCAACTTTAAAAATACCTAGTACGGCTCCTCGTTTGCCTATTAACTTCGTGTTAGCTATTTCTACAAGTTGCTCAACCGTTGCATCTGCACTTTCCTTTATCGTGTCAATAACGATAGCGGAAGATTCCTTTGCATATTGACCGCTTCCTAACCCATCTGCTAACGCACAAACAAATCCATCTTCTGTTTCAGTATAAAAATAACTGTCTCCACAGCAAGATTTTCCTGTTTTTGCCTTTTGGAAGACTGCTATTTCTATCTTATGATTTTCACTCAATCGAATACCTCCGAACTTTCGGACTGAATGGCCTCTTTTAATTTTCGTAATGACCTTCTAAGTAATCTTGACACATGCATTTGCGAAATTCCTAATAGCTCTCCAGTTTCTTTTTGACTTAAATTATCAAAATACGTATATTTTAAAATGAGTTGTTCACGTTCAGGAAGAGTAGGTAATAATTTATCAAGTATAATTTTATTGTCAATAGAATCATAGCCTTTGTCGTTCTTACCTATCAGGTCAAGTAATGTTACCTTGCTTCCATCCGAATCAGATTCCAACTGATGATCGACAGAGAGTGTGTTGTAGCTCTTACTCATTTCCATTGTCTCGAGAATTTCTTCTTCTGAAACATTCAGATAATCTGCTATATCACGTACTGTTGGTGATTTTTGATTTTCCTTTGTTAATGCGTCAACTGCTTTTTTCAGCTTTGGTCCCATCTCTTTTATTCTTCGCGGAACATGAACACTCCATGTTTTATCACGAATATAGCGTTTAATTTCACCAATAATTGTCGGAATGGCAAAAGATTCGAATGATTTACCAAGTGATGCATCATATCTTCTGACTGCAGCCAATAACCCTAGCATTCCAACTTGCACCAAATCTTCATGAATCATAGCATTTTTGGAATACTTCATTGCAATAGATTCTACGAGGCGTTTATATTCCAATACAATCTTTTCTTGTATTTCTTTATTTTTTGGCTCTATTTGTAGATACTCAATCCATTGGTAAACCTCATCTCTCCCCTTATTATCGGCCTGAGACTTGGTTGTCATTAAAGTCCACCTCAGTTTCATCTAGATATTTTGTCATCAAAACGATAACACCATATTTATTGTTAATCTGGACTTTATCCATCAATGTATTGATTAAAAATAAGCCAAAGCCCCCTTCACGCAAATCCTCTACGGATTCCGTATTATTAAAGGGGCCAATGTCATCTCTTATTTCGTTTAAATTGAAACTTTCTCCGCGATCCGCAACCATAACCTCAAGTCTACTTTCGTAAACACCAAAACCAATCGTTATTTCACCTTTTCCAGGACCTTCATATGCATGTGTGACAGAGTTTGTAATTGCTTCTGATACAGCGATCTTAAGGTCTTCGATATCTTCATATGAAAAACCCATTCTACCCGCAATACCCGATAATGTTAAACGAACGACGCCAACATATTCTGCTTTTGCTGGTATTTTCATCTCGATAAAATCAAAACCACCCATCATTCTTCTCCACCTTTTATCGCTCGATGTACATCCATAATCTCAATAAGGCCTGTTATCCGAAACACTCTGTATATACGTTCATCTAAATGCACCAACCTCATACTACTACTGTTTTCCTTCGTTGATTTAAGTGCACTAACAAACACTCCTAAACCAGTACTATCCATATAGGAGACACCTGAGAAATCAACTTCTATTACTTGATTCTGTATTTTTGTTAAAGGGAGCAGCTTTTCTTTTAAATTAGGAGCCGTGTACACGTCGATTTCTCCAGTTAACTTAACAAAAGCACGTGCCTTATTTTGCTCGACATTAACTGTAAGATTCATATCCTATCTCCAACTCCTTTATGATTTTATGTTCTGAATGTAAATTCTTTTAAATTTAAAGTAATCCATATTACTTAGTACCCAAACTTCGATTCAATCAAACTTCTTTTTTTAAGATAATCATTGTAAAATCATCCCTAAGAGTAAAATCTTGTAGTTTCTCAAAGTATTTAAACACACGATCAACGATGTCTTGTGCTGGTAAATGCTTATATTGCTCAATGAGATTCAGCACTTCCTGAATCTTGATAAAACGCCCATCATCTCTACATTCTGTTACCCCATCTGTAAGAAAAATAACCATATCATCTTTTTCTAACTCTAGTTCTTTCTGAGAATATGTTGCATTTGGTAGGACGCCTAGGACAAGTCCTTTCGTATTAACTTCTTCAAATGTATTCTTCATTGCGTTAAAATAATATGCTGGTTCATGACCCGCAAAGGAATATCTAAGTATAGACTCATCAGGAAAGTATTGTGCATAAATCATGGTAATAAACATATTAGATTCGACATTACGTTCAACGACACGATTTAAACTTTCCAATATAACATTTGTTCGCATCGATTCCTCAGGATAACTATCAATCGAATACTTAATCATCGACATGCATAGTGCTGCAGGTATACCTTTTCCTATCACATCTGCAATAGCCAATCCTAGCATTCCATCATTACCCTTAAGAAAATGATAGTAGTCCCCATTCATTTGATGTGCTGGCACACTAACGACTCCAATATCTAAGCCATCAATATTGGGCTTTTCCGTACCAAGTAATGTTTCTTGCATTCTAGCAGCGATAGAAATTTCTGATTTAAGGGCAATTTGCTGTTCGCGTAGCAATTGGAATTCTTGATGGGCAAGCCCATAGGAAATCATTGCTTCTAATAAAAAATTCATGGAATGATGAAATGAATTCGCTATATCAGGATACAATTCATCCATCGCCTGTATATGTAAATTAACAATTTCCTCTGGTAGCACACTATTCCTAATAAAAGATTTACTCATGCGCTCTACTTTGTATAAGGAGCGTTCATCCTGCGTGTTGATAAAGTTCTTCAGTAATTCCTTATATTCTTCTAGATTTTTGTTCAGTACCTTATCCACCTGATTACCTCCAAAGAAACTACTTTTTTCAGGATAAAGGGGTTGGAACGTAAGTATTTTTACTAAAGTAAAATCTGAACATACATGGTTAGAGTGTATAAACTAATCCGGAAATATATCACTTTTCAGTTTCCTACACTACATTCGTGTATTGTTCATCTTTAGGGATAAATACCTGTGTTATGTCCCAGCCTCTTTTCTCGGGTTGTCTAGTTCCAGAGCTATAGCTGTAGCGAGACTTCCTCACCACCGCACGTCCCTAAACAGGCGCTTCGTTTTTCTTATAGCCTTACCCATTTGGTTGTCGTGATTGTTGTGCCTTCTCCGACCTTTGTTTGGATGTCAAACTCATCCATTAAACGCTTTACTCCAGGTAACCCAGCTCCAAGGCCACCAGAAGTAGAGTATCCATCTTGCATTACGAGACTGATATCCTTAATGCCCGGCCCAGTATCCACCGCTCTTACACATAGGCCCTTTTTATTCATCGTTTCAACGACTTCGTAATGAATTTGCCCTTCTTTAGCATATAAATAGATGTTTCTTGCTAATTCTGACACTGCTGTGGCTATTCTTGCTTGATCAACGACATTAAACCCTAATTCTTTTGCCATCTCTCTAGCAATCTGTCTTGCTCCAACAATGTCCCATTCCTTATAAACTGTTACAAAGGACTGAGGAGTCATTTTCAAACCCCCAATTCCTGGTGTAATTTAATTAATCCTTGTTCTAAATCTAAAGCAGTTAGGATATTTTGCAAATGAATACCTAACTCAATTAGTGTCATTGCAACTGCTGGCTGTATTCCAGTAAGAACTACTTTCGCCCCCATCAGATCTGACATCGCTACAACGTCACCAAGAACTTTCGCTATAAAGGAATCAATAATATCTACTGATGTTAAATCAATGACAACCCCAGATGCACCTGTCTTATGGATTTTATCTAATAAATCCTCCTGAAACTCTATTGCAGTTTGATCATCAATCTCTGTTTGAATCGATATCAGTAAATAATTATGTAGTTTTAGAATAGGTATTGGCATAATGACTCACTCCCCTTGTAGTAAATGAATTAGCTTCTCTACTTTCTCTTCTTTTGATTCGAGGTCTACTATGGTTCGATTTGTTATTTCTAAAGCTGAAGTGAATCCTTTCTTCAACGAACTTTTAGTAGCAAAATCAGATAAGTCAATTCCTAATTTCACAATAGTTTGTGCTATTTCTGGACGTATGCCCACCAGAATACATTTCGCACCGATTAACCTGACAGCTTCTGCTGCTTGAATCAAATGATGTGCAACCATCGTATCAACTACAGGCACACCAGTAATATCAATTAGCACAACTTCTGAGTTATGTTTAATAACACCTTGAAGAAGGCCTTCCATAATTAACTTTGCTCTTTCCGTATCAATCGTGCCAATTAACGGCATAATCGTAATCCCGTCAATTACCGGAATCAGCGGTGCAGATAATTCTTGTAATGCAACGCGCTGCAATGACAAGATATTCTCCCAGCTCCCAGTATAATCATTGACTAGTTGACGGATAATTGGTTCAATCCAATGATTGACACTACTTAATACATTAGAAAAATAATCTGTATCCACTTTCTCAGATTGACTTAGAATAAAATCCGTCGTAACTCTCCTAAATGCTTGTAAGCCATCCGTTATGTAACTTAAAGGCCAACCTAATTTAATTATTTTCCCTGAAAATTCCTCTACCGCATTTGTTGACCCTTGGTTTCTTATGCTTGTAAAGATTACCTCGGCGAATTCACGGTTTGTACTATCATATAAACTATCAGATATTGTAGCTGTATAATTCACCTCTTTAAGTGAATCAATTTCTTTAATCCACATTTGTACAATTGTATTACTATTTTCCACAACGATTCGTGTGAACCTGGATTCCATAAAAAACCCCACCCTCATGTATTTATGTCATTATTCATAATTTAATATCTTATACAAAATAATTATAATGTGTAAACTTATGGAACATTATAACATATTTTAAGATAGAGATTATAAAGCTAAAGTCCAATGAAGTAAAAAAATAAAAGATACCCTCTCTGTTGTAGAAAAGGTATCTTTTATTGCCCACTATACAATTCTTTTAAACCTAAGCTTATTTCTAAAGCTTGATTAATTTTCTTCATCATTTCACCGTCTAGTTTTGTTATTCTATCTGTCAAACGTTGTTTATCTAACGTACGAATTTGTTCTAACAAAATAACTGAATTACGGTCAAACCCATATTTTTTTGCATCAATTTCAACATGGGTTGGTAATTTAGCTTTTTGTATTTGTGCAGTTATTGCTGCAACAATAACCGTTGGACTAAATCGATTCCCGATATCATTCTGTAGGATCAATACTGGGCGAACGCCCCCCTGTTCTGATCCAACAACAGGAGAAAGGTCAGCGAAGTATACCTCGCCTCTTTGAACAATCAAAATATTACACCCCGATCACAGTGCGCTTAAAGGTGATTTCTGCCTCCTCTTCAGCCTGAAAAGCTTCCGAAGCTATTGTAAGATTAATGCGACCCATTTCTTGATAGCCACGTTGCATTGTTTCATGAAATTGCCTTACATGCTCATTCTTCTTATGCTGCAGGTAATTTTTCGTTGCCTGACATATGAAGTCACTTAAGTCACTGTTTTCATATTTCATTAGTCCATCCACCTCATTCAATAGGTTTGTTGGTAATTTAACCAAAACTTCTTGTAAACTCTCTGACAAACCAATGCACCTCCGCCAACTGTTGAACGTACTCAAAATGTCTCTTTAATAATAGCACCTATGTCCTTAGTTTGCAAAGGGGTCTAGCTCTTTTTTTAAAAAAAACATGAAATTTTGTCGTTTGTGATATATCGATTGGAAATAACTACATCACGTTTAGTCCTTTTTACCATATATGGGTTTTCCTCCCAATAATATTAAGGATAAATGCACTCCTGTAAACTATATGCCATTTCGCTAAAATCATGCATATTTATTATCTCACTGAGGGAAGTCTCGCTAGTCGCTGGCTTGCTTGCGCTAGATAAAAACACAAAAAAAGAGCAGCCTCCTCTCGTCCGTGAGCCTGCTCACTGCATTGCATACAATATCGCAAAAACGCGGAAGATTCCTTAACATGGGGTGTGTCAAAGAAGATAAAGGAACCAACTACAATCAATGCCATAACATACGTTAAAATCGCCACTTTCTTATTTCACTGCTCTACCTTGAACAGACCTGCCTACTTCAATTAGTTCTTCTTTCGTTAATTCATCACTTGCTATCGTGTAATCCACCCCATCATAACTCCACTCTAACATATTGTCCTTCAAGGCTCCGATGCTATGGCCTAGATTTACAATATCTCCTTCAACTTCTTGCGGAGAGGTTAATGTCGGAACCACATCTACACGTTCCTGGATTAACGTGAAATCCTTCTCACCTGCAAAGGTTAGGATAACTCTTTCCCCATTTTCAAGTTCCACGTCTCTTTGCTCCATTAATTCAGCACCTGCAGTGAATGTAGGTAGGACTACTTCCAGTACATCCACCGTTTCTTCCTCTGAAACAGATGCACTTGTCTCACTAGCATCTTTTCGTGCCATATTTTTATCCATGGAAAAGTCGTCGTCTGCAAAGGTAGGATCTAATTCAAACGCTGAGAATTTCACTTCTACTAACGCATTATTGTCTTTATCTAATACCTTAACTAAAGATGGTGTATAGGTATCTTTCGAAAAATGTATTTCCTGGAATGGAAGGTTGTTGTTGCTTTGATAGTTCGTTGTTGTTTTAAAAACATAATCTGTTTCTGTTGACTCGAATGTTGCCTCTGGGTCATTTAAGACATCCTCAACAAGGGATTGGTACAAATATGGCTGACTCCCATTATTAGGCCACTCCGATTGGAACTTAAAGCTCTTTTCCAAGGCTGGTGTTAAAACATACACACCATCCTCATTCTTTAAGATAATTTGACTTCCTTTTTCATCCTCGCCACTTGATAGTGATACACGGTAAAAGTCTTTTTCTTTATGCCAGACATCAATACTAAATTTCTGTTGCTCCTGTCCAGTATTCATTGACATTTCAGCTTTTGCCTTATAACCGTTTAACTCTTCTACTTTTGTCTGCAATTCACCAACAACGTCTTCCTGTGTTTTTTCACCACACGCTGCAAGTATAAAAATTAACATAACGATTACGAGTAACTTTCCAATTGAAAATAAATTTTTCATATACATATCTCCCTTGTCTCATAACATCCATCAGGGAACAATTACACTCGCAATTTTCAAGAAGTTGTACATCTGCTTGCCTTCAGAGTGAAGGATAGCATACATTACACAATGCCTGAAATTGTACTTGTCCTATATCATTGCCTACAAGGACATATCCGGTTTAGAACACCCCCCACTTTCAGCTTTTTCCTCACCACCATTCAGGTCTAGTTAATCCCATTAGAGATAAATAAGAAGGTGACAAGTATGTTCTCATTACCATTTTTTTCAACGATCTCAGGTTTCATGCATTGTGTAATGGTCAAGTATGGTACATTTCTTTTGCGGTGACATTTTACAGTCTGTTCCCTCCTGCTGCATTAAAATATATGAGACAACCTGTACAAATATGCAAAGTACTAGATTTATTGCCCTTCTATAACTGCTTGAGCGACCGCGTAATCCCTGCTATGTGTAATAGAAATAAAAATGCGACTTTCCTCATAATTTTTCACCTTTGCTTCTGGTGCACCATTCGTATCAGGTAGGACTTCCATATGCTTGAAGCTTAACTTCCCAATTCCAGTACCAAATGCTTTCGCTATTGCTTCTTTTGCCGCAAATCTCCCTGCAAGGAACTCAACTTTTCTTGATTCACTTTTCAAGTTATCGTATATTTTTTTCTCATTCTCTGTTAATATTCTGCCGGCTAACTTAGCACTACTTCTAACACTAACCTCAATTCGTTCTAATTCAATAATATCAATTCCAATACCTTTAATCATTGTCTTCTGCCCTTCTGTTAGCTATTATTGGTCATATAGGTTTTATTTGAGTATTATAATAATAGTAACTTATTCTACTTTACAGGGGGATTCCCTAAGCTATGTTTATTCGTAATGAAAGAAGTATAAAGGAATTCATGCAAAACTATCCAATAGTATCTACTTTGGTAATCATTCATCTCGTGTTATGGTTTATCATTGATTTTCTTGGGCTACAAATCGGACTCGCCATACGAGACATTGGTATAGGAAGTAACTTCCTTGTAGCCCAGGGTGAATACTGGCGACTGTTTACACCCATATTCCTTCATGGTGACTTAATGCATGCTTTGTTTAATTCCTTTTCTCTTGTTCTTTTTGGTCCAGCATTAGAGCAAATGTTAGGAAAACCGAAGTTCCTATTTGCCTACTTCGGGGCTGGTCTGATTGGTAATATTGCTACCTATATATTTGAGCCATTATTGTATGTACATTTAGGTGCAAGTGGTGCCGTCTTTGGCTTATTTGGTATTTATATTTTCATGGTGATGAACCGAAAACATCTAATCGACCAAAGCAGTGCTCAAATGATAAGTACGATATTAATTATTAGTTTAATCATGACATTTCTCAGGTCAAATATAAACATTTATGCACATCTATTTGGTTTTATTGGCGGGTTCATTATTGCCCCACTAGTTTTAAAGAATGTTCGTCCTTATTCTCCATGGAGAAATCAGCGAAGACGTTATCGTGATGATGATGAGATACAATTTGATCCAAATCGATGGCGTAAGAAGCGATGGCTACCTCAAAAAGTAAGGCAACATTTAATTTGGATAATTATAGGTATACTTGCTGTAATTGGTCTTTTAAGTAGATTTTTTTAAAACCTGGTCATCATTAGTTTCTTTAGTTGGGCAAAAAATACACACGTTATTTTGAACGTGTGTATTTTTTGAAAATCGCGCGACCTCAACAGAAAGTCGCGCATTCCATAACTAAAATCGCGCGTCTTCTCTGAGAAAACGCGCATCCTTCGCTGAAAATAGCTCGCCACTAGATCGAATGCGCGATCCCACTTATAGCGATGGGATACCTCCGCACAAATTAGCTACAGGTGGGATGCTTTGCTCAAGCATAGTCAAAATACAATAAAGTAGGGAAACCATTCTCATGGCTTCCCCCTTATCAAACCGTACGTGCCCTATTAAGGCATACGGCTTACCCATATGTTACAATGATTATCAAGAGGATGCGTTCCAGGCATTTTG
>NZ_RBZO01000045.1 GCF_003628445.1 Oceanobacillus bengalensis
GCCTAGGTGAGACTACGGAGTGCGTTAGCACGGAGGAGGCTCACCAGCCGCCCGCGGAAAGCGAAGTGTATTGCCGGAACGGTAGGATGAGTACTATCTCATCTTACTGCGCAGTTTATATAAAATGTGAAATGTATCTATTAATTATCTTGATTAAGTTTGCGCCACAATGTTGATCGGTTGATTCCCAACCTTTTAGCTACCTTTGTTTGATTATGGTTTTCTTCTTCCATTACCCGTTTTATAATTTGCTGTTCCATTTCCTCTAATGTTCCTTTTATCGGTAACACGTTTTCTACATCCTTGTATGATGTTTCCATATCATTCATTAATTCCTTCACATGGGATAATTCTATATAATAACTAGTAGACATGACACTCAGTTCCCTTACAACCTGCTTTAATTGCCTGAAATTTCCTAACCAATCAAACTGCATTAAATAATCAACTGCCTCTGTTTTTATACCTAATGTTTCATTCCCATTTTCAGCATGAAATTCAGACAAAAAGTATCCGATGAATGGCTTTATATCTACTTTTCTTTCTCTTAAAGGAGAAATATGTAAGACTAATTTAGAAATCTTCTCCATAAACTTAGTATCAATCTTTCCCTCTATTACAAGGGGTTTATAAGGTTTGTTTGAAATGGAGATTATTTTAATGGATAAAGGTATTTTATTAAAGAAATCAACGAGAAGAAGTTGATTTTCTATCGGGATTTCTTCTACATTATTTATTACGAGCGTACCTTTTTGCATCTTCTTAAGAATAGCTTCGAGTTCTCTTAACTCGCTGAAGGTAACATGCTTACCCTCTAAAGAAACAAATGGATACTTTTGACCAAACTTTTCAAAATGTATGGATTGTGCAATTGTGTTCTTACCTGTCCCATCCTCACCAACAATAAACAGAGGATCTTTGGAATCGGCGTAACATTTTAGATTATCCCTTAATCTAATAACCTTCTCACTTTCACCAATAATTGGCATGTGAATAGATTCACTCTGAATTTTAAATGATTTTATTTTCCCATCTAATGAAATAGAAGATTGAATAATTATCCCAACAATTGATTCTTTCTCATCCGCAAGAAATAATTGAATTTCATAGAAATTTTTATTGTCCTCTATCTCAGTCCACTGAACTTCTTTATTTATTATTACGCTTTTTATAAGTTTTCTGATTGTGGAAGAAGTTACAATTTCGTCATTGTTAAACTTCTTCATAAAACGGTTGTTTCTATCCATTATTTCATAATCTTTATTCACTAAAATAATTGGATATGGCAATGCTTTAACTATATTATGAAAGTAATTTGCACGATTATTTACACTTTGGAATAACTTGTAATGTCTTTGCGCCACTTCAAATGCATTCATAATGGATTCTTTTCCTGATGTGATAAGAATTCCACGTAATCCAACCTTCTCAGCTTCTTGAAACGTAATAACATCACCAATAACAACAGATATCCCCTGTTGCTTCAATTGTATCAAGCGATCTTTTACTTCAAAACGACTCTTTATTGTTATCAATTCTATATCATAATCTAATATATTACATACAGTAGCTGCACCGCGAGTAATATTCTCAAAACCAACTATAGCTATTTTACTGTCTATTCCACTAATAAAGGTAAACACTCGCAGCATATCATATCCATTAATATCAATATGCACAACTGGAATGGAAACCTCTTCCTGAATCATCGAAGCAGTACCACCACGGCTAATTATTAAATCGTATCCCTCTTCTTCAGCTAATCGAGCTATTTCTACGCCACCTTCGAGATCTCCTACTTTTATGTCTACATTAAAATCTGTTGGAATGCTGACCTTTTTAGCAGCTTCAGCTAAACCAGAATATGGTGCTATAAATAGTGTTTTTATCATTTGCATTCCTCCCTTCTAAAACGTTGCATTTTCCAACAATTAGTAATTAATATTATTACATATTAAGTTATAAATGTCATCTTGTAGAAGGAGAGCAATATTTACCTATTATCCATTTAGTTATTTTTACTCATTGTTAAAGTGATTAATTATTCCTATTTTTTATTTTTGTATTCAATTTCTAGTAAAAAAGTCGATAATATAGAAGTCGCTATATGTTTCAAAATAAAACATAAAATATCTACAAGATGTTTAGGAGGAAAAACAGTGAAAAAAACAAGAACTTCCAATCGGACGTTAAGCTTAAAAAATAAATTAATCATTTCTTTTCTATTAATATTACTGATCCCCAGTATTTTAATAGGTTTCACTTCTTATCAGAGCTCTAAAAACAATATTGAAGAGAGTCTAATTGCTTCAGCTCACAAAAATGTAGAAATTGTTACCCAAACTGTTGATGAGTTTGTCATCTCTCAAATGGAGAATATCGACTATTTATCGAATTCAGTTATAGCTAGTAATATTGAGAATAATAGTGATGCAGCAACAAGGAAAATGCTCGACACAATTCAAGATGCGAAAGGGGAAGTGTTCGAGCAAACATATGTAGGCACAGAAACAGGAGAATTTATGAATTCACCTACTTCCTTCAAGAACCCGCCAGATTATGATCCACGCGAGCGCCCTTGGTATCAAGAAGCGATGGAAAATAAAGGGAGTGTTATCGTTACAGATCCATACGTATCCCAATCTTCTAATGAAGTGGTTGTTACGCTAGCGAAAGCAACAGCGGATAACCAAGGAGTTGTAGCCGTTAACTTAGAACTTGGAAACCTCACAGAAATACTGAGTTCTATAACGATTGGAAAAGAAGGATATTTAATCATGTTAGATGAAACAAAGCATTATATTTATCACCCAAGCATTGAAGCTGGTTCGGAGGCAACAGAAGATTTTTATAACGAAATTTATGATGCTGAAACTGGTCAATTTGATTATTCATACGATGGAGGTACCAAAAAATTAGCTTTTTCAACAAGTGAAGCTACAGGATGGAAAATAGCTGGTACAATGTATCAAAGTGAAGTAAAACAATCTGTTACGCCGATATTGAATACAACGCTAATCGTTATCGTTATTGCGATAATTCTAGGGACAGCTATTGTTCTATTCATTACTCGTTCTATAACTAAACCAATAAAACAATTAGTAGAGGCAAGCAATACCATTAGTCAGGGCGATCTTAGTGTAAATATTAAGCTAGAAAGAAATGACGAGCTTGGTATGTTAGCACATTCATTCAATCAAATGCGAGAAAATTTAAATGAAATCATTATGCAGGTTCGCGATAAATCTAGCAACCTTGCAGCAGCATCTGAACAATTAAATGCAAGTACAGAACAAAATACAACGGCAACAGAGCAAATTTCATCTTCTGTTCAAGAAGTTGCAGTTGGCATGGATAGCCAAACAAACAGTATTGGTAATAGCACAAAAATGGCTGAGGAAATGGCTGATTCTATCCATCAAATTGCTATGAGTTCTAATGAGGTAGCCGAAACAGCAACAAATACGAATTCCGCTGTTGACGAAGGTAGCAAAGCTCTAGAAACTACAGTAAACCAAATGGAATTTATTAAAGAAAATACACATGAATTATCTAGCAATGTCCAAGGATTAGGTAAGTTATCTGAACAAATCAGCAACATAGTAGATGTCATTACCGATATATCAGCTCAAACCAATCTTCTTGCTTTAAACGCAGCAATTGAAGCTGCTCGAGCTGGAGAACATGGTAAAGGATTTGCAGTGGTTGCAGATGAAGTTCGTAAGCTTGCAGAAGAATCCTCACAATCTGCAGTACAAATAAAAGAAGTAATAGGAACAATTCAAGAAGAAACGATAAATACAGTAAATTCGATGGAAACTGCGACATTGCAAGTTGAGAAAGGTATTGAAATTGCGAATAACACTGGGAAGTCATTTGATTCCATTTCAGGTTATGTTAAGACAATAACAGACCAGATTATGCAAGTTACATCTCAGATTCAAGCAATTGCGACTGGTACCGAACACTTTACGAAAACCTTTAAAGAAGTTGCAACGATTGGGGAAACAATTTCAAGTGAAACTCAGAATGTTTCTGCATCAACTCAAGAACAATTAGCATCGATGGAAGAGATATCACATTCGGTTACTTCTCTTACAGTTGTAGCAGAAGATTTGCAGCAATTAGTTGAGAAGTTTAAGTTAAGTGCTGATGAACAATCTGAAAACTAATCAATCTTTGATTATATAATATCAGACAAAACACAATTCATTTCATTAAAAAAGATAGTTAACCACGCTGTGGAACTATCTTTTTTTCTGTATATCTACATGTTTTGATGATGTACACTAGTAGAGTTGTAACTCAACTTACAGCTCAGCCCTTATTTGGACCAAATACACGCTTATCATCCGAAGACTTCTCCCCAGCCAATCGTTTCGCTAACGTTCGTTTCCAATTTTCGGCTAGAAACTTACAGGAATGAAGCTCCTCTGCAAGCTTTACGTCATCTTTTTTCTCATACATCACTTCATTGCACTTCGCAATTGTCCACTCAGGATATGGCCGTTCAAGCAATGTTAACTGCTGACCACTTTGAACGGACCCTTCTTTCAAAACGCGAAAATACCAGCCTGTTCTTCCTGTTTGCTGGATGCGTAAAGCTAAGTCGACAATACGAAAACGTCTTGCCGGTTTCCAACATGGCCTGCGTGGTTGGGATACTTGGATAATAGCATCCCCGAATTGGTATGTGTCACCTATGCACACAGAATGCTCATCCATAAAACGAACGGCTATATTCTCACCCATCGCACCAATTCCAATTGCCTCAATATCCAACTCTTCCTTCCAAGAATCATAATGTGTAGCTGAATAAGAAAAAATTGCTTTCTCAGGTCCACCATGATTCTTCTTATCAGCAACTTCATCACCTGTTAACCCAGTTTCGCCAAGCCAAATTTTATTAGCAACACTGTTTTTAAACATGCCGCTTTCCCAGCTTCTATCCATTCGATTCTCGGCATCAGGATCCCCAATTTGTTTGACTTTACCAACAAATAGTTTCTCGATATAAGGTATATTCAATCCGCGTTCCTCCTCTTCTTTTTACTTATGTATAGATAAGCGTACATTTTATGATTGTTCGTGTAATCGATATACAGATGGGGATGGGACAAAACTAAAACCTTCCAATCAAAAGACGAATATTATAGCATAGGAAACTTAGAATGTTAACTTTCTAGAATTGAATGGTAATTCACAGTCGATGTAAAGTGTAGACTTATTTAATTCGGTATAGTATGAAGCACGTCGTTCCGGAAACACACTTCGCTTTCCGCAGGCGGCTGATGAGCCCCCTTCGTGCTGACGCACTACGGTGTCTCATCTAGGCCTTTCCTCCTGCAGGAGTCTACGTGTGTTTCCTCCACTGAGTTTAAGTTACTAACCATTATCTCCTTCGATACGGAAAGTCAAAAAGCATAGTACTACTTCACTAGTCTGGGTGAGTGTAGGGCGGTGACTCCTGCGGGAATAGCACGTGTCCGAAGACCCCGGAAGAAGCGTTCTGTGCTTCTGAGGAGGCTGAGGCCGTGCCCGCGGAAAGCATCCGCCCGGAGCGATCCCAGACGGCGAGATGTGCTCCGATTTAAGATAATCTGAATTAAGTTAGTTTGGAGTTTATGCAAGTTCTCCATTAATTTGAATTTAATAAAGGATTTAAACTTATAGTTCGGATTTTTACTTAACTAAATTTCTTTTGTCCCATTCTTATCTTATCCGTTCACATATTAAAGGTACTCTGAGAGTAAGTAAATTTTCTCCACTCCTATTATTCTAAGTAGAATCATCCGCTTCTTTACATTTCGATTAATATAATCAAAATAAAACCTGATTCAAGGGGATTATTCTAGCTAAGTTGTTATACCCGATCCTCAAACGACAGGTGCCCGCTTATACCCACGCATTTCTTTTTCTAGTAATTTTCCAATCTGAAAAATTGCATTTTCATTTCCAAGCGCACTGATTACTTGAATCCCTATTGGTAATCCCTTTTCATCTTCTGCAACAGGGATCGTTAAGGAAGGCAGTCCCCAAGTATTGGCATAGGCTGCAAACGGCATAAACTTTTGAAACGTCTTCCATATCGAAAAGATTTGCCAATATACTTCACCATGCGGTAGCGCAGTTGTATGATAAACAGGCAAAATCAATAGTTTTCTTTGTAAATATGCTTGTACTTCCTTTTCCCCCTCACCCACTATGTCTTTCAATTCTAATAGTTTTTTCGGACTCGGGCGAAATAGATTGGCACCAAAAGAAGCCCAGGAATAGTAATGATGTATATCTGAACGATTAAATACACGATCCTTAACAAACTCCTTCAGAAAATGATGGGGTTTACCATTAAAGGCAATCTTCGCACCACTCTCTGAACGGTCTGATGACATAATTAATTGCCATATATGTGCTGAATCACGATAATGGAGTGGTTCCTCGTCCCGAACCGAAAATTCATTTACGAGCGTTTTCTTCACTTCTTTTAAAGCATGCTCTGTTGCGCTTTCCACTGGATAGTGCAACTTCTCTATAGGGATAACAACATCAAATTCAGACAATTCATTTTCGGGAGCTTTATCATCAGCAAGAATACCATTAATTAATTCCGCATCTTGTACAGACTTAGCTATTGCACCAATACCGAGCATTCTTTCCTGCATTGGAATTCCAGCATTTGGGAATGACCCCACCTGAGATACTCTATTATTTCCGCTTTTAAATCCAATTGTGCCATTAAAATGACTAGGAAAACGAATGGAACCACCAATATCTGAACCAATTCCAACCGCTGCTCCACCAGCGCCAATTAAAGCACCTTCCCCACCACTTGAACCACCCGCAGTTCTAGTTGGGTCCCACGGGTTGTTCGTCCGTCCGTAAACTTTGTTATCTGTTTCCTGGCAGAAGCAAAGCACAGGGGTATTGGTTTTCCCAAGGAAAATCGCCCCCTCCCCTTTTAACACTTTTACAACATGGGCATCGTTTCTAGAAATTAAATCCTTGCGATGGACAAGCCCTCCTGTCGTATGCAATCCCTTTATATCAAAGGATTCTTTAATCGTAACCGGAACACCAAGTAATTTTCCCATTGCTTCACCATTCTTAATCTTTTCATCTGTATGCTTTGCTTCTTCCAGTGCCTCTTCAAATCTATCCTCAACTAAACTATTCAAAACGGGATTAATCTTTTTTATATGTTCAATATATGCACTTACCGCTATGTAAGAGGTTATCTCTTGTTTCTTGATTTTTTCAGCTAATGTCGTTGCATCCATATCTAGAATTTCGTTTGTATTTATAGAAGCTATCATTGTTGACATAATTCCATCCCCTTTTATTATTTGAATAATCTAAATCAATCATATACCTTCTTTCGAATTATATCTACATAAAGAGTTATAGGCACTTGCCCGAAAATTCTATAAGTGACGGGCACCTATAATGCATACGACAAGATTCTTAGACAAATCCTAATAGTGATCGTAAAAAAAGAAGACGGAGTGATTATTGATGCCATACAGAGAACAAATTCCTATTGATAAAGGGTTCGATAATAGCTTAGCAATGATGAGAGAAGGTTATCTATACATAACAAACCGACGGAAGCGGTTTGGAAGGGATATGTTTGAGACAAGGTTATTGGGCGGACAAAAGGCAATATGTATTGCTGGAGATGAAGCAGTTAAAATGTTTTATGATGAATCAAAAATAATGAGAAAAGGGGCAGCTCCAAAGAGAGTTAAACAAACTTTATTCGGTGAAAAAGCAATACAAACAATGGATGATGCTAGTCATAAACACCGGAAGCAATTATTTATGTCATTGATGACGGATAAGCGACTAGAAGATGTTGTGGATATTTTCAAAAAAGAATGGGCAGCAGCTGTTGAAGTCTGGGAAAGTAAGAATGAAGTAATTTTATACAATGAAGCAATCAAAGTACTCGCCGTAACAGCCTGTAATTGGGCAGGGGTTCCATTAGATAAAGATGATGTGGACTTAAGAGCTAGTCAATTAGAGGCTTTATTTGATTCCGCTGCAGCCGTTGGTCCAAGACATTGGAAAGGTAGACATGCTCGCAACGCGTTGGAATTGTGGCTTCAACAATTAATTGAGGATGTTCGTAATGGTAACTTAAAAGTACCTGAAGAAACAGCATTACATCAAATGGCTTTGTATCGCGATTCAAACGGAGAACATTTAAATACGCATGTGACTGCAGTAGAAGTTCTAAATATTATACGACCCATTGTTGCGATAGCAGTATACATTGTCTTTGTTGCCTTAGCATTATTTGAAAAAGCTGGTGAGAAGGAAAAACTCTCAAATGCTGAAGATGATGTTTATGAAATGTTTGTTCAGGAAGTACGTCGCTACTATCCCTTCTTCCCATTTGCAGCAGGCAGAGCACGTGAAGATTTTCTTTGGAAAGGACATGATTTTAAAAAAGGGAACCTTGTTCTCTTAGATATTTACGGAACAAATCATCATCCTAATCTCTGGGAAAACCCTGATCAATTTATCCCAGAACGTTTTAAAGAAAGACAAGAAAGTCCATACGACCTTGTTCCACAAGGTGGTGGCGATTATTATACGGGCCACCGATGTCCGGGGGAATGGCTTACTGTTGAGATAATGAAATCCAGCCTAGATTTACTGATTAATCGTATGGATTATCATGTACCGAAGCAAGACTTAAGCTATAGCATGATGCGCATGCCAAGTCTACCAAAAAGTAGATTTGTAATGAACCAGGTAAAGAAAATCTAAGGTAAATACACACGTTATTTCTTCAAGGAATCAGCGTGTGTATTTTTTATTGCAGACCTACTTTCCCACTATTTGTTCATAAAATAGTTAACCGAACAATACGATAGTAGTAGTTTTTTTATTTTAGAAAGAGGTGTAACGTTATCCGTGTTCAAACGCAAAACCAGCAATACGTGCAAGCAACCTTCCAGGCTCTTACGGACGCCATCTTGCCACAGGCAAATACGCACCAATACGCGTCCTTTTTCGGGGCAAACGATATGGGAGTTTATGCGTATATCATCTACGCCTTAGATCACAACATTCAGATTCAGCGACAACTATATCAGCCTATTGTTCCTCTTGCTCATCCCACAGCCGTCATGTTAGATTCAGCAGCAACGCAACTGGTGAATAATCGCCAAGTCCAAGCATTTTCACAAAGCCTGTTCCTGAATGGTGGCATGTTTTCCCACCTTTCCAGGGAAGATCGCATCCGAACCTTATCAGCACTCGATAATCTATCTCTCGACCTTTACTTATTACCTTCTCCTTTTCAAAATAATGCTGGATTAATCAAATTTGTTGTCGATGCTCTAAATCGGTTCGCAATGTTCGGTTATTATTCGGAATGGCCAGCATATGGTACGACAAGATTAAATCAGCCGAATAACCGAAAACTTGAATATTTCCCTTTAACATGGCAAAAAATCGGGTATCCTGGTGTATCATTCGGGTATCGTGCTTTCCGTGGTTTTTTATTTACAATGGATGAAGTGGAGGGTGGAAATGAAAACAGATCCTGATGTAATTGTGATTGGTTCAGGCGGTGGTGGTGCCGTGATTGCCAAAGAACTTGGGGAATTGGGAATCAATACGTTGGTACTTGAAGCTGGTCCATGGTACGGAAATAAGAAATGGCCTGAACCAAATAAAACCAAGGGACAGGCGAAAGAAAGCTCTGACCCTAAAGACTTAGATGGTTCTCTTTACAGGCAACAGTTGACAAGGCTTGAAAATGATATGAATGACCTCGTTACAGGTAAATTTCGCTGGGGTGCAGCAGACCGTAGACGAACGCCTTGGTATAGAAACATTCCCGACCAAGCAGTTCTATGGCAAAGTGCCGGAATTGGTGGGTCCACACTTCACTACTATTCCAACTCTCCTCGGGCTTTTCCTGATGCAATCAATAACGAGTGGCCCATACAATACAATGAACTGATTCCGTATTACGAAAAGGTGGAAGCTACGTTACCAGTAGAATTTGCCCCAACAACAACAAAGGATGCACTTTTTTATTATGGTGCAGACAAAGCTGGGTTTTCTGAGAACCGAACACTAGATGTAACCACAATTGGCTACCGTCCACAACCAAATGCAATCCTACCTCCAAATGAGCATTTAATGGACCCTAACTACTCGATGGAAGAATTAAGCCATATGGAAGGATGTACGTTAAGCGGTCATTGTGGGCAAGGATGTCCGTATGGTCCCTCACTTGAAAAAATGGCAAAACGAACAACAGCTGTAAGCTATGTTCCATTAGCGATGGAGACAGGTAATGTAATATTTCGACCGAATACGTTCGTAACGAAAGTATTAACAGCGTATAGTTCAAGCGGAAACAGGCAAATAGTAGGTGTTCAGGTACGTGATACATGGACAGGAGAAATGGAAGAAATACGTGCGAAAGTAGTCGTGATGGCAGCTGGTTGTATCGAAACACCACGCCTATGGTTGAATTCCGAATTGCCTTATAACCCATGGGTAGGACGTGGTTTGACAAATCATTATATGGATATGGTGACAGGTACATTTGATGAGCAAACATTAATGGATATTGTAGGGACTCCCTCCGTTAATCCATTTGTTGGGCATACTTCATCAGCACGGCTTGACTATCCTGGACTTGGTATGATCGAAATTATTGGTGAAAGCCCAGGCTTATCAGCACAACCGCTATTTGGGTTCAGTCAACATGGCTACAATCTCCTTAAACCAACTGATTCAGACATCTGGGACCTCGAAGGAAGACTTGTTGGGTCTGAACTTGAGAAAGCCATGAATGACTACACAAGAACACTTACACTTTCCGTCATTACTGATGACGAGGTCTTATATCGAAATAGAGTGGAGCTTGATTCAAATATTAAGGATGAGCATGGAGCAGTACCGCTTGTCTACTATTCACCAAGTGAAAAGTCAAAACAAAGAAGAGAGCAGTTAGCGAAAATCGCCACAGCTATTTTACGTAAAGCAGGTGCAAAAACTGTCCACCGAAGTGACTTGCCACCAAACTATTTCATCCACTTACATAGTACGATGAGAATGGGATTTGTTGTGGATACCAGTTGCGAGGCATATCAAGTGGAACGTCTCTTTATTGCCGACAATAGCGTTGATTATAATGCACTCGGCGGACCCAACCCCACCTTAACTACACAAGCACTTGCTACACGTACTGCAAAACGCTTAGCAGATAAATATTTTTAGTAACCGAATTAAACGACTAATGCTCGTGAAAGCACCCCTAGGGCATTGGTCGTTTCTTGATTATTAACAATAATGTACGGAGGCACCTCCATTTGTCCAATTCATATAGTAATTACATAACCTATAAAAGGAGGTAAACGAAATGAATTATGAAGATTTTATAAGGAAAAGTTTATCCCTACAAGCATTACCCGTCTACAAGACCGACATCCCCTATATTCATCAAATACTATACACAATGAATCAGGCGGAAAGACAACTTCAAGCATTCCCTCGTTTAAACCTAGAAATTCCAATTACGATTGTTGATAAGAAGGTGTTAAAAAGATGACAGAGCTAGCCTCACGGACAGCTACGGAGCTTGGCTCCTTAATAGAATCAAGGCAACTTTCACCAGTAGAATTAACTGAATATACGTTAAATCGCATCGATCGGATTGACCCGCAACTTAAAACATATATTACCCCTCTTCATGACATAGCCCTGAGACAAGCAAGAGAGGCAGAAAATAATATATTAAGCGGCTTATATAAAGGGCCATTACATGGAATCCCTATTGGTATTAAGGATAATTTTAATACAGAAGGTATCCGTACAACTGTAGGCTCTAAACTTTTTGCAGATTACATTCCTAGAGAAAATGCCACCGTAGTTAATAAATTGCTAGATGCAGGTGGGATTATGTTAGGAAAATTAAACTTGCATGAGCTCGCTGCAGGATCAACTGGTACCAATCCATATTTTGGTACGACAAGAAACCCCTGGAACATCGATTACATGCCAGGTGGGTCAAGTGGTGGTAGTAGTGCTGCCTTAGCTGCAGGGCTTACAACACTTGCAACAGGAACTGATACATTTGGCTCCATCCGCCTACCTGCTGCAATGTGTGGTATATACGGATTAAAGCCAACACATGGATTAGTTAGTACACATGGTATTTTCCCAACGGCAATGTCATTAGATACCGCTGGGCCGATGGCAAGGTCAGTTCCAGATTTAGCTTTAATGCTTCAATACATGGCAGGTTTCGATTCCAATGATCCAAATAGCCTACAGGTACCGATTCCACAATACACAGAGGATTTATATAAGGGAATAAAAGGAATAAAAATAGGTATTCCTTCTTATTATCTTGAGGGATTAGATCCAGATGTTGAAATGCATTTTAATCATGCAATAAATACACTAAAAAGATTAGGTGCAGAAATAAAAGAAATAACTATTCCCGAATTATCGATGTCTACATTTTCTGGCTATTCCATCGTAACTGGAGAAGCATCGAATACCCATTTTGAAAGCTTACAAACACGTTCAGAAGATTATTCTGCTGATATTCGAACATTCTTCCTGTCTGGTACTTTGTCAAATCCAGCACAGTACATCAGAGCTCAACAAGCTCGTAGGAAGATGGTAAAGGCATTTGATCAAGCTTTTAAGGATGTCGATATTATGCTTGGTCCGACTATTCCTATCACAAGTCAAGCATATGCTAAAAATTGGGTAGAGCAAAATTTAGACGTGGTAGTACATTGCCTTCCTTTTACCGTACCAATTAATTTAACAGGTGTGCCAAGTTTAGCCGTGCCAATTGGTCTAAGTATCGATGGACTTCCAGTTGGCATGCAATTTATTGGCAATCACCTCACAGAAAAACTACTATTCCAAGTTGGGAATGCATGGGAAAGCACGAATCCTATGGCTTAATGTGGGTGTCACTTGTTGATTGTTCAACAAGTGACAGCAACGATTCTATGACTATACCACCCCTACTAAACATACCTTATTAGATGAAACTATTTACTAGGAGGGTTACCATTGGGGATTTACGGTGTTGTTTCAATGTTTCAAAATTTGTTACCGAATCTGATTATCGATGGTGAATTTTTAAGAAGAATGGTGGAATAGGATTAGATTTACAATTAGCACGGATAACATGAGATGCTGAAGTATGTCTAATTGCCTGTCCCCCGCTATTCTATCCCTTTACGTAATAGAGAACAGGCACGTTTGTAAGAGTCATGATATTACTTTGAACTTCTACTATTTTCCAGCTCTTCAATTTCATCTCTACTAAACCCAGTAACATCAGCAATATCTTCAATTGACATTCCTTTTAACAATAATCTCTTGGCTAATAGTTTTCTTTCTTCTTCTCTACCTTCTTTTCTTCCCCTCTCATAAAATGAATTCGGTAGTCTAAGTACACCTTCTGCTTCATCCTTTGGTAAATTTGCAATTTCTTCTCGCAATTGCTTTTCCTCCTTTTCATTTAACTTGAGATAGCTTTCGAAAAATCCAATTACTAATTCTACTTTTGCTTCATTTAATTTTATACGACTAACCATTTTCAAAAATTCTAATTTCACTTGAACTCGCTCATCATCTCGATAGCCCATTTTACTAAGTAATGCCGCTGCGGCTGGATTATCACTTTCAATAAATGCGCGCCAATTTAGTTTGATTAGATGTAACTGAAGGTAGTTAAATTCCGATACTTTATCCGGCGCTTCCATTGTAAATGACTTTGGGACGTCAGCCTTATTATTATAGGTAAAAACAGCAATAGGTATAATCGGTATGCGATGTTTTAAGTAGAGATGAGAATAATAGGTGAACATTCTTTCATGAAATTCTCTTTGGTAGGTAGACTGTGGTTCAATATGAAGGAGTGTTAATTGATCATTTTCTTTTAGCTTTACTTCAGCCAAAATATCGATGATTCGTTTCTTTCCAACAAGAAGGTCTGTGTATACTTCTTGTTCTAGGAATTTTACAGTGGAGAAATCTAATTGTTGATTGATTTGTGGGAAAAAGGCTTCCGTAAATTCATGGAGAAAAGTTTTAATCAATGCTTTAGATAAATGATCATGGTCCGTGTAAGGCACGTTATCTTCTAGTACAATTGATTTCGCATTCAAGGGTTCACAACCTTTCTGAATTTTAGTATACTTTACCAATTATTTTCATAGAAAGCAAGTAAATGGATGGGCTGTTATCTCAGAGCTCGCCTATTATTAGAATGCTCACCTGCAAGGAGGAATACGACTCATCCCACTATACTAAAGTCCTTGTTGATAAACGCAATTTACTCAATCATTCATTTTTAAAGTTTTTATAAAGTTCAATTCCAATGACATATCTTTCTTTTTACTTTCCTATTTTCAGCTATAATGAATAGTAGATAAGGGAAGAAAATGAAACATTAACAGCAATCATTAAAAAACGAACGGAGGGAGTTAAATGGGTACAGACTATACACTAGGTATTGTTAAAAGTTTTACAGCGACATCTCACCAGTCATTAAGCGATAATGATTGGAGGAATCTATTGAATGATAGAATTGATATCGATCAATATGCCATTCATTTTGAGGATAAGATTGTGAAGGGAGAACTGAAGAAGGAAGTTTTTGAGGAAAATATTGAAGATTTTTATATGAAATTAGTAGCCATCACTGGAAACGACCATATTTTAAACTGGTTTAACGATGGTAAAGCCGATATGGAGCAATATGATTGTTGGCCAACAGAAATGAGAATGAAGCAGGAAGACGTTCACATTACCTTAGCAGCAAAACTTGCAATATTATTTGTAGAAGGAAAGGTTCTAGTTGAAGAATTTGAAACAGAGCCAAAACTTATCAATTGGCTATTTAGACATGTTGATTTATCAAATAAACTAGCAGGATGTGTGATGAGTGACATCATTGGATAATTTCTATTGCCTTTTCGTCTTGTCTTAATAACGTTTTATTAACAGAAACTACACGTTAAAACAAAGGTCTGTGCCCTCGATACACAAGAACTACAGACTTTGTTTTATAATGATTCTAATTGTGCTTAAACCAACGAACTCCACCCTGTCAACGGCTGTATTTACCCTATAACTGTAGGAAGAAAAATTGAACCCCAATTTTTAAGAATAATATGATTATAGTCATTCTTTCTCTTGAGAACCAATGCATTAATATGAGTTAATATAATTGTCGGGTCCGACAGATTCTTGTGAAAGGAGGCTGATTATATTGATCAAAAATTTCGAGGTGGTTTCCGCATAGCGGAAATATCATGATGGGGCCGTAAAATCGGTCCCATTTTATTTACCATTCGTATTTAGAAAATTATCATCTTTCAATAATTTAAAAAATCATTTATACTTTGCTATAGGTAGGGCTAAACATTTTATTGTGACTAGCCTTCAAACTAAAAATTTTAGGAAAGGAGTCGTTAAGTTATGAAAGATATTCAGAACGATATAGATGTACAATTAAATAAGGAGGACGTAAATCGTGCAATACAAAAATGCAAAAGAGGTCCTTCCCCCTAGTTTGCTAAAAGAGATGCAAAAATATATTCAGGGTGACCTGATTTATATCCCAAAAGCAAAGGAAAAGCGAGCTGGGTGGGGAGAAATGAGTGGTTCCCGAGCATTACTAGCGGAACGGAATGAAAGAATCTTTCAACTTTACAGTGATGGACAATCAATGGAAGAATTAGAACATACCTTTCACTTATCGATAGACAGCATACGCAAAATCATTTATAAAATTCGTAAAAACCATGATGAATAGAACCGTTTCATCTATCTGCTTCTATCCTCAAGTTAGAAGGTTGAGTCTATTTCTTATCTTTAAATCATAAGCGTGGAGCTATCGAATGGATGCTCACGCTTTTTTTGTTGTGAATGGATACCTTAGATTATTAGATTGCATAAAACAACTTGTATTTCGCAAGTGAAAAGTGAGCCATTTCGCAAGTTAATTTTGAGCCACTTTATCAGCACTTGTTTTTATCCATTCTTCGGTTTCTTTCATTCTAAAAGAAGGACCATTCATGTTTA
>NZ_RBZO01000046.1 GCF_003628445.1 Oceanobacillus bengalensis
TTAAACATGAATGGTCCTTCTTTTAGAATGAAAGAAACCGAAGAATGGATAAAAACAAGTGCTGATAAAGTGGCTCAAAATTAACTTGCGAAATGGCTCACTTTTCACTTGCGAAATACATTTAATCGAATCAACATAGCTTATCAAGTCCGAATGAATGATACCCTGAAGAAGAACATACTCTCTTCCAGCAACAAGTATAGGATTTATATTTGGGCTTGTTTCAAGTACATGCTTCAAATGGTGGAGCGAAACTCTTAATCTGTTTCGCGCATTCAGAAGACTTACTTCAGGCCAGAAAACGTCACAGAGCTCATCCCTAGTGGCTGAATGTTTTATAACAAGGTACATTAGTAATTGCTTTGCCTTCCTTTTCCCCCAGCCGTCGGCAATTTTTTCGCCATTAAGCCGTACGGAAAAGCCATTCATTATATTTACTTGTAATTCATTGTGATTAAGTGGTTCATCTCTATCCTTAAGCATCCCCCTAATATCTGAATACATTTGTGACGTTAGATTTCTTTTAAACTCCGCTTCAGGGGAAATGATATCCCTTTGACTCACTTTATTCTTTTCTATAAATTCATGTATCCACTGTGAGACAAGTACTGGCTGATCCATTTGAATTAAAAAGGAGGCATATGGTACGGTAAAGAATCGTGCGAAATGGTTAAAATTTAACAGAGCACTCGTAATCTCAGGAGGGAAAATTTCATCTTCAGAGCCCGACAGTATGAGTATAGGCACATCTATCCTTTGAAGGTTCTCCATAGCAGCCGCTCCAAAACCTGGGTGAAATAACTCAAAATAAACGTTCGGTTTCACCTGCTTATAGGCATGAAGTAAAATGTTTACTATTTCTTTCGATGGACGGTAACATACTTTCTTTACCAATTGTTTCCCTATTTCCAACATTGAGTCTTGCCCAGCCACTACTGCCTTACGTTCCTCAGCAATATGATCCCCAATTTCCTTTGGATAGTGAATTGGTACACCCATTAATATGAGTGATTTTAAGTCCCTCTTTTCCTCAAACGTTGCTAGTAATACACCTAAAAACCCACCAAAGCCCTGAGCAACAATGTGATATGGTCCAATGTCCAGTTCAGTAAGAAGGTAAAGTAAATCATCCGTTAGCAGCTTAACATCTCTTTTTCCTTTTCCAGCATCACTTCCCCCATGACCCCTTAAGTCATAACGAAGAATAGAATAATCTTTAACGAAATATGGAATAATAAGGTCCCATGAATGCATATCTAAACCAACACCATGAATAAGAATGAGCGTCTCCACTGCAGCTGGATTCTCTGAATCAATCTTCTCATAATGAATATTCACATCATCTTTGCTAACCCATGCCAACGAAATAACCTCCCTTCTATTCATTCAAGCTTGGTCTTAAATAATAATGAAACACGATTGTTCTACACTTTCTAAATTCGGCAAAAATTTATAAAACTCCTTCTTATACAAATACTTTTTTTCAGGAATCGGTGCCTGGAACCATAAAAGGAATAATGATAAAATACTAATCTAAAGCAAATCAATTTGTTCGGCTTAATTTGCAAACTTAATGCTAATAGATAATATCCGTATATCCAATTCTATTCTATAAATTGAAATGTTAAGCCTTGGAGGGTCTATATTTGAAAAATTTAATTGTTATCGCTGGATCGCTAATCATCGCATTTGCTTTTAACTTCTTTCTGGTTCCATACGGAATCCTAAGTAGCGGACTTAGCGGGATTGCTATTTTACTTGGAATAATCACACCTTTTAATACTGGTATTATGAACTTCATTTTGAATCTGCCAATACTCATTCTTGGATATTACAAACTCGGAAAAGAAATTATATTCAATACAATTATTTGTGTTGTATCACTTTCTATCTTCCTATACATATTGCCAGTTGTAACTGTAACAAATAACATATTGCTTTCCACTATCTTTGGTGGAGTAATAGGTGGAATCGGGATTGGAATTATTATGAAATTCTCAGGAACTTCTGGTGGATTAGATATTATCGCTATTATCGTATCACGCACAAGCAACATGAGTGTAGGTCTTCTACTTTCTGCGATGAATGGTATTATCGTTCTTATTTCCGGGTTTGTATTTGATTGGAATATTGCTTTATACACACTCCTGTCCATCTATCTAACAGGGAAAATGATAGACAGTATTCATACAAACCATATTAAATTAACCATGCAAATCGTCACTACAAAGGGAGATGCAATTAGACAGGAATTACTCGAAAACATCTATCGAGGTATTACGATTACGAACGGATACGGTGGATACACACATGAACCAAAACAAATTTTAATGATGGTCGTTACTCGTTATGAAACATTACAAATAAAAGAGATTGTCCGTTCGCATGATGAAAAGGCATTTATTAATGTATTTGAAACAGTTGAGGTCGATGGGGAATTTGCGAAAAACTAGCGAAAAATACCCTAGAGGTGAATAACCCATGTCAGATTTGGACTTATTCAATAAGTAGGAACGTTCATAAAGTATTTGGTATTATTTTGGCAAATCGTAATTTTACATTCAAAATAAATCCTATTGGGAGCATTAACCCAATAGGATTTTCTGTATTTTTCTGAATAATTACGTTTAACCATGCATGGCATTAATACTACGATAGAGGCAGTATTCGGCAGTAAGAGCGAGGTATTACAATTTAATGACATTTACCTGCATATTACCGCATTTGTAATTTTAAAATCCTAGTGATATAGTAGGAAACGGATATAGAGATTTGAGGAAATATTTGAACATTCGTCGTTTAAACTTACCTCTAAGTATGTGAGAAATTGCACAAAAAGGAGAGATTTTGCTATGGAAGCTTTTAACGTAACAGAGGAGAATCATACGGAACAGACAGGAAGTGATGATTATTCCTTAGATAGAGTACCTCGTGACAAGAGAAATATGGGGTGGCTAAGCATTACGAACATTACATTTGGTATTGCAACAGCGATCTTTTATTTTCAAATGGGTAGTGTAATGGCACTTTCATTCGGAGCAATTAATGCAATCATATCAGCTGTTTATGCTATTGTTGTTGCCGGTATTCTAGGAACATTCATTGCTTACCTTTCCGCCAAATCAGGGATGAACGTAAATTTGCTATCAAGAGGTGGCGGATTTGGTTATATTGGTGCATCTTTGACCTCATTTATTTATGCTACAAACTTTATTATGTACTGTGCACTAGAAGGGTTAATACTAGTAGCTGCCGTTCATGAGTTCTTACCAGTCATCCCAGAATGGGTACTCATTCTCATCTTCGGAACGGTTGTAATCCCCCTAAATTGGTTCGGAATTAAGCAATTAGATAAATTACAAAAATGGTCATTACCGTTGTTTTTTATATTTTTAATTGCTGCCATTATTATGGCTGCCACTACGCCTTCCGTCTATGAAGGAAGCTTTTGGACTTTTATGCCTGAAGGGGTTCAAGTTGGCGGAACTGCCTTATTACTTTGTATCGGAATGCAGCACGGGATCATGGGATTAACTCCACTACTTGCATCCGACTATGCACGTTTCCTTAAACCAAAAGATATGAAAATAGGTGTCTTTGCAATCGGATTTATTCCACAAATCTTTTGCTTTGGTGTCATGGGAGGACTTGGTATTTGGTTTGGTGTTCGACTAGGGGAAGCAAATCCTGGTGTTTATATCGTTCTTCTTCTTGGTGTTTGGGGTGCATTGTTTACCATGTTAACCCAAATCAGAATCAATATTACGAATATTTATAGTGGATCCCTTTCACTATCTACTTTCTTTGAGAATATCTTTAAATTTACACCTGGTAGACGTTTCTGGGTAGTTGTTACAGGTGTTGCTGCAATGATTCTAATGCTCGGAGGTATTGTCGATCATTTAGAATTAGTCATGACATTCCAAGGTGTATTCCTATTAACATGGGCGACTATATTAGTAATTGATGCGATTGTCATTAAGAAAATCCTTAAGATTGGCCCAGGCTATTACGAAGCAAGACAACAGAATCTTTATAAATGGAATCCAATAGGCGTGGCATCATTGCTCATCGCAAGCGGTTTAGGAACCGTTGCTGCATTAGGTGTTATGGGAGAATTTCTACAAAGTACTGCCGCTTTCTTTGCTTCTATATTAGCAGCAATACTTACAGTAATCATCGCGATCTATACAAAAGGAAAATACTATGTGAAAAAAGAAGCAAACGATATCCCAAAAGAAGATTATATCAGGTAATTAGTTCCCCCTCTATTTGATGAATAGAGGGGGTTTTGATTTTGTCAAGATTAGCTGAGACTTTGCTTGCTTACTTCTTTTTGTATTGAGTTGACCTGAGATAATAGGACTTATCTAGTTCATTTCAGTAGGATTTTGCTCTGTTTTCATCTTGAGAGTGCTTATCTAGTTCATTTCAGCAGGATTTCTCTCTGTTTTCATCTCGAGAGCTCTTATCTAGTTCATTTCATTGGGGTTTTGCTCTGTTTTCATCTTGAGAGTGCTTATCTAGTTCATTTCATTAAGTTTTTGCTCTGTTTTCATCTTGAGAGTGCTTATCTAGTTCATTTCAGCAGGATTTTTCTCTGTTTCCATCTTGAGAGTGCTTATCTAGTTCATTTCAGCAGGATTTCTCTCTTTTTCTATCTTGAGAGCTCTTATCTAGTTCATTTCAGCAGGATCTCTCTCTGTTTTCATCTTGAGAGCGCTTATCTAGTTCATTTCAGCAGGATTTCTCTCTTTTTCTATCTTGAGAGCTCTTATTAAGCAGCTTTACTAGTCAACCATTCCAACATTACAGATATAAGTTTGAAAAAGTTTCAACATTCCGATAGATAGAATAGTAATATTTGTATTATACTATAGTTATCTGAACCTACTATTAGAACAAAGGATGTGGACTATGTTATACAAATCTCGGAGTAAATCTAAAGAATTACGTACTTTGGAATTCCTAAGCAAGCGAATGAATTTATCCGAAAAGGACAAGCAACATTATTTAAATCTCTCAAAGGGTTATGAAGGAGAAGTAGCATTCGATTCATTGACAGAAAAGCTTCAATGTGATTGCTTGATATTAAATGATTTACTACTAAAAGTGAGTAATACCACCTTTCAAATTGATTCATTAATCATTGTATCAGGGAAAATATACTTTTTTGATGTGAAAAATCATGAAGGAGATTATTATTACGATTCTGATAAATTCTTCAAGATACCTCAATTTGAAATTGTTAATCCACTTTATCAATTAAGTAGAAGCGAAACCTTATTACGCCAGTTACTACTCAACCTTAAATTTAATCTTCCAATTGAAGCTTCTATTGTTTTCATCAACACTAGCTTTACCTTATACCAATCCCCGCTAAATAAACCAATTATTTATCCAACACAAATTAATCGCTATCTAAACAAATTAAATACAATCCCATCAAAACTAAATGAAAAACACAAGATTTTGGCTGAAAAATTAGTTTCATTACATATGGATGAATCTCCCTTCACCCAGTTGCCATCTTATCATTATGACCAACTCCGTAAGGGAATTACTTGTTTCCATTGTCATTCATTTTCCATCTTAGTTAAAGGAAGGAAATGTATTTGTCGAGATTGTGGATTTGCTGAAACGGTTGATGTGGCAGTAATGCGCAGTATTAGAGAATTCATTTTTCTTTTTCCAGACCAAAAAATTACTACAAATATCATTCACGAGTGGTGTCATGTAATAGATTCCAAACAGAAAATAAGAAATGTACTAGATAAGAACTTTACAATGGTAGGAGAAAATCGATGGGCTTTCTATATATAAAAGATAGATTACCGAATATTCACTCCTTGTTTCCTTCTATCATTTCAACAAATTTAGTTGATGCTGGTGACAATGGAACACTTTTTAAAAAACATAGACCAATATTTCTCGTTGGTATATCTTCTTTTAACTGCACTTCGTATACTAACTCTTTTTCCAAATACTCCATTGAAAACTCCTTTGTCACGCACGCAATTCCTAAATTAATTTTTGCAAACTCCAATAACAGATCATGCGAGCCTAATTCAAATTCTGGCGAAAGCTTAATTCCTTTCGATAACAGATAATCCTCAACATACTTTCTAGAATTAGAATTCGGTTCAAGGAAGATTAAAGGCAGATCTACTAACTCATCAAGGCTTATTGGTCCAGATAATATATCCTTATACTTCTCCCCGCAAACAAAAGTATCATGGATATCGATAAAAGCGATTCGTTCTAATGCAGAGTCTTCCACAGGGAAGTTACAAACCGCAATATCAACCTCTCCTGCTTTTAAAATTGAAAGGGTTTCTAGTGTTGTCCCATTTACAATTTTAAATTTGATGTTCGGATACTTATTATGAAAAGCCTCTAAATATGGAAGCAAGAAGTACTTCGTAATTGTGTCTCCTACACCAATTTTTAATTCTCCTGCAGTTAAATTTTTAAATTCTAAAATCTTTTCTTCTCCTGCATTGATTAAATTAAGGGACGAATGGACATATTCAAATAAGAGACTTCCCTCATTCGTTAGCGATACCCCTTTTGGTGTTCGATGAAATAAACGTGTATCTAATTCCCTTTCTAATTGCATGATTGCCTGACTAACTGCTGGTTGTGTCATGTACAGGCTTTTTGCAGCTTTTGAAAAACTTTTATTTCTCCCGACCATCCAGAATACTTTATATAAATCTAATTTACCAACCATATAATTACCCCTTATAAGTAATATTACATATATTAATTTTACTTATATAAGATCTAAATGTATAGTTAAAATAGAATAAAATTTACATCAATGTAAGGAGCGAGACATGTGGAAAGAGTTGTTGGAACAGTTGTTAGAGGTTTACGTTGCCCTATCATCAATCAAGGGGATCATATAGAAGAGATCGTTGTAGATAGTGTACTAAAAGCTTCTGAAATGGAAGGCTTTCAGATTAATGATAAAGATATCGTTACGATAACAGAGTCAATCGTAGCCCGTGCTCAAGGAAATTATGCAACAATTGACAATATAGCTAAAGATGTTCAATCCAAGTTTGGCGATGATACAATAGGAGTCATTTTCCCAATACTAAGTCGCAATCGTTTTGCAACCTGTCTTCGCGGGATTGCAAAAGGGGCGAAAAAAATTGTAATCATGCTTAGCTATCCTTCTGATGAGGTTGGAAATCACTTAGTCGATCTTGACCAACTTGATGAAAAGGGAGTAAATCCTTGGACAGATGTTTTAACCGAAGAACAATTCCGTGAATACTTTGGTCATAATAAACATACCTTTACCGGTGTTGATTATATCGATTATTACAAATCTATCGTCGAAGAATACGGCATTGAATGTGAAGTAATCTTCTCCAACAATCCAAAATCAATCTTAGAACACACAAAGAGTGTATTAGCTTGCGATATCCATTCGAGACTTAGAACAAAGAGAATATTAAAGGCAAATGGTGCAGAAAAGGTTTATAGTCTTGATAACATCTTATCTGAATCAATCGATGGCAGTGGCTATAATGAAGCATATGGTTTATTAGGATCAAATAAAGCAAAGGAAGATAGTGTGAAACTTTTCCCACGTGACTGTCAGCCTGTTGTTGATACCATACAGAAAATGCTTCAAGAGAAGACTGGTAAACATGTGGAAGTCATGGTTTACGGAGACGGTGCATTCAAAGATCCTGTAGGGAAGATATGGGAACTTGCTGATCCAGTTGTATCGCCTGCTTACACATCAGGACTTGACGGAACACCAAACGAAGTAAAATTAAAGTATCTAGCTGATAATAACTTTGCTGATTTAAAAGGGGAAGAACTTAAACAAGCTATTTCAGAGTTTATTAATAATAAAGAAGAGGACCTTGTAGGTGCGATGGAATCACAAGGGACTACACCTAGACAACTAACTGACCTTATTGGTTCTCTTTCCGATTTAACTTCAGGAAGTGGAGATAAAGGTACACCAATTGTCTATATACAAGGTTATTTTGATAACTACACGAAGTAGCATGAAAACCTTGAAATTATCATAGACGATGTATATCGACTTACGTTTTAACATGAAAAAAAGCTGACAAAATATGTCAGCTTTTTTTCATGTATTCAACCAGTCGACGCCCATTGCTTAAATTAGAACAGATCGTCTCCTGTACCATACACGTTATTTTTCTAATATCAATTTTATTAAATATAGATGCTATCTAGCAGAGGTTTCTTTAATGATTGAAACTGTAAATGCACCCACAATTAGTAAAATACCCGAAATTAAAATCATTGCTGGCATCGATGATCCAATTACAGGGAACAATGCAAAACTTAGACATGAAGCAATAATTTGAGGTAAACAAATACTACCATTAAAGAGTCCTAGATATGTACCCATATTTTTACCTGACAATGCATTCGTTAATATCGTGAATGGGAATGTCATCATTGCCGCCCACGCAATACCAATTAAGACAAATGACACAAGTAAAGCACCTTGGTTATGTATGAAAAATACGGATCCAAAACCAATGCCTCCTAATATTAAACTAAGTGCATACCAGAATTTGCGTTTATCGTTAGGCACTCGCGCTAACACAAGTGACCAAAGCACAGCCGCAACTGCCTGTACAGCGGAGAGGATTCCAAACCAATTCCCAGCTGCTTGATAGGCAGAACTAGAAGGTTCCGTCGTATTCCAGACATTAGCCGCAACCGCACCCGTACCATACGTCCATAAATACTGAAATCCCATCCAACAGAATAATTGAACTAATGAAATAGTCCAGAATACTTTTGGAGCGTTTCGAAGCAATCTAATAAAACTAACTTTTTCTTTTTTCTCCTCATTCGTAATACCATGATAAGCAGCATATTCTTCTGGTGAGTATTCTTTCACTTTAAAAACGGTAAAAAGACTACAAATAATTAAGACAACAGCACCCACATAAAAGGAGATAACTACAGATTGTGGGACAACTCCCTTAGGTGCACTATTTGAAACACCAAGCATGGTTAGAAGAAAAGGAAAAATACAAGCTAAAACAGCACCACTGTTAGAAAGAAAACTTTGTATTGAATAAGCAAATCCTTTCTGTTCTTCATTAACCATATCACCAACCATCATTTTAAATGGCTGCATTGCTACATTTGATGAAACATCCATAAACAAAATCGCCACTGCTCCAAAAGTAAGAGCTGCCACTGGACCAAAACCAAAACTACCAGAATTCGGCAATAAACACATCACGATGACTGCAACAATTGCTCCAACTAGTAAATATGGAATGCGTCGCCCAAGTCTTGGCATCCAAGTTCGATCTGAGAAGTATCCAACGAGAGGTTGAACAATTAAACCAGCTAGTGGCGGTAATATAAAGAAGAATCCTAATGTATGCGGATCAGCACCAATCGTTTGAAAGATACGCCCCATATTAGAACTTTGCAAAGAGAATGCCATTTGTACACCCAAAAAGCCAAAACTGATCATCCAAATCGTACTAATTGGAAGGGTAGGCAACTGTTGTCGAGTGGCGCCATCACTAATTTTATCATGTTGAACTTCCATTATAATATCCTCCTAAAAAAGACTTATTGGTTGTATATACTGTTCTATATTTTCAATTGTAAAGCTATTTAGTGAAATCGTTTGCACTAATGACAAAGAGCGTTTCTTAACCACCCCTGAATATAAAAGCGTTAATAATTCAGTCTTATCAAACCATTTAAAAAGCTATCAATTGAAATAGTTAAAACATCCTATATGAAATCATTAGTTTATTATAGTATTTTTCCTAAAATCACGCAAACGTTTGCACTCAAAAGCATCAAATTTTATGCTTTTGCGAATATGGAGATGCTGTGGAGAAAGCCGAAGTAAATAATAGAGGTTAATACTACTCCTTTTACAAATAATCAATCTATCAAATTATATAACTGTTCTGTAATCATTGTAATTTGGTTCCTAAACGGTAAAATAGCTATATAAAGTACCTTAGAAAGAAGGATATCTTATGGAAAAAGCAATACCGAAGAAAGCTATTACATCTCCTGATGAAAATAAAACCGTTTACCGTGTTCTATTCATCATTGCAGCATGCCATTTATTGAATGATTCTATTCAAGCTGTCATTCCTGCTATGTTTCCTATATTAGAAAGGTCAATGGGATTAACCTTTACACAACTCGGTCTGATAACTTTTACATTAAATATGGTTTCGTCTGTCATACAGCCTGTAGTCGGGACATTCACCGATAAAAAGGCCGTTCCCTATGCATTACCAATTGGGCTTACAAGTAGTATGGTAGGGATTCTTGGTTTGGCGCTTGCCCCGAATTTCTGGTTAATACTAGTGAGTGTTATTTTCATAGGGTTAGGATCTGCCGTTTTCCATCCTGAAGGTTCCCGTGTTGTCTATCTTGCGGCAGGGAATAAAAGAGGCCTTGCACAGTCAATTTTTCAGGTTGGTGGAAATTCTGGCCAAGCATTAGCACCTGTTATTACGGCGTTAATCCTTGTACCACTCGGCCAAAAAGGTGCACTTTGGTTTACCTTGATTGCAGGGTTAGCAGTTATTTTTCTCACATATATTGCGAGATGGTACAAAGGCCAGATGGAGTTTATTGCAGCAAAGAAGAAGCGCACTGTAGTTGCAAAGCCAAACAAAGCTGTATCTAAAGCAATTAAACATGCAATTCTTATTCTTGTTTTTATTGTTTTTGCGAGGTCCTGGTATCAAGCAGCTATTTCAAACTTCTATGCCTTTTATGCAATCGAAACCTACCAAGTTACAATTGCTAATTCACAAGTTTATCTTTTTGTTTTTCTAGCAATGGGAGCTGTTGGTACCTTTGTTGGCGGGCCATTAGCAGATCGGTTTGGTAGGAGAAATATCATTCTTTTCTCTCTCATCGCTGCAAGTCCACTAGCGATTCTACTACCTTTTGTTGGATCATTTATGGCAATGGTTCTCTTAGCAATTATCGGACTGATCTTAATGACTAGTTTTTCTGTTACGGTCGTTTACGCACAAGAACTCATTCCTGGAAAAATAGGTACGATGTCTGGCCTGATTGTCGGATTAGGATTCGGCATGGGCGCGATTGGTGCTGTGGCGTTAGGATATTTTATTGATTTATTTGGATTAACAACAACCATGATTGCGGCCTCCCTATTACCTTTACTAGGCTTTCTTACCTTTTTATTACCAACGGATAGAAAAGTTCGAGAGTGGTATTATTGAGAAGCAGCAAGCAGGAGCAGGGGTGACGCGTAGAGGCGAGAGGCGGTTCACCCCTGCTTTAATTTACTTAGTTAGAAAGGAAGTACAAGATCCCCCGTAATAATATCCCCTACGCATTCATATTATGTTATAGGGTTCATTTCACATAGATATCTCATCTCCACATCTAGACAACTACAAGGAGGATAACATGAATAGATATTATCCAGTTTATCCATACATCGGAGTCACACAGCGTGTAGTGTCAACACCAATTACCTTTCCTGCACAACACCAGGAAAACCAACCCGGGCTAGAATGGGCTATGCAACCCAGACCCATTTTTGATTACGCTGGCTATGTCGGAAACAGTAAACTAAAGGGACAAGTAGCAATCATTACTGGTGGTGACAGCGGTATCGGGCGCGCAGTAGCAGCTGCCTACGCTAAGGAAGGTGCTAACTTAATGATTGTATATCTAGATGAACATCGTGATGCGAATGAGACCAAGCAATATGTAGAGGCTTTAGGTGCTCGTTGCATACTTCTAGCGGGAGACTTAAAAGATCCTGAAACCTCAAAGAAAGCAGTAGAACAAACGATAAAAACATTTGGACGGTTGGATGTATTAGTAAATAATGCGGCGGTGCAACCCTACACAACAAATATACTAGACGTTTCAGATGATCAACTTGAAAACACGTTCCGAACAAACGTCTTTTCTCTGTTTTACATGACCAAAGCCGCAATGCCTTATTTACAGCCTGGGAGTAGCATTATTAGCACAACGTCAAGAGTTGCATATGAAGGGGATAAAAATGTAATTGACTACGCTGCTTCCAAAGGCGCTGTAGTGTCGTTTACCAGGACTATGGCATTGTCACTTATAGATCAAGGAATACGAGTTAATGCAGTAGCACCTGGACCAGCATGGACGCCATTAACAGTAAGTACCTATCCCGCTGAGCACCAACTTACCTTTGGAGCTGATCTTCCCATAGGGCGTGCTGCACAGCCCTTTGAAATTGCTCCCGCATTCGTACATCTAGCCTCCAATGATTCAGCCTATGTAACAGGGCAAGTTCTTCATGTTAATGGTGGAAAGATTCGATACACTTAAGCCTCCTCTTAACAGAGTGATAAACCCAAATGATAGACTAAAGGAGCATTCCTCCAAGCAGCTAAGTGAGGAGTTATAGATCGCAGGAAACATAATGCAATCAAGAATTAAGCCAATCCGTTTACAGGTGGATTTCTTCTTTTTAGAAAACAGTTTTTAGCTCATTTAAAAGTATTATTCATGTAACAAACCCTGATACATATTTATAGTGAAAAAAAATAGAACGACACCGCTGGGGGTAAAGGTGAAAAACGATGTTCCACATATCCTAGGAAAGCCTATATAAAAATAAAACTCCTTTATGAAACATTACCTGTTCAAATGTCTCAAAAATAAAGATTATGATTGATTTAGCAGCCAGTAAGGGATAATTATTATGCAGCAGTTAATTGAATGGTAGAGGTTGACTTTCTATCACCGAATATCTGATATTAATATAAGTTTTTTTAACAATTATATGATGAGGGAACGAACCTTGAGTTACTGAATGTAAGTGAATTATCGTTAGAATACGTAAAAACAATCTGAAAGGTGTTGTATCTGAAGTTACGTAGAGAAGATTATATCTTTTAGATTTCAAAAAAGCCCCATGTATTTAGAACCTTCTTAAAGTCCTTATACATCGGGCTTTTTATAACATTGGATAGATCACTTGATATCATTTATTTTACAAAATAAAAAAAATCCCCATAGGGACATATATTAAATATGTAAATGGCTGGGCTACCAGGATTCGAACCTGGGATACACGGGATCAAAACCCGATGCCTTACCGCTTGGCTATAGCCCAATATATTGGCTCCACAGGTAGGATTCGAACCTACGACCGATCGGTTAACAGCCGATTGCTCTACCACTGAGCTACTGTGGAATAATGAATACTAAGGGCTTAATATATATTAACATACTGATAAATAGGTTTCAACTAACTAAGAATTAGTTTGTAATGGGCCTGAGTGGACTCGAACCACCGACCTCACGCTTATCAGGCGTGCGCTCTAACCAGCTGAGCTACAGGCCCATAATAAATATGGAGCGGGTGAAGGGAATCGAACCCTCATCATCAGCTTGGAAGGCTGAGGTTTTACCACTAAACTACACCCGCATATTATATCGATGATTCTATATAATATGGTGGCTCGGGACGGAATCGAACCGCCGACACAAGGATTTTCAGTCCTCTGCTCTACCGACTGAGCTACCAAGCCATATTTAGTTAAAAATTAAAATAATGTTCTTGCTTGAAATCTAGTGTCGAAGCTTATTCGGAGAAGTTCTCTGCTCGTCGTGTTGCAAGTTTATTCGGTGATGTTGCACTCCTCGCAAGCCTGCACATAGTAGGCTATTCGATGAGGATAACGGCTTGCTCTACCGACTGAGCTACCAAGCCTTATTTATGTATGGAGGAGGTAGAGGGATTCGAACCCCCGCGCGGTTTGACCCGCCTGTCGGTTTTCAAGACCGATCCCTTCAGCCAGACTTGGGTATACCTCCACATTATTATGGATCCTACAAGTGGACCCTGCAGGACTCGAACCTGCGACCGATCGGTTATGAGCCGATAGCTCTAACCAACTGAGCTAAGGGTCCCTATGTAAAAATGGGGCGACCGGTGGGAATTGAACCCACGAATGCCGGAGCCACAATCCGGTGCGTTAACCCCTTCGCCACGACCGCCATCTTCAACAACTATATATTTTTAGTAGCAATGGAGCCTAGCGGGATCGAACCGCTGACCTCCTGCGTGCAAAGCAGGCGCTCTCCCAGCTGAGCTAAGGCCCCATGTAATGGTCGGGAAGACAGGATTTGAACCTGCGACCCCTTGGTCCCAAACCAAGTGCTCTACCAAGCTGAGCTACTTCCCGCAGTGTGGCGCGCCCGAGAGGAGTCGAACCCCTAACCTCTTGATCCGTAGTCAAACGCTCTATCCAATTGAGCTACGGGCGCGAATGGTGCCGAGGACCGGAATCGAACCGGTACGGTAGTCACCTACCGCAGGATTTTAAGTCCTGTGCGTCTGCCAGTTCCGCCACCCCGGCAAAGAATATTTCTGGAGCGGAAGACGGGATTCGAACCCGCGACCCCCACCTTGGCAAGGTGATGTTCTACCACTGAACTACTTCCGCGCTTGAACAGGATGTTCTGACTTCTGTGTTTGTCCCAAAGGTTTTCGATGGGTCGAGTAAGCGTAGTCCCAGGACGTGACAGTTTTTAACAGAAGTTCCTTAATATTTGTATTAATGGTGCGGGTGAAGGGAGTCGAACCCCCACATCCGAAGATACTAGATCCTAAGTCTAGCGCGTCTGCCAATTCCGCCACACCTGCATAATGATGAGCCATGAAGGATTCGAACCTTCGACCCTTTGATTAAAAGTCAAATGCTCTACCAACTGAGCTAATGGCTCATATATAAAGTATCTCTTCCCTATGAAAGAGTATTCTGTTGATGATTTCTACTTCTAAAAGTAGATTCAAGAAAAGTGGTGCCGGCCAGAGGACTTGAACCCCCAACCTACTGATTACAAGTCAGTTGCTCTACCAATTGAGCTAGGCCGGCATATGGCGGTCCGGACGGGACTCGAACCCGCGACCTCCTGCGTGACAGGCAGGCATTCTAACCAACTGAACTACCGGACCATAATTTGGTTGCGGGGACAAGATTTGAACTTGCGACCTTCGGGTTATGAGCCCGACGAGCTACCAGACTGCTCCACCCCGCGATAATAAAAATAATTAATATGGTGGAGGATGCAGGGCTCGAACCTGCGACCCCCTGCTTGTAAGGCAGGTGCTCTCCCAGCTGAGCTAATCCTCCACATAGTATTTGGTGACCCGTACGGGATTCGAACCCGTGTTACCGCCGTGAAAGGGCGGTGTCTTAACCGCTTGACCAACGGGCCAGTTGAATTTTCACAAATAAATAACCCCACAGATAGACTTCAAATCTACGACCACTCGACTGTTAGTCGATGCTCTACCAATAAGGTACTGTGAAGCATTTAAAAATAAAACATTTGCCTGGCGGTGTCCTACTCTTGCAGGGGAGACCCCAACTACCATCGGCGCTGGAGAGCTTAACTTCTGTGTTCGGTATGGGAACAGGTGTGGCCTCTCCGCCATCACTACCAGACATATGTAATTTTCTAGGGATTGAACCCTGAAAACTAA
>NZ_RBZO01000047.1 GCF_003628445.1 Oceanobacillus bengalensis
GAGCGTTACCCCTTCATTTGATTCTTCAATATAATCCTTCAATTCCAAAAGGAATTGCCTAGCCTTTACCAGAGAAATGTTGCCATCCTCCATTTAAACTAGGAACATTTCGCACAAGAAAAGCACCCGTTCTTTACTTTAATTATATTGATTCACAAGCTCTGATTATAACAATTCCTTATTTTTCTTATAGGAACGCTTTAAAGAAATGTAGCTAGTGAAAAACCAAAGTAAGCCAACACCTGCTAATAATGCGATTATTTCAGTCCATTCATTTATGTTGCTTGGTAAACCAAAATAAATAACATAGAACAACGAATATAAAATTACAAAACTACTTGTTTTCACTACAATACTTCTTAACTGTCTCTTGTACGAACTTTCTGTTGCAATATTTGTATATTCAATGCCAGATATTATATACCTTCCTGAAATATAGAAGAGAAATATAGCAATAGACAGCAAAAGTGCAGTTTCTACGCCTATATTAATAAACTTATTACAGATTATCATTATAATAAGTGAAAGCAACAGGATTATTGCCCCTTCCGAGAAAAAATACAACATTCTTCTTTCCTTGTATTCGTCATTTGGTAATAAAAACGATATCCAAGATTTCATTACAGTTCAACCTCCCAAAATAATTCATCTAACGTTTTATTTAGTTCTTTCGCTATGGCCACACAAAGTTGAAGACTAGGGTTATATTCTCCTTTTTCAATCAGTCCAATAGTCTGTCTAGTAACTCCTACTCTTTGAGCTAACTGTTGTTGAGTCATCGACAATTTTATTCGTGTTATTTTCACATTATTTTTCATGTATTCACCTACGTTTTGCAATGTATATCTAACTTATGTAATTTATATGTTACGTCATGTGTAAAAAAAAGTCAATTCAAACTAATGATTTTACTTGAATAAAAATCAGCGATTCCTCTTATTGAAGAATCGCACCATATAGTTTAAGAAGCCATAATTAGTTTTTGGAACCATTTCTTTTTTATTTTCCTTTCTCCCTATATAATTTATCTGCTCTTCGAATACTAAAAAATAATAATATGTATGAGAGAACAATAAATACAACCCAATATTCATTTTCTATTGTAGCTGCGGTTATTACTGCTATGAGACTTAATATAAAAGAAGAAACAATTCCGATAGAAAATTTACTATCCTTAAAAATGGATAAATTCATATACTCACCTCCTGATTAATTCAAACTAATTATTCATCTCTATTATGTATTTTGATTATGTAACAATCGCACCAGATCGTTTAAGTATAATGTTTCACAAGCATCTCTTTTTGGTTGAGCAAGAATTATTTCAAATAAATTTGCATAGAAACATTATTTTTAGCATAAGACCAAACAGTATTTTCTATTTTTAAGTTACTATTAAATTTTTCAATCCAAATATGTTTTGAATTTAATAATGCCGTTAATTGTGCTGAATTAAGTGCCACTTCTTCCACTTGTTCATTCTTTTGAAAAACAAATATTACTTTTACCGAATCTCCTTGATTAGTTACAACACTCATTAGTTTCCCTCCATTTAATTTGTTAAGATGAAATACGATTAACCTTTGAAAAATGTTTCAATCTTTCACTAACCTGCCATTTACTTTAATAAATAAAAGAGCATTACCGTTGTTCCAGTAATGCACCAAATAGCTTAATTAGGGGTTGTAACAATTCGATATCTTTATGTTAAAAATGTCGAGTATTCTTATACTGACTTTGCTATTATGTATTCATGAATGGAGGGATATGATGTTAAAAGAATTAAACCAAGTGATTGACTATATTGAAGTTCATTTAACCGATGACCTGTCTCTTGAAAGTATTTCCAATTATGCTGGGGTTTCCGATTATCACTTTAGAACGGTTTTTTTTCATCTTTCCGGGATGACACTAAATGAGTATGTAAAAAACAGAAAACTATCGGAAGCAAATAAGGATTTATTGAGTGGAGATAAGGTAACGGATGTTGCTTTTAAATATGGTTATCAATCAATGGACGGTTTTACTAGGGCATTTAAAAAATGGTGTGGCTTTTTACCCTCAGATGTAATAAAAAAAAGGATAAGCAAATCATTTCCCAAACTTTCATTCGTAATTACTGTAAAAGGAGGAATTTCTATGGAATTTAGAATCGAAGACAAACCAGCGTTTAATCTAGTTGGTGTAAGTAAACGTGTCCCTATGCAATTTGAAGGTGTGAATAACGAAATCGTAAAGCTTGCAGAAAGCATAACGGAAGAACAAAGAAAAGAAATGCATTCTCTTCAAAATATAAAGCCTTTTGAAATTGTTAATGCATCTTATAATGCTGACGCAAATTTCCTAAAAGAAGAAGGGGATTTAACTCACTTGATAGGTGTTTTAACGACTGGAAATCAAGTAAGTGATCGATTAGATAAAGTGCCAGTCAAAGCATATAGTTGGGCAATATTTCCAAATCAGGGACCATATCCATCTACGTTACAAGAAACAATGGCAAAAACATATTCAGAATGGCTTCCCACTTCCGATTATGAAGTAATCAATGCCCCTTCCTTTTCTTTCACTAAAATGGATGAGAATAAAAAAGATTATGCTTATAGTGAAATTTGGCTCCCTGTTCGGAAGAAATAAAAAAGTAGAAAGCGATACAGAACCGATAAACCATGAAGAGCAACGCTGATAATTCGGCGTTGCTTCTTTTATATTATTGCACCAGTTCGTAATTCAATCAGAACTGAGCTTCTATTATGTTGCGTAGGAATGGCGAAACAACCCCCATGACAAACAAAGCGATTGCGACGTAAAGGATGGTTCCAGCTATTGGTAGAATCCATTTTTTCTTCTTGTATTGGAACCAGTAATTAACGGCCCACATGACGAGCAGGAAAACTGTATGACCGAATTTAAACATATCACCGATGGGGTCTTGGGCTGGGCTAATATTTACCACAGAGAAAAACACGAGAAAACCGATAGCACCCAATAGGATTAAATTGACAACATGCACGACAATATTATAAGAATTGTTATTCATTAAATCTCCACCCCGATCATTTATAGTTCACAATCTCAATTTATTTTTCTTTCTTCAACTAACATACCAATTACTTTAATTACATTTCTTCACAATATACATGTTTCTTCCTCATTGTACTATAAATTTCAAATAGTCATAACCCACTCTTCTAATTGATCCAGATCGTTCATCATGTTCCCCCTTCATATATTAAACGAATAAGAACATTAAAAGTATACAAAACAAATGAATTAAATACGGGCGCTCCTTTAACAGCTGGCAAGACTCCTTCTGTTGCTTTGAAATACAGTATAATGATAAAGACTTTGTTTTTACTAGAAATAAAAGAAATTATAATTTCCTTTCAAAAAAGGTTATAGATAGAAGTAGATACATCATTGTCCTAGATGGTATAGTGAGTGGAACGATTACACATCGAGAAAATAATGATTAAGCATAAGGAGTAGTTGACTTGACAACAGTTGAATCACAAGATTATTTATTAGATGAACTTAAAAAAATTGAGGATTGGGAAAATGACCAAAAGGATCTGTGGTTTTGGGAAAAACTTGGAAGATTACCTTTTGCATTACTGGATAAAGTAACGCCGAAATTTGTTCAAGACAAAATAGCAACGATCATCGATGAATTAGGGAAGTACATTCATACAGGTGGCGAATATTTGGTTAAAGAAGAAGTCGTATTAAAGAAGTTTAACCAGAAGGGGTTCGTACCAAAATATGAAGCCTTCACATTGAGTGATGTCCAGCATTTTCCTTTGAGCGAAATGGACGATATAGCGAATGACATTCGGACTTCTAAAACTAAATTAGCAACTGTTCAAGGTGCTACAACGGGTATTGGCGGTATTTTTACACTTTCCATCGATATTCCACTCCTCATCGGTTTATCCTTGAAGGTGCTTCAAGAAATTGCAATAAGCTATGGATACGATCCAAATGATAAAGCAGAAAGAGTCTTTATCGTGAAATGTCTTCAGTTTACCTCCTCTGACATTGTTGGAAAGAAAGCCATCCTGGAAGAGCTTTCTGCTTATCAGTCAGACAATCAAAAAAAACAAATGCTTTCTCAACTTCAAGGATGGCGTGAAGTAGTTTTTACTTATCGGGATAATTTCGGGTGGAAGAAGTTGTTTCAAATGGTTCCGATAGCCGGCATCATTTTCGGTGCTTTTTTAAACAGGTCAACCGTAGGAGATGTAGCTGAAGCTGGGATCATGCTATATCGTAAACGTCGAATTATGGAACGAATGAATCAAGAAGAAGCCTCTCTCTAATACGTTGCACAATTAGGGTAAGGTAAAATCATAAAAAAATTAGCAAACGAAGTGAATACGGAGATAACAATATAATTATATAGGAAACGTTCAATACCTCTGAGCGTTTCCTTAAATTTCCTTTTTTATTATATAGAACCGTTAACAGCAAAAAAAGACAACCGCAACAACCTGCAATCGCCTTACTTCGATCTAGTCTTTCTCTTTTCAATTTCCTTTTTAATCATTGGTACACCTTTTTCTTTAATCGCTTTTTTCACTTTGGGATTGTTTAGTAGTTTTGCAATCTTCGTCAATTTTGACATGGATTATACCTCCTATTTATCAACACAGGATAAACATATCTGATTCTTTAGTATAAGGGACAGGATTTCCCTACCCCTTCAATCAATACGGTCTTTTCTTATCTTTCCCATTAGTACAACAAGAAAAATAGCTGCCGTTCTTTCTCATCTTTAACTCTTGTATCAATTATTTGATGAAACTATCTTCTAAGTATTCTTTCTTAGGGAACGGAATACATCGACCATCTCTAAATTTCTCTTGTAAAAAACATTTCACGTTAGCTCAAGAATCTTTTAATTTAATATTAACATACTATAATCAGGAGCTGTGCATGGAACGTCTCGTCTGGCAGTGAAATGAACGTCAATAGTACTAAAGCATCAATTAGGTAAAGAAAAAAGAGACGTTTATTCGAAAACGTGTCCGGTATAGAAATAAGTGAATAACCTAATCAATCAACAAATCTAAAAATTGCAAATAAGGCAAATACTGTCGCTATAATTATGTGCATTGTAAATTCAAAGGTCGAAAGTTTTCTCTGCTTTTTAGTTTTATCTAAATTCCGATAATAAAAAGCTGCACTAATAAAAAGTAATGTGCTAGCTACTCCTTGTAAAATTTCTGCAAAAGCAGCCTTTAGTACAGTAAGATTAATTAAAATTGCACACTAAAACCTTTGAATTTATGAATTCCTGTTCCAAATTTCACCAGTTCTTTTTCTTCAAGTTCTTCAACTGCATTTTTTACTTCTACTAACAGACTTGAGGCAAGACCTATTGTATTATGTCCTCCATAAATCTTCGTCACATTTGATAAGTTGGCAATTTTCTTTAATGATTGCACTAACTTAACAGGTTCTGTCGTAGGAAAAAAAGCATATATTGGAGTGACATCATACAGTAAATCGCCCGTAAATAAATAGCCTGTATTATTATCTAAAATTGAAATGTGCCCTGGGGAATGCCCAGGAGTATGGAATATAATCAATGTTCTATTTCCCAACTCTATTTCATCTCCATCATTTAACAGACCAGTAGGATCTCCTTTAAATGGTATATATGTGTCTGGATTAAATTTTTTTGGAGTAGGGATTGTAATATCACGACTTACATCTTTTCTAATTTGTTCGATGGGAAGCCCCTTGATCCCTTCTATAAGCCAATCTTCTTCATCTTTATGTACATATATATTTTCAAACTCATTGTGGCTTCCAATATGATCCCAGTGAACGTGTGTTGTTAGCACAATAATCGGTAAGTCTGTAAGCTGGTCTGTAATTCTCTTTATACTATCAATTCCAAGCCCCGTATCAATTAAGGCTGCTTTCCCCTCACCAATTAATAAATAGGAATGGACTTTTTCCCAATGCCCATATTCACTAATAGCAAAAGTTCTATCATCAATTTGTTGTACTGTAAACCAAGGATCTTTAATTTCAACCATTCATAAGTTCCTCCCTGTTTTAGTTAGTTTCTATACAGTGTTTAGGAATCCTTCTTCCACAAACACGCATATATCATTCAGATTATAACTATTCGATAAATTCAGTTTACACTGAACTACTTAACTAAGTAAATCCATTCTAGATTACATTAACAAGTATTCAGCAAATAATAACATGATTGATTAAAAATACGCTTCCAAGATACGTTTATATAGATGAACATTTTCTGTATATCCCCGATAGGATAGGGTCTAGAAGGATTTTAAATTAGGATAAACCAAAAAATTGAAATTGAATAATAAAGAACATATGATAAAATCATGAAACGTATCGTTGACGGGGGTATAGCATGGATTTTGTAGATAGAGATAGAAAGAAAATCAAAGATAAAAAATATCATCAGAGAAATAAGCGAAATCTATTATTTCTTACATTAGGAAAAATCTAGCAAGATTTCTATAAAGGAAATCTTGTAGACCCTGTCTTCTATACAAAAACAAAAATAAACCTATCGAACGCGCAATGGCTTGGAAGGTAATAAAGGAAGTAGCTGAAGCTGTGCCGGTACTTGCCATTGTCACCCCAACTACTTCTTTTCACAAGAGGAAAGAACAGGTAGTTTGGAGGAATGACACGTTGGTTTTGATCGTCCCTCTTCTGCAACTGCAATTTTTTCCTTTGATACGTCTAAACCTACGTATTTTTGTGATATAATTCACTAGCTCCTTTTCTTATTGTGGCTCTGATTTGGTATTTTGGTTCTGAAATACAGTATTCGGTTAAACCACTTCCAACTACTTATATGATTGATTCAAACGGTATTATTCAATACAAGGATATGGTGCAATGAATTATGAACGTATGGTGAGGGAATTTGAAGAAACGGAATAATATATATTTTGTTTACATTAAAAACTAACCCAATTACCAATTTGTTCATTAACCCTTTCCGCCACTATAGTAAAAAAGCTGATTTTCTATACAGAAAACCAGCTTTTCACTCTTATATCTAGGCTTCAACATCATAGCCTTGTTCTTCAATTGCTTCTTTCATAACAGCAACATTTACTTTTGAATCATCAAAAGTAACATCTACAGAAGCCGCATCTAAGTTAACTTCAGCTTTTGATACGCCATCTAATTTATTTAATGCACCTTCAACGGACATTTTGCAATGACCGCATGACATGCCTTGTACATTTAATGTTTTCTCCATTGCTTTTCACCTCCTTTAAATGACCCTTTTTTTATAGTTTCACTCGTTTTAAGCGAAGAGAGTTTGAAACAACACTTACGGAACTTAATGCCATCGCTGCACCAGCAACCCATGGTGCAAGTAATCCAATTGCCGCAACCGGGATTCCTGCTGTGTTGTAGCCGAATGCCCAGAAGAGGTTTTGACGGATATTTTTAATCGTCGCATGACTAATTCGAATGGCTTTCGGAATGAGTAATAGTTCTCCACCAAGAATGGTAAGGTCAGCAGCTTCAATCGCCACTTCTGTACCCGTACCAATCGCAATTCCAATATCCGCAGTAACTAATGCAGGTGCATCGTTCACACCATCACCAACCATTGCTACCTTTTTACCTTTACCTTGAATTTCTTTAACTTTATCTGCCTTTTCTTCTGGTAAAACTTGGGCTATTACTTGGTCGATGCCAACCTGCTTCGCAATTGCTTGTGCCGTTCGCTCGTTATCCCCTGTTAACATGATCACTTCCAAGCCCTGTTCTTTTAGCTCTTTAATTGCTTGTGGTGCTGTTTCTTTAATCGTATCTGCAACGGCAACAATTCCGCGATACTTTCCATCAATGGCAATCAACATGGCTGTTTTGCCTTCCATTTCGTAATTGACTAATTCTTGTTCTGCACTGCCAACTTCAATTTGATGATCTTGCATTAATTTCCGATTTCCAACAAGAACCAGTTTTCCGGAAATCATAACTTCAATACCATGACCAGGTATAGCGTCAAATTCATCCACTTCTACAAAATTAATGTTGTTCTCTGTTGCGTATGCCACAATCGCTCCTGCAAGTGGATGTTCTGATCCTTTTTCTGCACTAGCTAACAATTGCAATGTTTCTTCATCACCAGAAAAGTCCGTTACTTCTGGTTTCCCTTTTGTAATCGTTCCTGTTTTATCAAGCACAATTGCATCTAACTTGTGCGTTCTTTCTAGATGCTCTCCACCTTTAAAAAGAATTCCATTTTCTGCAGCTCTTCCTGTTCCTACCATAATAGAAGTTGGTGTTGCAAGACCTAATGCACATGGACATGCAATAACAAGTACAGCAATCGCTGCAACTAATGCAGGTTCAAATTGACCAGGCTCTACAAACGCTATCCATACGATAAAGGTTAGAATTGCAATCCCTACAACGATCGGTACGAAATAGCCTGATATAACATCAGCTAAACGTTGAATTGGTGCCTTCTTCCCCTGCGCTTCTTCCACAACTTTGACAATCGAAGCAAGGGCAGTATCTTTCCCTACTTTTGTCGCTTCCATTACAATTGAACCATTTTTATTAATCGTTGAACCGATTAAGCTAGCGTCAACTTCCTTTTCATTTGGGATGGACTCCCCAGTAATCATCGACTCGTCTACAGATGTTCTTCCTTTCACAAGGATACCGTCTACCGGTATTTTCTCACCCGGTTTTACAACTAATCGATCACCAACGATAACTTCCTCCATAGGAATCATGATTTCCTCGCCATTTCTTATCACGCGAGCTTCTTTTGCCTGTAAATTAAGCAACGAGGATAGTGCATTTGTTGTCTGGCTCTTTGCTCTTGCTTCCAAGTACTTTCCAAATAAAATTAACGTGATTAATACAGCACTTGTTTCAAAGTATAAATGTGGCATGTATTCGGGATTGAAGGTGGTCTTAAATGCTTCGTATAAACTATAGAAATAAGCAGCACTTGTACCTAATGCAACAAGCACATCCATGTTCGCTCCACCATTACGAAGATTCTTATATGCACCAACATAAAATTGCCATCCGATGATAAATTGAACAGGCGTTGCTAATGCAAATTGGAACCACGGATTCATGAATATATCCGGTATCGTCACGTTAAATAAATGAACCAACATGGTTACTAATAGTGGTGCAGATAACACAGCAGAAATAATTAATTTCGTTTTCATATGTTGTAGTTCTTTTTCTTTATGTGTTTTCTTTTCTGCTGCTTCCGCTTTCGGTTTTGCATCATAACCCACATTTTTAATCTTCTCAATGATTGCTTTCGTATCTGTGAGTCCTGGGTTATATTCAATGGAAGCCGTTTCCGTTGTTAAGTTTACCGCTGCAAATTTAACCCCTTCTTGCTTATTCAATACCTTTTCAATACGGGTTGAACAGGCAGCACAGGTCATTCCAAATACATCTAACTCTGCTTTTTCTATTAATACACCATAGCCGACATTTTCAATTTTCTTCGTAATATCTTCTAAAGAAATTTTTTCTGAATCATAGTCAACGGTTGCCTTTTCAGTCGTTAAATTAACTTGGGCTTCGACACCATCCATTTTATTTAAAACCTTTTCAACACGGCTGGAACAAGCAGCACAAGTCATTCCTGTTATACCTAGTGTTGTATGGTTCGTTTCACTCATAATAGCTTCCTCCTTACTTGGAAAACTGCTTTAATACACTCATTAATTCCTCGATGGTTTCTTTACCTTCACCTTGTTTAATGGCATCACTAACACAATGGTTGATATGTCGTTCAGTGATGGAGAAACCTGTATTTTTTAATGCGGATTGAATGGCGCTAATTTGTACTAAAATATCGACACAATATCGATCTTCTTCCACCATTTTCTGTATTCCACGAACTTGACCTTCAATTCGTTTTAAACGATTAATGACTTTTTGTTTTTCATCTTGTGATCTTGGTGTACTTGGGTGATCATGTAAGAATTTATCCAAATGAATCACTTCCTTTTCATTTATACTTATACCATACCCCCATACGGTATTTTAGTCAATAAAAAAGCTCATATTTTGTATAATTCCTTGGAAATATTAAGAACAGACTCTGTAAAATTTTTCGTAACATACTCTCACTTTCTGCAATCGTTAGCTGATCATCAACAACAACATGGCAAGAAAGTGCATTTAGTCCACTAGTAATGGTCCAGATGTGTGACTAGCATCTGCCAAAAGGGCTAGACTATTTGTTAAGTAACCCCCTATCGCTTCTACAATCATATAAGTCGTAATGATTAAAAATGATATGAATAACACTTTTCTATTTGTACCATGTGTATGGTCGTGTCCATGATCATGTCCCATGTTAAAACCTCCCTTTTTTATGTATATATTCATATATATGCATATACAGATATATTTGAAATCACTTACTACTTATTTAAAATAGTAAATGATTCTTACCTAACTATGACAAGCATGGTCTATCATTTGTTTCAAAATAAGCATGACATGCTCATCATCGTGGGAATAATAAAGTGTTGTTCCCTCGCGACGATATTTTACAAGTCGTAAATTCTTCAGAAAACGCAATTGATGAGAAACAGTTGATTGTCGGATATCTAATGTCTCCACAATTTCGTTTACAGAACATTCCTTTTTAGAAAGCAAATTAAGAATTCGAATTCTTGTGGGATCGCCTAATGCTTTAAATGTTTGTGATACGATAAATAATGTTTCACTATCTAGATCTTGATTAAGGCCATTTTCATATTCAAAACCATCCAATTTATTCCCTAACCTCCTTGTGTTATTTCGTATAATTATGATACCTAAATAGGAAACCACAATCCTTATATGAACACATTAGCATATATTGATTTACGTTGCAATCATCATCAAAGCGGCCTGCCCATAAATGCGTTTAGGCAGGCCTATACCATAGATGAATTGTTCAATAGCTGCTACAGCAGGGATTTTCAAAATCAAGGTTCGAATTTTCCTATCACAGAAGAAAGGATTTCTCCCATAATCATCAGATAATCTTATATATTTTATACTGTTTTTAAAAAGGCTACTTGATTCAGTTTAAAGCGATTCATCTAATGTACTCAGTTCTTTTTTCACCTCACGCGGTAGATCAAAGAAAGGCTGAATATCTTGAACGTATTCCAATATCCCTAAATACTCTCCATCCTCATCAAATACACCTTTATAAGTAATATGGACGTATTGATCCTTTTTTTTGAACCACATACTTTCGGAGGAACGTCTTTTTGTTTTTAAATCGTGGATTAATCTCATTACCTTCTTAAAGCTCTTAGGTGGATGACAATTTGCTACATTACGCCCAATTGAACTTGGTGTCCGTACAAACATCATCTCAGATGATGTTATTTTTTCGTTGAAGTATTTAAAAAAGCCATTTTTATCTACAAATGTTATTTCCAGTGGCAAGTTGTTAAGAATATTGTTGGCTTCTTGTATCGTTAAGTAGCCACCCCCAAATGCCAGATGTTTAGGTAACGGATTAACATCTGATGCACTATCTATCTCTTTATCTTCATCCTCAACAAATAACTTATCTGCAGATACCCATTCTTCTACTGGTCGGGTGAGGCAATAGCCAAATGCATCACTTTCCTTTGCAATAGCTAACCAATCATCTTCATTAAAAATGGATAGTACAATTGGTAAAAGAAATGATTCTTCCTCGAAAATCATTTCTTTAAATTTACTCTCGAATACATCATAAGATTTCTTAACATATTTAAACTCTAAATCAGGAATCTTCTCCATCATTCTTTTTGCACCCTTAAATAAGGTACGGATTCGATCATCATCCCCCCACATTATTCTTGTAGGTGTATAATGCCCATAACGTTCCATGATTGGGAAAAAGAGTTTCTCTTTACGATTATAATGGTTATAAAACTGCCCTAATAGTGACATTTGTTCCTTTAGTCTTTCTATCATATCTTCTTGTAAGCGTTGTTCACCTTTTTCAAGTGTTTCTAAAAGGTTATTAATTTGAATCAGCACGGATTGAAGTTCCCTGTTTTCATCTTTAAAAATTTGAACCGGATGACCTGGATGATGCGATTCCGGAACATGCAAATCATTAATCGAATGGCCATGTAACCTGCTATAAACATCGAATAACTTCATAACATCACGAGACGTAATTCCATGGTCGCTACTTTTCAATTCTTGCACGATCAATAATATTTCAACCGTACTTACATGTCTAAAATGTTGGTCAAATTCCTCCTGGACTGTTTCCAGAGGCTCACCATGATGTAAACGCAGCATTATATCTTTTAAAATATTGATTAGTTTAGTATTAAATTGTGCATTAGCCACTTTCTCACCTCGTATCGACATTCTACCCGAGTCAGAAATACTTTATAGTATAAAATGAAGTTCCGCTTTATAACTTATTTCCTAATGTTAAGTATAATAGATTCTTCAGAAAGTATAATACCATTATGGAATGGTTCACAAATTGTTTATAATTAGTTTGTTTTTAATATTAATGATTACGATAGAAAGAGGTTCGAAAGGATGACAGTAAACCAAAATAAATTAATCCATGAAAAATCCCCATACCTTCTTCAACATGCCGACAACCCTGTCAACTGGTACCCATGGGGTGAAGAAGCTTTTGAAAAGGCACGATCTGAAAACAAACCTATCTTCCTTTCCATTGGCTACTCAACTTGCCATTGGTGCCATGTTTGTATAATCATCCCGATGATTATCTCCAAAATTCATGGTTTTATTGTATTATGAAATGCCTTTTTACAACACTTTAATTTATTGTTTATATATAACTCTTTGCCAAATGCTAACCTATCAAATCAAAATAACCTCGCGAATAACTTTCTGTATAAATTTTTACACATAGTCTAAACTCCTATTTTATAAGAACTCTCAAAAAAATTTATACGTAATATTCTAACAATATGTTATAATAAATATAGAATAATAGAAAAGAGATTTAATAATGATTGTTAATGTGGAAACAAATCTGTTAGTAGATTGTTACTTTAAGAAAGTAGAACGGAGCGAAATCATTGAAAAAAAATATTCACCTAAAGGTAATTGGGCTTTTAATTGGTTGAAACCTTTAACACATTCTTTTGAAATTTACGGTATTGTTACAGAAGAATATCCAGATATGATTCAAGGTTTAATTGCTCTAAAACCTAATTATGATGAAGCTTTTCGCTGTGTTGATCTAGAAATTATAGAATCGGCTCCGCATAATAAAAAATTGGTGAACAAAAGAGAAAATGTTAATCGAAAATATATTGGGGCAGGCAGATGTTTAGTTGCCTTTGCGTGTCAGTATAGTTTAGATAAAGGACTAGAAGGTTTTGTTGAATTAACTTCAAAAACTTCTAAAATAGACTTTTATCAGGACTTAGGTGCTGTCTCTACCTATGGACAGAATATGATGATTGCAGATAACGTGGCGCTTGATTTAGCAAAACAATATTTTCCAGGAGGTGTTAAGTGGTGGAAAAAGTAATTGATGTTTTAATCCCGACAGAAACAGGGTATAATATTAAAAAGGTCGGTGAAAAGAAAATGATAAGTCAAATGAAAAAGTTTGATAATAATTTTCCAGATGGTGTTTTCGCTATACCACATCCTTCTAATGAACCACGAGTAAAGGTTCGTGCTTTACATGATTATTGTAAAAAAAATGGAATCACTCCTGCAGAATTGAGTGAAACAGAAATGGAACGCTTTTTAGTTCGATAAATATAAAAATAACATGCCCCCCCCCCCGTCTCTTATAAGTAGTAATAAGGCTGCAGCTTCTGATAATGCCTTCTCCTTCAAAGGCTTTTGTCTTTCTTTTCTCCTCTTTCAAATCCTAATGTAATTACTTTGTTTGATTAGATTCTCGCCTGTTAGCGTTTATGCATGTTTCACGCCACACCTCAATTTTAATCAATATAGTATATAGACAGATGAAACTAAGAAGAACTAGCTGATGTATTATCTATTATATAAATGATTTCTCTAATATAGAGTATCAAATGATTATAATGGTAATACTTGTACCTTAATTCCTTTGAAGAAAAGGGTTACGGTATTTTAATAATTAAGCATCTACAGGCAAGGCCTAAACAATATCTTCCAAGTGTAAAATGATAGAAAGAATTCTTATTATGATTAGCTCGTTGTTTTGAACTAAAAATAAAACTCTTCCTATCTTTTTGAGTAGTTTTAGAAATTATTATGTTTGATCTGTAGAAAAAAGTAGTTCTTTTATTTTCATGCCATCACTTCTATTATAATATTTTCCACCTAAAAACTTATTATAATTCATTGGGATAATGGTAAATAAAAATTGGATAAAACTAGCCATTGTAATAAATTTGAATATATAAATTATCACACTGTTACTTATAGAGTTTTGAAGTAGAAGGAAAATAATGGCTGTTGTCAGGGAAAATAAAGGTCCAAATATGTAGTAAAGAAACATATTACTTTTCTTCACTATCTCATTATTTTCATAAGATGTGTAACCAATCCAACCGCTGAATATATGGATAGTAATGTTTAACCGTCTTGTATTCCATTGTAAAACACTTTTCCCTTCCCCTCCTAGCGTAATGCTGACCTTATTACCAGTTAATCCTAACATGATGAGAGCATGGCCTAATTCATGAATGAAGGTTGTGATTGGCCCTATTACAGCTAAATAAAATAAGAAGTTAAAGCACACTAATAAAATATTTTCCATTGATCTATATTCCTTTTTCCTTTAAAGTGAATTGGTAGATTGCTTGCCACATTTGTTTTTCGATATCCCAAATTGTAAGTAAAACTTCTCTTAGGTCAGCAAGATAAGATTTTTCTTTTCTTTTACCGGCTAAGAAAAATAATTTGCTTAAAGATTTATATTGTTTTTCAAGTTGTAATATTAATAATAGTGCATCTTCTAAATTACTTTTTAGTAATTCATTTGCTTGAATTAGAAAATCGTGATATATTTTTCTGAAGCCCAATCCACCTGTCCCAATCTTTTCTAAGGATTGATAGAATTGAATACAAAGGTTATTCCAATTTGGCAATTCAGAAATATATCTAACCTCTTGACTTAGAGTATATATTGCATTTACTCCACTATATTTAGAACTATCTAACATAGATTGAGAATTGTTATATAAACCAGCTAATACCATTTCCCTTAGATTGATATTAGATACTTTCTCTTTATCAAGACTTACAGGCATCCATTGATATGCTTCGAAAAGAGGTGGCTGTGTTTTGCAACCTAAAAGGTTACAAGATTGCAATGAAAAGGTTAGAACTTTGCCAGCCCATATTTTATTATGATTGATGATTCGAAAGCGCATGTGTGACGCGATAACTATCTCCAGTA
>NZ_RBZO01000048.1 GCF_003628445.1 Oceanobacillus bengalensis
AACATGAATGGTCCTTCTTTTAGAATGAAAGAAACCGAAGAATGGATAAAAACAAGTGCTGATAAAGTGGCTCAAAATTAACTTGCGAAATGGCTCACTTTTCACTTGCGAAATACAAATATATAAATAATTAGGAATAGGTCACGTGGTAAGTAGGGAAATGGTGGTACAGAAGAAACCGTAAGGTATAGTAGTGTACTGCTTCACCTTTCAAGGGAAATCCAAATTCATAAACGTATATCATACTTCAGACAGAAGCACTCACCCATATAAAAATATATAAGAATAAATAATTAGTATTGGTAATGTGATAAGTATGGGAATGGCGGTGGTATAGGAGGAACCGTAAGGTACTATGTATGAGGAATTAGACTATCGAATTGAAAAGGTACCTTCGATACCCCTTCTCGGTTATTTGATAAAGATGCGAATAAACAGAAAAGCCTTTCTCCTAAATACATAACTCTACTTTTAAAACCTTAGTACCATTTAGTTCTGTTTTGGAAAAATGAAAAAGAGTAAGGGGGAAAAGGAATTTAGAGGGATAGTGATCATTTTAAGACTTTCTATCAAACTAACACCTACGCGGTTCAGAGCCCCCCATCATTCGTTGACTTTCCTTCAATGTATTCATGTCTTTTCACTCTATTGACGAGGTGCAAATAACATTACTGAAACACCCACTAAACATATACCAGCACCTATCCAATCGTATAAATCAGGTGTTCTTTTATCAATACCCCATCCCCACAATACAGAAAGAATGATAAATACTCCTCCGTAGGCTGCATATACTCTACCGAATGAGGGAAATGCTTGAAATGTGGCTATAACACCATATAATGCCAAGGCTATTCCTCCGAAAGCACCCCAATAAAATGGCTTACTTTCTCTTAACCATAGCCAAATAAGATAACCTCCACCAATCTCTGCAAGTCCAGCAAATATAAACAATACAATTGCATAAATCATCTAATGCCCACCCTTGATAACTTAATTTAGATGGTAATTATACCGTATCCCAAAGATAGCAAGTAATTTCACTATCATAGAACAATCGGAAGACAAGAACCGTTTGTGATACAGGTGTCACCGTAAGGTGCCTTCATTAGGTTAGGTCAATCTCTTAGTTTGGTGATCTCTCCTCTTTGTTTAAGCAAACTTTATTCTTATATTTTTATTTTTTGAGTTCATTTTCGTAGGAAAAGAGGTAAATCTTTGAGCAAACTTTATTCTCATGAAATATGATGAAAAATGCCTGCGAGTTCAGATATGGAAAGGAATGGGCTTGTTTACTCTTTTCTGCAAACTTTATTCTAATTTAACAAAAGTGAATGGTGTTTCACAAATGGTTTACTCCAGTGCGCCACGTGCAGATGTTAGTGAGTTTGTTTTGGCTGGAATTCACCGTGAACGTGAAAACATCATTAAAGCATCAGGTATTCCATATGTATTCGTTCGTAACAACTGGTATGTTGAAAACGAATTAGATACCATTCAACAATGTTTGAATGGCACACCGTGGGTTACATCTGCTGGAGAAGGAAAAGTAGCTTGGGTATACCGTCCAGATTTAGGTGAAGCCACTGCCAATGTTTTAGCAGGAGATGGCCATGATAATAAAGCATACGAATTAGCAGGTGAAAACTTAACGCAACAACAATTCGTTGATGCAGTTAATGAGGTTACAGGTAAAGAAATTCCTTTATTAGCTGTAGATTCTGAAGCTCATGCAAAAATGCTAAAAGAGGCTGGCGTGCCAGAAGAATTTGTATCAATGCTAGTGATGATTCAAAATGGAATTCGTGAAGGTGGATTAGAAGCTCCGCATTCTGATTTAGAAATGCTTCTAGGTCACAAACCAACTTCTGTGAAAGAAGCGTTACAAATTTTATTAAAATAATTACGAATGTCGCTGTATCAGACGCCCAGTCACACCGGTGAAAGAGGCTTTAAGTTAAATTGTTAGCCAAATATCTTATGTCAAGTAATTAAGTAACCGCAAAATGTAGAAGTTAAATCAAAATAATTCGTTATTTACACAATCATATTTAGATAGTATATCAAGGGGGAAATAATCATGACAAATGAAAAACTAAACATCGGAATTATCTTAGGAAGCACTCGTCAAGGTCGAGTTAGTCCACAAGTTGGAGAATGGGTAAAAGAAATTGCTGACAAACGTGGAGATGCAAATTATGAAATTATTGATATAGCTGATTTCGAATTACCATTCTTAGGGACAACTGACGGATCAGAACCTGGAATAGCGGCATGGAGCGAAAAGATTTTCAGTTTAGATGGTTTCGTATTTATTGTTCAGGAATACAATCATAGTATTAGTGGATCACTAAAAAACGCACTGGATATTGCTGTTCGCGAAGCTTGGGGTAATAAAGCAGCAGGTATCGTAAGCTATGGTGGAGCTGGTGGAGTTCGTGCAGCTGAACATTTACGAGGTATCTTTGGTGAATTACAAATAGCGGGTGTGAAGACTCACCCACTATTATCGTTATTTACAGACTTTGAAAACTTCACGACATTTAAGCCGGCTGACTTACATTTTGAAAATATCAATTTAATGCTTGATCAAGTTGTAGCATGGAGTGGCGCATTACAACCCTTGAGAAAATAGTGATAATTGATAGGGAATGTAATTGATAAGAATATCAGACACTTACAAATAAGTGTCTGATATTCTTTTTTTATCTGGGGAAAATCCGCAAATCCTCGGTTCCTATTCAGGCATTTTCCTTTTTAATAGGAGGTAAATATCCACTTGTCCTTCTAATCAACAAGGATGAAAGACAGGTGGCTTTTTAATTAATTAAAAGTCCCAATTTTATTGTTTCTATGAATATCTTCCGTTCCTGCATCCAATGCAGTCTTGTAATAGTTGCATTTATGATCTATAAGTTCCATCGTCTTATTTAGTTCTTCCAACTGTGCTTTTACAGCAGTTTTTCGCTCCAAGAACATGTCATATCTTTCTTGTAATGTGGAATCCCCATCCGAACACCAGTCAATAAACCTTTTAATTTCCTTAATAGGCATACCTGTGGATTTTAGACATTCAATTATTTTTAAAGCATCTATATCAGTTTCTTTAAACAATCTTGTCCCGTTAGGTGTCCGTTCTACAAAAGGCATTAGGCCCTCCTTGTCGTAGTAACGTAGAGTATATGCTGTGAGATTTAACTTTTTTGCAACTTCGCTGATAGAATATGTCATCGATATTTATCCCCTTTTCGATATAGACTTCGAGTTAACTCTAACTTTAGCAGGATTCTATCATGCTATATGCAAAATGTCAAAGCGTGACTAAATACTATAATGAATAGTATTGTATTCTGCCAATAAACTTCTCCCTTGACTTAGAGTTAACTATAGGGTCTATCCTGATTTTGTAGGATAATATTTTTACGAAAAAATCAATTTATTGGGGGTTTTATTCATGATAACAGCTAAAGCAAGGGCAGTAGACGGTCCAGACAAAACGTTTCGAGCTGCTGAAATTAAAAGACGAGATCTTGATTCACATGATGTTCTAATTGAAATTAAATATGCAGGCATATGTCATTCTGATATTCATACCGCTCATGGTGAATGGGGGGAAGTCAATTATCCACTCGTACCCGGGCACGAGATTGCAGGAATTGTTACTGCTGTAGGACCTAATGTCACAAAATACAAGGTAGATGATCGGGTTGGGGTTGGATGTATGGTTGACTCTTGCGGCGAATGTGAGAACTGCTGTAATGGAGAGGAGCAATATTGTCTAAAAGGAAAAGTTGACACTTACGCTGGTGTTGACAAATACGGGGAACCAACTCAAGGTGGCTATTCTACCCATATTGTAGTTCCAGAAGACTTCGTGCTAAGAATACCTGATAATATTGAACTTGACGCTGCTGCACCATTACTTTGTGCTGGTATTACAACGTATTCACCATTAAACCATTGGGGAGCTGGACCAGGTAAGAAAGTAGCTATTGTTGGTATGGGTGGTCTTGGACATATGGCGGTAAAAATTGCACATGCCATGGGAGCGGAAGTTACCGTCCTGTCACAAACATTGAATAAAAAGGAAGATGGCTTGCGATTTGGAGGAGACCACTATTATGCGACAAATGATCCGGAAACATTTAATAATCTTGCAGGTTCCTTTGACTTAATTATCAATACAGTAAGTGCAAAAATTGACATTAATGCGTATTTCTCACTACTTACGTTAGATGGTACCCTAGTAAACGTTGGTGCGCCCGCAGAGCCTTTATCGGTACAAGTTTTTGCTCTAAGCAGTCTCAGGCGTTCATTTGCTGCGTCTATGATCGGAGGTATCCGTGAGACGCAGGAAATGTTAGATTTTTGTGCAAAACATAACATTGTTCCTGGAATTGAAGTAATTTCGGCTGATCAAATTGATGAAGCATATGAACGAGTATTGGCTTCCGATGTAAAATATCGTTTTGTTATTGACATTAGTACAATGTGAGTTATGTAAGCCTTAATCTAATTTTTACGATTGCTACACTTAATCATGGATTACCTTTAGAAACAAGAAACACAACATATCCCTCTCCAGTCGTAATTGGTGAAAATGTATGGATTGGGTCAAACGCAACAATATTACCAGGTGTAAAGATTGGGGATAACTCTGTTATTGCGGCAGGAGCAGTTGTCACGAAGGATGTCCCAGAAAATATGGTTGTTGCAGGGGTGCCAGCGAAAGTTATAAAGAAAATTAAATAATAATGTAGAGAGTTTTTCGTCCTTCTCCCAGCTATAAAGTTCTATATAACCTTGCTAATTAAACCTTACTCGTTCTCTCTCCAATTTAAATAACAGCATCGTAGACAGCGATGGTTTTAAGAGAAGATTAGACATGGACAAACAATAGTTCATTGTTTTAAAAGTATTCGGAGCTTAACCATTAAAAATGTTGGAGTGGAGAAATAGTCTGAAGTTGAAACTTTTATATAGACAATACAGTATATATCTTGATGAGATTGATATTTTAAGTGAAAGCAAAGGTGATAATAGAATGGATTCAAGGATAAAAGAACTAATTGAATTAACAAAAACTAAATTCGGGTTAAACAACTATTACTTACAAAGACATCAGTTTGATCGTAGCGTAAATATCTTCAATGAGACAGTTTATACATTATCTATGGAATGGTTTCCTGATCATGTTACGGTTCAAGAGGATGGGGATTCAAATCCAGAAGGTACAGCAAGTATTGAGGTAAACCTGAAAAATTGTACATTCAATAGTGCTATTTTTGTAATGGGTAAGTCATATGCAGAAAATGGAATTATGTTTGTTAGTCGTCACAAGGAAGAAATCATAAAATGGGTTGAAGATGAAACAGGATTAACATATGGGAAACAATTTCAGATACATAAAGAAAGAGAAGGGGAAGTTTACTTTAAGGAATGTATTGATGGTGTTGCCGTATCACCTTCTGGATCTATTGAAGTTAAATTTGATCAAGAAGGGAAACTTACCTTTTTTGCTGTACATGGTCAATTTCCTTCTAAAGAAATAGTAAAGGAAGAGACATATTTACTTTCCCTTGAAAAGGTAGAGCATCTGGCAAAGGATCAATTGAAGTTAATTGAATATCCTTCATTTGAACAGAAAAAGTTATTTTCTGTTTATGCGGTGGAGGAGGTTTATGTAACAAATGACCAAATGGAGACGATTCCATTTGAAATCTTTGTAGATGTAAGGTCTTATTTGCAAATAAACAAAACGATGTATTGGGATAAACCGATTAATCAATCGTTTGATCGAAAAGAGCTAAGATGGATTGAAGATATATCAGCAGAACAAGCATTTTCTTGTGAGCCATCTCCCGATTCATTTCCCATCTCGAAAATAACGCAAGAAAAATGTTTGAAGGTAGTTAATGACCTCTTACGTCAGGAATATCCGGAAGATAGTGGAAACTGGATTTTAAAAACGCTTCATCGTGATAAGGGGTACATTCAAGCCATATTAAGAGCGAACAAACAAGACAATCGTGTATTTCAAAGAAAACTGATGATCATGATTGATGCGAAGAGTCTCCACGTTGTAAATTATATGGATAACAAACCAATGTTGGAGGTTTTTGACCAATTTCAAGCACCTAAAAAAGTAACAATTAGTAAAGAAGAGGCTTTTGAAAAAGTGAAAGAATTGTTTGAGCTTAAACCTTACTATGTATATGACTTTGATCGAAAACAATATGTTTTATGCGGAAAATTCGATTGTGATTATGGGGTGAATGCATCAAGTGGTGAAGTGATCGCGTTAGGTGACTTATAGTTTGATTGCTTAAGAGAAGAAGAGTCTTAGCTCTACCTGAAAGTAGCTATTTAATTGATTTATGAGCTACAGTAGCAGATGCTAGTTCGTATCGGGACCTTATGTAAAATCAGTCAGAATCGGGAACGTACCAAACGTACACTTTCTCGGTTCTTTTTCTATACTCATATTTTCCTCATCCTAATCATCCTTTACTTATATCTTCCATCTATTTTGTGAAACAGGATTTCAAGGTCAGCATTAGATATTGATTATTCTAATAAAAAGGAATATAATGACGTAATATTTATCTATAAATCGGGAGGGTATGATGAAGCAGGAAGATGCTGTTAAAACTATTTCACAAAGTTTAATGAAGGATAAACATGTTAAGGCCATCTATTTAAAAGGTTCAATGGGGAGAGGGGAATATGATGAATATTCGGATGTAGACCTTTACTGCTTGGTAGATAAAGAAGATGAAGAGATATTTTTAACACAACGATTAAAGCATTTAGAGTCTTATAGAAAGATATTATTTTATGAAGATTTTTTTATCATCGCACCTCAAATAATAGCGGTCTTTGATAATCTACTTCATGTAGATTTATTTACAGTTACAGAAAAGAGTTTTAAAGAAAAGGATTTTTTCCATGTGCTATACGATCCAGAAGGTCGGTTAAATAAATTTCAATCCACTCAAAACTTGCTTCTTTCCTTAGAAGAGTTTAGTGATTGTGCCTATGATGTTGCCTGGTATCTATTTCAATATAATAAGCCGAATAAAAGGGGAAATGACTTATGGGCTGTGGAAATGCTGCGACACGTTATGGTCAATCTATCTAACGTGTTGTTGCATAGATATCAACCTAAAAAAGCTCAATTGGGATTAAAAAGTCTCGAATCACTATTACCTTCTATTCAACTTGATAAAGTAAAAACAATTTTTACGTATATAACACCGAATGCACACAAAAAGGCAGTGTATTACTTGACTAACTTATTGAGTGATGAAATCGATTGGATAGAATCCAAGGTGGAAAAGAATTCCCAAGCAGCCCCATTTATAAGAATGATGATAACCTTGTTAAAACAGCCAAAATAGGAGGGATGAACTTGATCCAATATCCATTTTTAGATAAAGGTATGACTATCGGAGTAACTGCACCATCATCAGGAGTGCCAAGTGAATTACATGAATTGCTTCATTCAGCATTTAAAAGTATGGAAAAGAAGGGTTTTAACATCATATCTGGTGAAACTCCTTGGACCCAGGATAAGGCAAAGTCTGCATCTGCAAAAAAACGCGCAGATGAATTTAATAATATGATGCTTAATGAAGATATTGACCTTATTATTCCACCCTGGGGTGGGGAATTACTTATTGAAACACTTGAATATATTGACTTTAAAAATATGCAGAATAAGTGGGTCTTAGGTTATTCTGACATTAGTTTATTACTGTTAGCTATTACGTTAAATACAGGTATAGCTACTGCTCATGGAACTAATTTAGTAGATGTAAGAGGGGAATATTCTGATGATACGACTGGAATGTGGCAATCTGTTTTATCTACCGAAAAAGGTGAATCAATCCTCCAATACTCATCAGAAAAATATCAAAAGGAATGGCAATTTGATAAACCTACTCCACATATTTACAATCTAACAGAGCCTACTTACTGGAAATCAACTTCGGACGATAAGGTTAAGGTTCAGGGAAGATTACTTGGTGGATGTATAGATACGATACGACATTTAATTGGTACACCATACGGGAATGTACAGTACTTTAAGAAAAACTATATTCCAGGAGATTCTATTGTTTGGTTTCTTGAAAATTGCGAGTTATCGACCACTGACTTACGTAGGTCTCTTATACAAATGAAACTAGCTGGTTGGTTTGAAAATTGTAAGGCGATTATGTTTGGAAGAAGTTCAGCGAATACACCTGTCTCAAATTATACAGTTGAAGATGTTTATAAAGAGCTCTCTGATGAGCTCCAAATTCCTATCATATACGATATTGATTGTGGTCACGTACCACCACAAATTACATTTATGAATGGAGCATTTGCTGAAGTAGAAGCTGATAACGGAAAAGGTTCTGTATTACAAATTTTTAATTAAAAAGAATAAACTCCCCCATTTTAATAGAAAACGTATTAAACAGATGAAGCGTGCAAATAGATACCCTTGTAAGGTCTGTTAAGGAGGAAGCATGAATAATAACATATACATCATTAGGCACTGTGAAGCAGAGGGGCAGTCTTCTGATTCACCATTAACGGAAAGAGGAATCAAGCAAGCAAATGAACTATCTAATTTTCTATCTGATATAAAGGTTGATAGAATTATATCCAGTCCATTCTTGCGAGCAGTTCAAACGATAAAGCCTTTTGCAAAGAACAAGAATATGGAAATCGAGGTGGATAGCCGATTAAGCGAACGTGTCCTTAGTACCAACCATTTTCCAGATTGGTTGGATAAGCTGGAAGCAACATTCAGCCATATGGATTTAAAGTATGAAGGTGGAGAATCAAGTAATGAAGCCATGAATCGGATTACAGAAGTTGTTAATGATATAGTAGCAAGTCCTTCTGAAAATACGGTTATCGTGGCACATGGAGGCATTATCTCCTTATTATTAAATCACTATGATAAGAATTTTGGCTTTGAGCAATGGAAAAGTCTAAGTAATCCGGATGTGTATTTATTAAGAATTAAAAAGAATGAGGCTCATTATAAACGTTTATGGAAAGGTTGATTTGTTTGCCGACAAATTTGTATTTTGTTAGACATGCTCATTCTACATATACGCCAGATGAGTTAGGAAGACCTTTGTCTGAACGTGGGTTTACGGATTCGAAAACAGTAACCGAATTACTGAAAAGAGAAGCTATTGATGATGTTTATTCAAGTCCGTATAAACGTGCAATCCAAACAGTTGAAGGGATTGCAAAATACATAGATAAAGAGATTAAGTTAGTAGAGAGTTTTAAAGAACGTATCTTGGCGGAAAATCCTGTAGAAGATTTTGCGAAAGCAATTACGAGAGTTTGGAAAGACTATGATTTTTCATGGAATGGTGGAGAATCGAATAGGATTGCTCAAAAAAGAGGTGTCCATGCTACATTCCAAGTATTAGAAAACAATATTGGTAAGAACGTAGTAATCGGTACGCATGGTAATATAATGGTATTAATTATGAATTATTTCGATATTCAATACGGATTCGATTTTTGGAAGGGATTGGAAATGCCAGATATATATAAACTATCATTTAACGGAAAGAAACTCATAGATGTTCAAAGAATATGGGGGAAAACCTAATAATGATATTTGAAAAACAAGAAAAATAAGGACATTATTGCAAGACTATCTCTGAGTAATATAAAGACTCTATATACTCGGATGGTTAAAAGAAGAATCATTAGATGAACAGACTGCCTAGGAAGAATTTTTAATGGGATGGGAAAAGGGTTAAGCACTTATCGCCAGGTATTAAAATGGGATAAGTGCTTTATTTCAATTTATTATCTTTCCTAATGGTCTACCGAGTCCATCAGATAAATTACTTACCCCAAAGTAGAGTCCCGTATTTCCAAATCATTATTTTTTTGCAGTAGTTACAATATATAATTCCCCTAGAATTTCCTTCGTTTGATAACTACTTGGGGAAAGTTCTCTTTCAATAAAATGGTTAATATCCGCTTTTTCAACATCATACATTGCTTCAATTTCTTTAGAGAACAGCAGTTTTTCCTTTTTAAGCAAGTGAGAAAGGGAAGGTTCTTGTTTTGGATGCAGTTCTTCCACGTCAAGCACTTGTTTTAATCCATCAACATAGTATTCTAATGTGCGACCGCCTGTAATTTTTACGCCTTTATTTTCTTCATTAATCATGACAATAGATGGAAAGCCCCTAACTCCAAGGCTTCTAGCAAGACTAAAGTCTTCATTTAATAATTGCTGTCCAATTGGTTGTTCAGCTTCATTTAAGATTGCCTTGCCATCGAGTCCGAGATTATTAACAATATTGATCATAACGGATATATTGGATATATTCTGATTAAATGCGAAAAGGGCTTCTCTAGTACGACGTAAATATTTATAGGCAAGTTCATCATGATGATGTTTTTGGATTACTTTAAATACACGAGATGGTGGATAGGATGATTGAACGGGGTTGTCAACCATTAATGATCCATCAATTGGCATGCGGGAATATTCCCCGACCTCTCTCCAGTGACCAGCTACGTCAGCAGGTTTGTAAATCCCGTTTGCAGGGTCAATTGGTCCATCATGCCATTTCTCTAGCAATCCTCCCATAACGGTATGGAAATTGAAATAGTGCCCATACTGCTCGTTAAAACGACGAAGAGTAGGTTCGATTGCCCAGCAATGAGAACAAATTGGGTCAGTCACATAATAGAGATTAATCGACTTTTTAGGTTGATTAAAATCAATCATCTCCATATCTTCCTCTTCAGTAACACCACAGACACCAGTTTCTAAATCACAAATCATATTTTTGTTTGTCATCTTAGAATTTCCTCCTTAAATCGAATTTGTTAATGCTGTAATCTGAAATTTTATATTTGCTGTTAATAAAAGTTTAATGGATAATAAAAATAATTAAACCAATAGTTCGCCCGAATCGTTGTATTTCCAACACATTGTAAAAAGTGTTGAAAAAGTAGGAGGTATCTGATATGAGCCAATCAAAGACAGATCCCCGAGTTGTACGTACCCGCAAATTAATCATGGAGGCTTTCGTTGACCTATCGAGTAAAAAGGAATTCAAGGATATTACCGTTAAAGATATTACAACAGAGGCTATGATTAATCGTGCTACATTCTATTATCATTTTGAAGATATATATGATTTATTGGAAAAGGCATTATCCGAAGTATTGTTGATTAATTTGGATTGTCATAACTTTGAGGAGAATGGGATAAATGGAGATTCCATTGTTCTTATCTTTAAGGCGATAACAAATTTTCAAAAAACGTTATCAAATCGCTGTCATAGGGGATACGAAGATACAATTGCCCGAATTATTAGGGAGCAGCTCGAAGTCATATTTTATAAAATGTTGTTAAAACAAAATACAGAAGAAGAGAATGAAGCCTTAAAAATTGCAGCTGTTATGTTAAGCTGGGGAATTTACGGAGCCTCAGTAGAATGGAGAAGAAATAGTAGGGAAATATTGCCTGATGAATTTATTAAATCAGCAATTCCTTATATGATGACTGGGATAAAGTTTAGTAAGTTAGGCTAGAATTACTCACTTCTAGCCTAGCTTATTCATGATACTTAGCTAATTGAAACTTATCTATTTTTAGAAAATGGGCATATTGCTCATTCATATAATCTAGGCTGTAAGAGAAATCATTACTAACCCACTGTATAATCATTCCAATAACAGCGTTCGCTTGATAAGCTGAATAGAGTGGAATATTCAGCTTATCATCTTTATACATGGTTAAAACTTCTTCAAGCAATATCTTAACTTTATTATAGAATAAATAATAGTAGGAAAGTGATGCCTTATTTGAAAAAACAATTTTGTAAAAATCACTGTATTTCTTCACATGATGAAAGATGCGTAATGAAGAAGGATCAATTTCATGTGGTTGAATTGATAAATCCTGATAAGGTCCATGATAGGACTTTTCCAGGTCTTTCATTACTTCCATAAAATATTCCTCGAATAGGTTTTCCTTCTGATCATAGTGCAAATAAAATGTTCCTCTATTCACATTAGCTATTTTACATATTTCAGAGACAGAAATAGATTCTAAGTTTTTCTCTTTCAGAAGCTTTAGCAGTGTTTGATGGAAAATATTCTTCGTTTTAATGACTCTCCTATCATTTAAATTCAACTATTTTCACCTCATCATAATATACAACTTCAGGGGAACTGTTTATTAATGAACAGTAACGGAATTTTTGATTATTGAATTAGATTCTACCCCATTCTATAATTTTATTAGACAGTTGTACATTAAAATACCCATGGAAAACTGTAGTTATGATTGTAAGCGTTTTTGAGTCAGTATAAACATGTTAGTAATGAATGGACGGCTGTTATGGAAACGATAATTTCATAGGGGGAAAAGTACATGGATAAGGTTGTATTGATTACAGGTGCGGCAACAGGACTTGGTAGAGCTACTGCATTAAAGTTAGCGGCACAAGGGTATCGTTTAAGTTTGGTGGATTATAACGAAAAAGATGGACAAGCAACTGCTGATAGTGTGAAAGAACTAGGTGCTGAAGTAATTTTTATAAAGGCAGATGTTTCTAGGGAAGATGATGTAAAAGATTATGTAACCCAAACAATTAAAGTCTTTGGTACAATTGACTATTTCCATAATAATGCTGGTATCATGATTCCATTCCGGTTGCTTCATGAGTATTCGAGTGAAGAGTATGACCGTTTAATGAATATCAATTTAAAAGGAGCATTTTTAGGAATAAAATATGTCATTCCAGTCATGATTGAAAATGGCGGTGGTACAATCGTTAATACAGTTTCTTCTAATTCCTTTAAACCTACAGCGTACAATGGGGTCTATGCTGCTTCTAAGCACGCATTAGCTGGTTTAACGAAGTCTATTGGCCAAGACTATCAAGATTTGAACATTTTTGCAGTAGGTGTTGCACCTAATACGATGCAAACCAATATCTCAGCTTCAGCAGCTTCAACATTTACGGAAGAAGTTGGGGAAAAAATTGCAGCTACAACAGGTCCTAATATTGCTGCAACGGCTGAGGAGATTGCGGATGTGGTAATTTTTGCGATGAACGGAGCGAAAACATTAAATGGTTCCATCGTGAATTGTGCCGGCGGACAAATTTATATTTAACTATTTACTATTTTAGTTACAATAATATTCGTGAAAAAAGTAATTTGATTATTTATCGAAGTAAATGACTGAATCAACCAAAGTATTATACACAAACTAAAATACAATGTGAAAAAATCATTATCATAATTTAAGAGGAGGAGTTTTCTAAACAGATTCCTTTAAAACGTGTTGCTCAACCAGAAGAGGTAACAAATATTGTTCTTTACCTAGCTTCTGATGAATCAAGTTACTCAACAGGTGCTGAATTTATCGTTGATGGTGGTTTAACAGCAATGTAAATGAAAGAGGAATTTTAAATACATTCAATAAAGGAAGGAGCCAATGGAGTCCTTCCTTTATTATTTGCTATTTTCTCGAATTGCTTGACGTTTTTTTGCACGGTGTTTCTGTGTTTGGTTGTCTTACGTATACAAAAGGTGGAGGCCGGAAAAGCTATCTTGCGAGGACTTTGGTTCAAAGGAAATAAGTAGTAAGTAACGACTCTGTATTGTTGGAAATTGTTTAATTCTATTAAAACTAGTACAATATTTATGCACCTTTTCATCAAATTTAAGCTACCTGTAATGAATTATTTTAAAGGTGTTTAAGAAGTTTAAAATATATAGAAGGGGGAAAGAATCATTCGAAAAAATACGATAAGAACGGAAGGCTGATTTAAATATGGAATTTTCACCATGGGTTTTCTTTACAGATTTAGGTTTCATATCAATTTTACTTATAATCGGCACTATTCTACGTGCCAAAATTCAATTCATCCAACGTCTTTTCATTCCAGCAAGTATACTAGCTGGGATCCTCGGTTTAGCGCTTGGCCCGAATGGGGTGAATATAATCCCTTTTTCCGATCAAATTGGAACATATCCAGCAATACTTATCGCCCTCATTTTTGGGTCAATCCCTTTAACAGCCCGAACACCGAAGTGGAGTACAATTAGAGATAGAGTGGGGAGCATGTGGGCTTATTCACAATTATCCATGATTGTCATGTGGGGTGGAGGCCTATTATTTAGTCTTCTTTTAATCAACCCTTTCTGGGATAATCTTCATTTAGGATTTGGGTTAATATTAGCGGCAGGATTTGTCGGAGGACATGGAACTGCAGCAGCTATTGGAGAGACATTCAGTCAACATGGCTGGGAAGAAGCTACGACATTAGCAATGACTTCTGCTACTGTTGGGGTTTTAGCTGCGATTATTCTTGGGATCCTTTTTATTAAAATTGGTTCTACCAGAGGACAAACATCATTTCTTTCTTCCTTTGATCAATTACCAAACGAATTACGGACAGGATTAATACCAAGTAATCTTAGGACGAAGGTTGAGACTGATACGGTGTCATCCATTTCGATTGATCCGTATGTGTTTCATATGGCTATCGTATTCTTAATTGGTCTCGGTGGATATTACTTGAGTAAGTTGGGAGAATTTCTAATTCCTGCTGTTTCAATACCTGCTTTTTCATTGGCATTCATTGTTGGTTTAATTGTAAGTCGAATTTTAGTTGTGACAAATTCTGAGGAGTATGTGAGTAGTGAAGTTGTTAATCGGATTAGTGGTAGTGCAACAGATTTACTCGTTGCTTTTGGAATTGCTTCCATTAGCATTTCTGTCGTAATGGAATATGCTATACCATTATTGCTATTATTCGCTTTTGGACTGGCATTAGCATATTTTATTTTTGCAGTACTGTCTAAACGGTTTTTCAGACAATATTGGTTTGAACGTGGCGTATTTACATGGGGCTGGAACACTGGTACAGTTGCAATGGGAATTGCTTTACTAAGAATTGTTGATCCGAAATCGGAAAGTAGGACATTAGATGATTATGGTTTAGCGTATATCCCAATTGCGCCAGTGGAAGTATTACTTATTACCTTTGCTCCATTATTCATTGTTAGTTTACATCCATATATTTTCATTGGGATCATTGTGTTATTTATAATAGTTATTTTCGGGATTTCGTTTAAAAATAAATGGTTTCAGCGTTATAAAGGATAAGCATCAAAGGCGAATGATAAATAATATATAGAGCAAACTGCCACTTTTCAGTTAGTGGCAGTTTTTTGTGCGACGGGCAGTTGCACAAGGTGCTGACATCAGCGCCTATTTCTGTTTCTTTTCAGGACAGAGACGACACTGAGGTGTAACGACTGGAAGAAAGAGAGAAACAGAATTTCCAGA
>NZ_RBZO01000049.1 GCF_003628445.1 Oceanobacillus bengalensis
TAATTCAAGAGGAATGTGCGAATAAAGTGAAATAACCGTAAATCCAATTTAAAAATCATGGATTCACGGTTATTTGTCATGTTTACTTTGAAAAGTGCACTTTTTTATAATTCGGGCTTACAGTATAACCACCAAATTTTGCTGGTTCATTCATTCTTATTTCAAAATCATTAATTTTTACTAGGTCCTCTTCAACACCGATTACTCCGGGTTCCTCAGCCTTAAAAATAGTAACATTTGTCTGGAAGTTACTAGGAATTATTCTCCCCTCTTTTGCAAGAGCATCTTTAAAACGTTTATCATTTATATCATATGTATCTAATATGAATTTCTTATTCTCGATATAATACTCGCTGTCTGTGCCGGGAATGACTGTAAGTTCCCCGTCTCTTACCCAAACATACTCACTTAAATAGAAAAAGGAAGTTGTTCTCAATAATGCTGCAATGAGAATGATAATAAGACCAATATGATTGACATAAGGACCCCATCTAGAAAATCTGCCTTTCTCCGCGACTATATGTCCATTTTCTTCTTTAATTCGATAGCGTTGCCTTTGCAGACGTTCCTTGACTGTATTAAATTCTTTCTGAGAAACTACTTCAGTTTGACTATAAAAACGCTGTCTATTAATAAAGGATTCATGTCGCTTAGCCTTTTGACGCTTTAATGCTCGATATAGTGGGACGAATCGATCAATACTACAAATTACTAAGGATACCCCAATGGATGCTAATATAATGAGATACCACCAGGAACTATATAAGTTGTGAAAACCCAATTGATAATATACTTTCCCAAATAATCCGTAAGTCTCCGGATAAAATATTGCTGGATCTCGTGATATTGCATTTGCTGGAATGTATTGTTCAAGTGGTAATATAGTACCAATTCCGGATGCAATTAATGCAATAACAATTAACCATACACCAACCTTAACCGAGGAGAAAAAACTCCATACTTTGTCAACTATTGATTTGTTAAATGTAGTAGACCTTCTGGCACTTCCTTCATAGCGCATATTTAATAGTTTCTTTTTATCGTTTCCATCAATATGCTGATTTCCTTCTATTGGTTTACCACATGCTTCACAAAGGACAGTGCCCTCTGGATTTACATGACCACATTCACATTTTATATGCTTCATTTACATCCCTCTCTGGCTTATGATTCCGTGGGTTGAATTTGTTTAAGGTATCCTTCTAATCGATCAAGTGAAAGTCCACCTTCTACAACTTCAACTATTTCTCCCTCAGGACTTATAAAAAAGGTACTTGGAAGAGGACCTACTTTATACAAGTCACGAACTTGATCTCTTGTATCGTGTGGTACAGGGAAAGTTAAGTCATATTTATCGATAAATTTATCAACTACGAATTCTGTTGCATCAAGATTTATCGCAATAATCTCTACACCCTTTTCTTGATATTCAGGGTAGAGTGCTTGCATATATGGCATTTCTTCCTCACATGGTTTACACCAAGTTCCCCAAAAATTTAACATAACTCCTTTTCCACTATAATCGCTTAAGCGCACTGTTTCTAATTCGTTATAATTATTAATCTGATTTAATTGGAAATCCGGGGCTGTATCCCCAACCCGATAAATAGTTGTATCTCCTTGCAAATTAGAAACTAATGCAAATATTATGGCCCCTGCCAATAGCACCAAAATAGATGTTCTGAAAATAAAGCGATTTCTTTTTTTATCTTTCTTTTTCCTCTTAGCTTCCTCTAAGCTCATATACGTCAACTCCTAAGCGCTTTTAATTGAAAAGTATTCATAAGTACAATCCGTTTAAGTGTAGGAAAAATATATGCATAAACTGTCAAGATTTAATGAAATCTTTATGACATAAGCAATTGCCAGAATAAAAAAAATGGCTAAACAAGATATTCTTGCTTAGCCACGATATATTATTCGGTTAGTCAATCTTTAATAATTGAGCATTGATGGCACATATTATAGTACTAAGTGACATTATTGCTGCGCCAACAGCAGGTGTTATCACAATCCCGATACTATAAAGTACACCAGCAGCTAGTGGAATCGCAAGGATATTATATCCAGCAGCCCAGCCCAAGTTTTGAACCATTTTTCTACGACTTGCTTTCGACAGTTTAAGGATACTTAAAATGTCTACCGGATTGCTGTTAACTAATACAACATCAGCGGTCTCAATTGCAACGTCTGTACCTGCCCCAATAGCAATTCCCAAATCGGCTTCCGCTAAAGCAGGTGCATCGTTAATTCCATCACCGATCATAGCAACCTTTTTCCCGTCTTGTTTTAAATACTTTACATTGTTTGATTTCTCATGGGGAAGCACTTCGGCAATAACTTTAGAAATTCCTAGTTTTTCACCCACATAATTTGCAACACGGCTATTGTCCCCAGTCATCATAACAGTCTCAATTCCGAGATCACTCAACTCTTTTATAACCTTGTAAGAAGATTCACGGATAATATCAGCGAGTGCTATCATTCCTTGCAAAATATTATTTTTAAGGACAAATACAACTGTTTTTCCTTGTAAAGCTAATTGATCATAGGTTTTTTCATCGAAAGAAATTTTATTGGCTCTCATAGCGCCGGGACTTATAACAGCTATTTCATCTTCTCCTATTTTTGCTACTAATCCCTTACCAGTTAGATTTTGATAATCCCTAACATCATAGGGTTGTAAATTACGTTCTTTTCCTTCTTTGACAATTCCTTTAGCTATGGGATGGTCTGATTGTGTTTCAACAGAATAAGCTAGTTTTAATAACTCTTCTTCACTAATACCCTCAATTGGATGAACATCCGTAACACCAAAATTACCTTCCGTAAGGGTACCTGTTTTATCAAACACCACTCGATCCAATTTAAATGCACTTTCAAACGCTATTCTATTTCGAATTAACAAACCATTTTTAGCTGCAATGGCAGTAGATCTAGATGTTACTAGAGGTGTTGCTAAACCAAGTGCGTGTGGACAAGCAATAATTAAAACGGTAACCATTCGTTCTAGGGCAAAATCTACATCCCCAGTAGTCCACCAGACGGCGAAAGTTATAATCCCTACAACAACAGCAACATAGAATAACCATTTGGCTGCAATGTCGGCAAATCCTTGAGCTTTTGATTTGGTCTTTTCAGCGTCACTCACTAATTTTATTACTTGAGATAGGTACGTATCATTTCCTGTTTTACTTACCTTTATCTTTAAAACACCGTCACCATTGACAGCTCCACCAATCGCTTCCATTCCAGGACCCTTTTCGACCGGTACCGATTCACCAGTAAGCATGGACTCGTCCACTGTAGACTCACCTTCGTATATTTCACCATCAATAGGAATCTTTTCACCCGACTTAACTAAGATTCGGTCCCCTGGCTGTAAATCCTCTACTGTTACTTCAATAATATTGCCTGACTCATCTAATTTGTGAGCTTCTTTGGGCATTAATTTAATTAACTCCTCCAATGCCTTGGAAGCACCCATAAGGGATTTCATTTCTATCCAATGTCCTAGTAGCATAATGACAATAAGTGTAGCTAGTTCAAAGAAGAAATCACTACCCTCGATAAAAAATGCTGTTAAGGTACTGTATACATAAGCAGCCACTATAGCTAGTGTAATTAACATCATCATGCCAGGAGATTTACCTTTAAGTTCATCCCATGCACCAAGCAAGAACGGCTTTCCACCATAGAAAAATACAATAGTAGAAAGTATGAAAAGTACAAGGGTATCCCCCGTAAAGTTCACTTCATAGCCAATAAGCATTTGAATCATAGGTGACAAATAAGAAACTGGTATTGCTAGGACTAATGAAATCCAAAAACGCTTCTTAAAGTCTTCTACCATATGCTCGTGGTGTCCTCCATGTCCTCCATGTCCATGGTGAGCATGGCTATGATTATGATGTTCATGACCGTTATGTTGTTGGTTATGGTCTCTATGGTGCTCGTGTTGTTCATGATTGTGATGTCCATGTTCCATGTGTTCATGTTGATTATGGTGTTCGTGATGCTCATGATTTTCACTACCATTGTGATGTTCATGTCCCATATGTTCTTTATGATTATGGTGATCATGTCCACTATGTTTGTGGTGGTTATGATTTTCATGATGGTGCTTATCCATTATTACCACTCTCCTTTTTAAGATATTCTACTGTTAACATCTACTTTATTTTCTATCCCTATTCACATATTACCATACCCCTGTATGGTATACAATAAAATTGATTGTTTGTTACTACTTTTGTGTGGATTTGTGATAAAATCATGAACATAGACTTTGTTCCAGTGACTAATTTCAATTACTAAATTTTATTAACCCACTTATATCCAAGTCCCCAAACAGTTAGGAAATAATCTTCAATTGGAAAACCCACCTGGCGAATTTTATCGCGAATATTACGGACATGAGAATCAACCGTTCTTCCATCGGTCTGTGATTCATATCCCCAAATTAACTCGATTAATTGCTCTCTTGTGTATACTTGATTTGGTTTTTTCATCAAATACCCCAACATGGTAAATTCTTTAGGTGTTAATTTAATCAGTTTATTATTATAAGATAACTCGAACTCATCCTCATTCCATAATAATCCATTTACCTCTATTTTGTTTGCTGTGCTACTTCTACGTAATAAAGCTTCTATTCTGGCCAATAATTCCTCTTCATCAAATGGTTTGGTAATATAATCATCCGCACCTAATTTCAGCCCTTTAACGATATCCTCTTTCTGTTCACGGGCGGTAACCATAATAATTGGAACGTCGGAATTTTTTCTAATTGTACGGCATAAATCCCAACCATTCATCTCAGGCATCATAATATCAATTAATACAATGTCAAAAGTCTCTTCTTCTAAGTACGATAATGCTTCTTTGGCACTTAAAGCTTTTTTTGATTTATACTTATGTGCTCTTAAATATAATTCTAGCAAATCTAACATTCGCTTTTCATCGTCAACTAATAATACTTTCACCAACCCAATCACCTCTTAAGAAATATATTAACACTGGTTCCTTTTCCAATCTTACTTTGAATTTCAATTCTTCCTTCATGGGATTCTATAATTTCCTTTGCTATTGCCAAACCTAACCCTGTACCTCCACTTTCTCTAGAGCGAGACTTTTCAACACGATATAAACGGTCAAATAAATAAGGTAGGTCCTCCTTTGGAATCCCTTCCCCTTCATCCTCAATAGTTATTTTTATTTCCATTTCATTTTGTATAACCCTAATTGAGATGGTTTCCCCCGGACTCGTATGTTTAATTGCGTTATCTAGAATATTTAATAAGACCTGCTGTATTCTTTCCGGGTCAATATTAGCAATTATATTTTCGGGACAAATAACTGAAAACCTAATATTTCTTTCTTCTAAGCCAGGTCTGATTAGTTCTTCAACAGTTTGGATTAGTTTTCTAAGTTCTACCTTTCTTCTATTTATAATGAATCTATTTTCGTCCATTTTAGCTAATTCAAACAAATTTCTTATTAAAACTGTCAATTGATTCGTCTCTTCGCGTATAATATCAAGATATTCCTTTCTTTCATGAATAGATATATCCTGTTTATTAATGATGTCTGCATACCCTTTAATATAAGTTAGCGGGGTTCTTAGTTCATGAGAGACACTTGCTAAAAATTCGTTTCTATCCTTTTTTAATCGTTCTAAATCATTGGATAACTTCATTATGGTACTAGCTAGTTCACCTAACTCATCTTTTCGGTCTGTATGTAACGATACTTTAGTTTTCCCCTTGCTTAGCTGCTCCGTCGCTTGTTTCATTTTCATTAACGGTATTGTAATAAATCGAGACAGGAAGAATACCGTAATAATTGTAAGAATTACTGTAGTTATTCCTATCCAGACAAATTGATCACTTAAATGATTAACCATGTTTTTAACTATATTAGTATTGGCGAACATAATTACATGGCCATGGTGGTCTCCATTAATATTAATTGGACTATCTGCAGCAATATATTGTCTTTCCGTCCATCGTTGCTCTAAAACTTTTCCACCACTAGGTATTTCTTCGTAATCGGTATGTTCAATAATATCTAACATTTCTTTTTCTATAGGATCTGAGTTTATTAAGACATTACCATCCTCGTCTGTAATAATTACTGCATATTCAGATTCTGACTCCATGATAGCTACATGTTCCATTGTAGAACTATTAAAGTTATTCTCTAAAATAGCACTATGGGTGTTTGCCCTTGCTAATAAACTGTCCATTACCTCTTCTATTCGTTCATTTGCGATAGTTGTATAGAGAATAAAATAAACAAGAATCTCGATGATTAGTATAAAAACAAAAAACAACATACCAATTTTAAGCGATAGTTTGTTAAACATAAAAGACCTCTTTTACAGTATAATGACGGGCTAGTGTAATAAGAGTTGTAATTTGGATGTTTCTTCACCAAATAAACCCATAATAAATGATAATTATTCCAATTTTGTGGCAGTAGATTTTTCATTTTCACTTAAAAAAATTTGTATCTATCAGTATACTTAAATGCATTTTATTTGAGAGAGTTATTATTATAATACTTTTCGATTTTGATAATACACTAGGCCCAATATCCCAAAAGATAACATTAATACAATATAAATCAACTCATTCATATATTTACTAAATAAAAATATACTACTTTCTTTATTGTTCCCCTTAACAATATCATTTTTTCCCTGAGTTGTATTATTTGCTAATTCTTCTACTTGAGTACTGCTTAACTGTGTCGAGGCCAAAATTTCATTTTCCTCAGTAATAATATTTAACACACCGCTATTATTTGCCTCAAATTTTACCTGCTCATTAATCAAATGAGTATAATAGTAATCCTTTGACAATTGATATTCTTTATTTTCAACTTTAAATGTAGTCCCAGCGGAGACTTTCGAAGTTTTATAGTTTTCAAATGCATAGTTTAATAGATTTGTTGTGTCTGTATATGCCTCCATTTCGTGTTCACTATTCAAGGTAATGATGATTAAGCTAAGATTATCTCTTTCGGCAGTTGTAGCTAATGTATAACCTGATTCTTCTACAAAACCTGTCTTCCCCCCTGTGATACCCTCATATGGTATTTCCCTCATTAGCTTGTGATGCGTATAAAGGGTGGTATCCCATGTCTCGCCATCCCAATTTACTTCTTTTAACGCAAAAATTTCTTTAAATGTTTCATTTTCAATGGCGTACTGTGTGATTTTAGCCAAATCTTCTGCAGTTGTTAAATGATCTGTATTAAATAATCCATGTGGATTTATAAAGTTTGTATTTTGAACCCCAATCTTGTTTTCTAAATATTCATTAATATCATGGGAAAATCGCTCAGTACTACCACTCAGATGTTCTGCTATCGCTACACCTGCATCATTCCCCGAATTAACTAATAACCCCTGTACAAGCTGTAATAAGGTTATTTTTTCCCCCTCTTCCAAATAAACACTAGATCCAACTGTACCTCTGGCGTTTTCACTAACAGTTACAACTTCATCTAGGTTGCCATTTTCTATGGCATAAATAGCTGTTGCAATTTTAGTTAAACTTGCAGGATACATTTTTGCGTTCGAATTTTCCTCATATATAACTGCACCAGATTTTGCTTCAATTATAATTGCTGCTTCACTGTTTAGGCTTGGAGGAGATGTATTAGAATGCCCAAAAGTCACTATTGGTAAAAGTAAGTTCAATACAATTAAATTTGTTAAAATAAAACCCATCTTTTTCATGTTATCACCCGATTGTTGTAGTATTTTAATTCTTTAGGCCAAGTATTCTTTGTAATTTTATAACTTATTTGTGCAGAAAATGTGAAAAAGACGGTGTGAAATATTTATTTAATTATTGTTACTTACATGTAATAAAACTTGTTAGCCAGGGTGAATTATTTAGATAATTAATATAAAATTAAGTAATATTATGGATGAATCTAACTAGAAAAACCTACTGAAGACTTTTCAGTAGGATTTCTTTGTAGTACCAATTGTAAAATAGAAATTCCCAACAAACATTTGTCTCGATTTATTTTACTTGCTATATTTATACCCAATAGGTTAAAGTATCAAAAATACCTATAACCAGTAGTATTACACCAGCAACCTTTTGAGTTACAGCACCTATTTTCCTGCTTTTTTTGAGAATTACACCACTTGCCCCAAAATACCAAATCAGAAATATTACTAGTATCAGAGGTAATGATGTACCTATCGCAAAAATAGATGGTAATATGACTCCATATGATGTAGTCAGGACAACTGGCATTAGTGTTAAAATAAACAGAATAAACATTGTTGGACAAAATGCTAAGGTAAAACTTACACCCATTAAAAAACTCCCCAAATAGCTATCTTTTAACCCCTTTGGTAGTTTAATTACCCCTAGTCCCCTATTAAATCGAAATAAACCAATCATAAATAATCCAATAAGGATAAGTAAAGGCCCCATAGCTTTTCTAACAACAGGAAATAATTGTGTTAATGAACTATTTGCTTCCTTCCCAAGTAACCAAATTATAATTCCGAGTGCAGAAAAAACTAGAATCTTACCCAGAATAAATAAAAACACATGCAACCAAGGAACCTTATCTATTAAAGATTTATTTCCATAAATAGTAATAGCACTTACATTACTCGTTAGCTGGCATGGTGCAACAGCTCCTACTAATCCTAGAAAAAAGGCAAATAATAATGGAATATGCTCAAAACCATACGCAAGCCCATGAATCGGTCCACTTAACATTCCACTAATTTGATTAAATAGATCAAACATTTCTTTTCAACTCTCTTACTTTACTTTGCCATTTTCTAAAAGTTGATTCCAAGTTTCTCCACCATCATTTGATAGATACGCTTGCCCCTTTACTGTATAAATGGCAATTTCTTGGGCATTTTGAGGGTTTTGAGCAATATACACAGGACCATCCTCCGTTAAATCTGGCAAATTAATTTTTTCTTCTTCCCCATTTGTTAGATTATGTTTGACCAATGATGGAACAGTGCCATAACTTGCATAATATAAGTTTTCTTCGTTAAAAAATACTGCTGTACCTTGGGCGGAATCTGTTATTATCTCAAAACTTGTTCCAGCGTCTTTTGAAATATAAACACCAGTTGAAGTCGCTGCTGCAACATAGTTAGAATCAGTAGGATGAATCGCCAATGCAAGGATATCTCCTTCAAGACCGGAAGCTTCTACACTCTCCCATGATTTTGTATCATCTGTGCTTAGATAAAGTCCCACTTCCAACTCAGAGTTTTTAGATGGATTCATTAGGAAAATATCATGACTTTGATATCCAACCGCCATTGCATGGAAATCTGTTTCACCTTCAAACTTTAAGCTCTCTAGTGTTCTCCCACCATCAAAACTTCTTTGTATTCCAATCGGATTAGGTAAATCGGAATCTTTACCCGGATGTCCCGATGTATAAAAACCTTTATCAACAGCATTAAATCCCATGTAATCATTATTATTTTTCGTAGTTTCAAACCAAGTACCATCGCGGTATATTTTTAAACCAGTATGAGTAGCAAAATATAATCCATTGTCATCACCGGCATACCCCATACCATGTACATGATCGACAGTACCTTTAAAGGAGGCTTCAAATTCCTTATTATCGCTATTAGTACAACCGGCTATTAGTAATCCTATTATTATGGTTAGTATAATCGTTGCTTTTCTTATCACTTTATCAATGTCCTCCACTTTCATATTACATTTACTAGACTTACATTAATCACTAATATTTTATATAAAGGAAATTTAAAAGACAAATACAGATTTCTACATTTTATTTTCTAAAACAGATTTCAACCGTTGATATTCAGCTTCATCTATTTCTCCTTTTGCTAATCTTTCCTTTAAAATATCAATTGAATCCCTTTTTTCTCCTCCTTTTAAGTAATTTGATATGAGGTAAAAACCAATAATTATTAAGACTATCCAAAAGGTCATCATAACTAACATGGGCAAATTAGATCCATGCATGAAATTCATTATTTCCACCTTCTTATATTAGGTATCTACAATAAGTATACAATTAAATTATCAAGAAAATATGCAAAACATGATAATAATTTTATGTTGAAAGGTATGATTTTAATGTAGTTGTAATATTATCTGCATATATTTTGCATATTTGTAGGGAATCGTAATAAAGAACCTTGAAATGAAAGGAGTAACTATCATATGATTAACAAAATATTAATAGGTATTTTCACACTAGCCTCCATATTCGTATTAACCGCATGTGCAGACAATAATAACGAAACAAATCAAGATGAAGGAGCGGAAATGGATATGGATTCTGGCACAACCGGAGAAAACGAAACAGAAACAGATCCACATGCTAATATGGAACACTCAGGTTCTGGAGAAGTACCCGAAAATCTTCAAGTAACGGAAAACCCTACATATGAGGTTGGGAGTAATGCTATTATTGAATCAGACCATATGAGTGGTATGAAAGGCGCCGAAGCAACTATTGTTGGTGCATACAATACAACAGTCTATTCTATCTCTTATACTCCATCAAACGGTGGAGAGCGGGTAGAAAATCACAAATGGGTCATTCATGAAGAAATTCAGGATGCTGGTCAAGAACCATTGGAGCCAGGGACCGAAGTTACTATCGAGGCAACTCATATGCAGGGAATGGAAAGTTCTACTGCGGTGATAGATTCCGCAGTAGAAACTACAGTTTATATGGTTGATTTTATGCCTACCACAGGTGGCGAGATGGTAACGAATCACAAATGGGTTACAGAGAGTGAATTATCACCAGTTGAATAGATTTATGTCACTAAGGGCTGTTAAACTAACAGCTCTTTTTGTTTAGTTAAAAGCACCAAATTAGACACTTCATAGGGTTAATAAACTATTCCCAATTAGTAATTAGTAAATCATAATTTTCCCATCAAATAATTCGGAGAGGATATTTTATATATCGACAAATAACAATATAAATAAAACGTTAAAAATATAAAAGTATAAACACTAAATTTGCAGAAACTATGAATTTCAATAAGTTGTAATCATTTTGACCACTTTTTTTAAACGAGTGATATTTATCACATTTAGGGTCACCTAATCTCCTTATTATGACTATAGATTCACAAAAAGGAGGAAATTTTATATGCGAAAAATATCAATTAGCATATTAACTTTATTAGCTTTTGTATTAATACTAGCGGGCTGTGGGGAAACTACACCGACCGAATCTGTTTCAAAGGAGACTACTACTACAGAAAAAGAGGTTTCCGATACAAATGAACAAGCAACAGCGGATGACACATTAGGGAATTTTATATTTACAGCTGACGAAGGTGGTAGTATTACTAAAATAAATGCAGAAACAGATCAAGTTGTATCATCCATCAAACTAGAAGGTTCCGTACACAATGTTCAAGTTTCACCAGATGGTAAAGTTCTTGCCGCAACACTAGTTCCTCAAATGAACCATGGGGATCATGGAACGATGTCTATGAAAGGGTCAGTTCTCTTTTATAATACGGAATCAGATGAGTTAATAAGTAAAGTGGAAGTTGGTAATCATCCTGCACATGTTGTATTCACTAATAATGGAGAGTTTGTACTTGTTGCAAATAATGAAGACAATAATGTCTCCATCATTGATACTTCAAATTACTCTGTGGTGCAAACAATTGATACCGGTAAAGGACCACATGGGTTCCGTATATCCAAAGATAGTAGATTAGCTTATATTGCAAACATGGGTGAAGATAGTGTAAGTGTTATAAATTTAGAGACTATGAAAGAAGAAAAGAGAATTAAAGTAGGAGCAGCTCCTGTAACCGTTGGTATAACTTCAGATGGTAAAACATTAGTTGCTACATTGAATACGGAAAATGCACTTTCCATTATTGATTTGGAAACAGATACAGTTGAAAAAGTATCCGTTGGGCAAGGGCCAGCACAAGTTTATATTGATCATAATGACAAATTTGCATATGTAGCGAATCAAGGTACAGAAGATGCTCCTTCTCATTCAGTATCCAAAGTCGACATTACAACAAAAGAAGTGGTTTCAACAATTGAAGTAGGTAATGGTTCCCACGGGGTTGTTACAAGCCCTGATAGTAAACTCGCATATGTAACAAATATGTATGACAATACAGTAAATGTAATTGACACAGAGTTAAATGAAGTTATTAATACTATTGAAGTTGGAGAGATTCCCAATGGAATTAGTATAATGCCTTAATTCAAAATAAGCATAATCTATCCTGTAACTATAGCAAAAGCACTATTTTACTTGCTATATTTTTAAAAGGAAAATGTGAAAAAGAACTGTAGGGATAATATTAAATAATAACTATTGAAGCGGTTCTTCACTCTACGGGCAAGGTTAATGAAAGCAATGCTTCCCATTTTTATAAATGTATCAGAGTGTTAAACTATGAAAATAGCAACTACCTATTGTATGTCTATACCTGACATACAATAGGTAGTTGCTTTTAATATTATTTGGTGGCTATATCAAGAATATCTAAATTGTAATTCATTAGGGAAATATAATCCTCGTTATTTTCAATATCTTCCTCAGTTAAAACAGACAAGTTGTGAATGGTTAAAGCCTCTGCGCCAATTTTCTCTTGGATTATTTCTGAAACACGATTTGTACTGTTTTGTTCATAAAGAATATGATTTAAATTGAATTCTTCGGCCTGATCAATTATTTTGGTTAACTCTTTTTGTGACGGTTCATTACTTGATGATAACCCACTAATAGGTATTTGTTCTATACCATAGCGTTCTTCCCAATATCCAAAAGCGGCATGTGCTACAAGAATATGTTTATTTTCTTTTGCTTCTAACACTTCCGTAAATCTCTCATCTAATGTAATCAACTCTGCTTCTAATGCTTCAAAATTTTCATTGTAAGTAGCTTCTTCATCCGGGTTTAATGTAATAAGTTCATCCTTTATTATTTTTGATAGTTCAATCATTCTGAGTGGATCTAACCAAATATGTGGATCTTGTGTACCATGATTATGACCCTCATCAGATTCTTCTTCATTCTCATGAGAATCATCCGAATGTTCCTCCACGTCCGCCATGAATAATTCATCATGCTGTCCAATCTCAATTAATTTAACACTTTGAGAGGAAAGTGAATCTGCAGCAGTTTCTGCAATTGCCTCTAATCCAGCACCTAAATAAATAAATGCATCACCTTTTGCTATTGTAATCATATCTTTTGATGTAGGTTCATACGAATGAGCATCTACCCCAGGTGGGTAAACTGTTTCAACTGACACTGTGTCTTTGGCAATCCTTTCAATAGCATATTCAATTGGATAGATCGTCGTATAGATAGTAAAATCCGAACTTTCTTCTGTGGTTGCTCGATTGGATGGCGAACAACCAATTGTAATGATTATAAGTATTAAAGCTATTCCAACTCCCTTAAAAGTTTTCATTTCTCAATGCCTCCTATTCTTTTCATTGCTATTTAACTTTTATATCATATCGTAATGATTACGGTTTGTAAATAGGAATGATTACGATTTATCAACTAATGTTATTTATGGCAAGTACAGAATAGGAATTAATCATCTTTGGAGCCAGGGGTCGAAGTTACAGTCGAGGCATGCAGGGAATGGAAGGTGCTACTGCGGTTATAGATTCAGCACAGGAACAACAGTTTATATGGTTGATTCCGTTCCTACAACTGGTGGAGAATAAGTAACGAGTCACAAATGGGTTACAGAAGATGAGTTTTCCCTTGCCGAATAATTTTTATTACAAAGGGCTGTATTACTTTACAGCCCTTTGCTTGTGGAGAAACCTCTGTGTTTTTCCTACAGGTAATTAAAATTTTTAACAATTCTAATTCGCGACAATACTACTCAGATAATTCATCTAACATTTTTACTACCCTATGGCTGCGTTCGATATTTTGATTAATACAAGCCTTTAGTAATTGAACTCTGTCATTTTGTGATTCCACAATGTTATCCTCTAACCCATTAAAGATTCTCTCATTGGCAAAACTATAATCCCCAAACAAATAATCTACAATACTTCTATTTAATGCCCTCAACTCTTTTATATCAAAACAATCTTGATTACTCATCGTTATACAACTATGAAGTAGTGAGATTATTTCTCTAAATGCATCCTTCTTATTCGTAATTTCTTCTTCAGTCAGGTCTTCAAATGATTTTCCAGTTCTTGATAGTGTCATATAAGTTAAAAGCCCAAACAGTATTGTTTCTATACTATCTTCACTAGCTATGCCCATATTATGTCGATTATCAAAATGATCTTTTATTTTTTCAGATGAGTATAGAAAAAATTCTTCTAAGAAATTATAGTCCCATGTATCCAAAACGTACTTCGAATTCCCTGTGATAAAATCTACTGAAGTATTAAAGAAATTTGCTTGTCGAATGGTATCTTCTAACGTTGGAGTTTGTTCATTGTTTAAATATCTTTGTAAGTTTAACTGGTTAAGACCTAAGTTCTCAAATAATAAATTGTCAGAGATATTAAAGCCATTAACTTCCAACAGATGCTGTAGTTGATTACCTATCTTTATTTTTGATACTTCGCAATTCATTAACATTCCGCCCTTCATTCACCTCTTATTATTGTCGTAATTATACGCGGATAAGTGATGATTCACAAATCGATTATGTCGATGATTAAATAAAATTAATAGGCCTCTCTATAAATTTGATTCGAGCTGGGATTTGTTTTATAAATAAATTGTAGGATAATACAAAAATAATTAAAGCATTACTTTAAAGTACATATAACAATCAGCCTACCACGTAAATTTTAAGGAGGTTGATATTATGGAAAAGTCCATTTTCGAAGAAAGTTTTTGGGTAAAAACCCTAAAGCAAGAAGAATTATTAAGAGAGTTACTAAGAATTTGTGATAGTGGAAAAGTTTATTTTTTGACTAGTGGAGAATGGTTTTTCACAAAAGAAAATTATGATATACATACTAAAGATAGGTAAGCGTCAAACCATGCACACCTTCTAACCCATGATTGATTATGAGATAATCTCTTTAGAAATATATTCTGGAGGTTATGCCATGAACGATGCTGATAAAAGAATAAAATGGAAAGCA
>NZ_RBZO01000004.1 GCF_003628445.1 Oceanobacillus bengalensis
TTTCCCATCAAGATATTCTTCTGCGACCTTTAGCTTAAACGCTTCACTGTACTTTGCCATAAACCTAACCCCCATAAATTATTTTCACTCTAACTTATGGGGGTCAGGTCAAAAGCGAAGTGTCTTTCCGGAACGGTGTATTTAGGAAAACTCTGAATTAAAGAGATCAACACTTTATACAAAGTCCTCCATTAATTTGAATTTAATGGAGGACTTAAACTTATAGTTCGGATTTTTCTTTACTAAATTTCTTTTGTCCCATCCTCTCCTTATCTATTTACAAAAACTCAACATACTACATAATAATTACAGCCAAAAGTGTCGCTACTATTAATCCAAGGATAACAGGTACAAAGTTTTTACGAACTAAATCCATCACCGAAACTCCACAAAAACCAGCAATCGCAATGAGTGATGACCATGCAACGATTGTTCCACCACCAGTCCATATTGCTCCAAGTTGCCCGATAGCAGCTAGTGTTGCTGTGTCAATAGAAGCTGTCTCTAAAGAAGCTGCCAGTGCCCCAGTTAATGGTAATCCAGAAAAACCAGACCCATCTAATCCTGTTATTATCCCTATTACCAATATACTCAATGCTGCTAATACCGCACTTTCAGGTAAAAATCCTTGTATAGATTCAACAAGACCAAATAATAATGAAGGCCCTTCTTCCACTCCTAATATCGAACTTGAGAAATCAGGACTCCCTAGAAAGAAAAAACCTGCAATTGGAATAACAGGTCCCATTGCTTTAAATGCAAAAACAAATCCATCCGTGATGTGATTACTAATATAATTTAAAGCTTGTGTTTTTCCGAAGGCAAGCGTTGAAAGTAGTAATAGGATCGCTGCAACACCACCAACAAAAGCAGCACCATCTCCACCAACTAAACCACTATCTCCAGAGAACAATTTACCATACATCATCACAATAACGACAGCGAGTAGGGAAAGTGGGACAACGATAGAAAATATTTTACTCCATTTTGTTAAATTTTCAGTCTGTGGCTTATTCGTTGACCTTTCAGCTTGTTGTAGTGTATCCATTTCCTTTTCATTCAATGGGTCATCTTTTGGACGGATCGTCTTCCTGTAAAATATATACACCAATGAAATGGCTACGGCACCAGCAATCAGTGACAATACAAGTGCTTTATCAGCAATGAGTGATGCATCAATTCCTGCAGATGCCGCTGATAAACTAGGAGCAACCTGCACAATGTAATCTGAAGAAAGTGCCATACCTTGACCAGCAATTGCGATAGCCATCGCAGCGGTCATCGCTGGTAGTCCCGCACGTACTGCTGCTGGCACTAGTAATGCACAAATTAGTGGTACAGCAGGAGTCGGCCAGAAAAACAATGAAATAACATAAGTCACTGCAATTAAGACAAAAAAGGAAACATGACCATTAATCATCATTTTCTGAATTGGTTGTATCATACGCTTATCTGCGCCTAAATCACGCAAAGAGTTTAATAATGCCAACATGAACATAATGATTAGAAATATACTGAAGAGTTCTTGTGCTGCTACGAGATTGGCATTAAAAATGGCTGTAAAACCATCAATTATATTCCCTGTATAAACCCACGCGATTACAAATGTACCCAAGATAGTTGGTAAAACAACACCTTTACGAAATATCATTGTAACAATTATAATTATCGTAAATAAACCATATAGCATATGAGAAATTGTTAAATCCATTTATTTCCCTACTTTCATTCGAATGTGCTATAGCCTATGCACGTCCTGAGGGAAACGACACAATATTATATTTCTTACATTTCTTCATTATCCGTCTGCACATTGGTTACAATATATTTTACCATCCTCATGTACACCATTGAAAAATCCATTTTCACAATAAATTGGTTTATCACAACGGTCACATGTACCAACTAATTCTCTCAATATTCTCCCTCCCATACGAGAAGTGTATGTTATATCTTATTCAAAAGCATTAATAATAATTTCTATACTAATTCATTTAGATTTATATTGATTTTTATAAAAGGCTTGTTTCGATTGCTTGTCACTATTGATAGAAAATGCGCAGTAAGTGCTTTGTTGACTTCCGCTCCGGGCAGCCAGTACGCTTTCCGCGGGCACGGCCTCAGCCTCCAAAGAAGCAAAGAGCGCTTCTTCTGGAGTCTTCAGACACGTGCTTTTCCCGCAGGAGTCGACTGGCTGCCCTCCGCTCCAATCAACAATAATAATAGTGCTAAACCATGATTTATATGAGTAAAGAGCAATTAGTAGTGGAGGAAACACACGCAGACTCCTGCGGGAGGATAGGCCTAGGTGAGACTACGGAGTGCCTTAGCACGGAGGAGGCTCACCAGCCGCCCGCGGAAATGCGAAGTGTGTTTCCGGAACGGCGTGATTAAGCAAATCTCTTTAAATTTACGTCGTATTTTATATCTTTTACGTCACAACTTGTATCTTGAACAAGCGATAGCATTATAGAAAAAAGCAACTCCTGCCTATTAAGGACTGAGTTGCCTTTTATACTAAGATAATTCGATAAACGCTTCAACATCTTTTACACAAAGAGAAATGGCATGCTCCCAGAAATCAGCTTTTGTTAAATCAACATTTAGATGATTCATGGCTAAATCTTCTACTGTCATTCTGCCTGTGTCACGTAGTAATGCGACATAATCATCCTCAAAGTTTCCACCTTTTTCCTTCGCACGAGCATAGATGCCTAAACTAAATAAATATCCAAATGTATAAGGGAAATTATAAAATGGTGTACCGGTGATATGGAAGTGTAGTTTTGAAGCCCAAAAATTTGGATCATACTCGTCAAGCACCCCGCAATATGCCTCCTTCTGCGCCTCAATCATTAACTCATTTAGTCGATCTACAGCCACCATTCCTTCCTTTCTTTCCTCATAGAAGTTCCGCTCAAAGAGAAAACGTGCATGAATATTCATAAAGAAAGCAACACTTCTCCCAATCTTATCCTCTAATAAGGAAAGTTTTTCTTCTTTCGATTCAGCATTCCCGACAGATGCATCTGCGACAATCATCTCGGCAAAAGTTGAAGCTGTTTCTGCTACATTCATGGCATACCTCTGATTCAAACCATTTACATTATTCATCACATGTTGATGATATGCATGACCTAACTCATGCGCTAAAGTTGAAATATTTGATGAAGTACCAGAGTATGTCATAAATATTCGTGTCTGTTCACTGTCTGGAAAACTTGTACAAAATCCTCCTGGCCTCTTCCCTGGACGATCTTCCGCTTCAATCCAACGCTTCTCGAATGCCTGTTTTGCGAAGTCTGCCATCTTTGGGCTGAAATTACGAAATTGTTCAACGATAAAATTTGCGCCTTCTGTATAGCTATATGTTTTCACAGAATCTGTTAGCGGTGCACCGATATCATACATACTTAATTTCTCTAACCCTAATAAGCTTGCTTTTTTATTTAAAAACGTAACAAAATGTTGCTTATTCCTCGTAATCGCACCCCACATTGCGTCCAATGTTTCTTTACTCATCCTATTTATAGCAAGTGGCTCTTTTAAAACATCCTCCCACTTTCGATGCTTGTACGTTTGTAGGCGAAAACCCGCTAAATGATTTAATGTTTGTCCAAATAGATTACTTTCGGAGCTCCATGCTTTCCCTAACTGATCAAAAACGTGTTTACGAACTTCACGGTTAGGAGAATGTAATTTATTTAATGCTTGTCCAACAGAATAGGAGCTTACCTCACCATCCTCTTCTATTTCTACACTCATATTACCTACAATTGCTCCATACATTTGATTCCATGCATGATACCCATCAACTGCTAAATCATTAATTAACATTTCCTGATCAACATCTAATAATTCCTTCGCTTGATTTCTGCGTTCATTTAAGACAAAAGAAAGCTCCTGTAACTCTTGACTCGATAATAACGCATTCCACTCATTTTCATTAATTCCAATTAGTTTTTGATCAAATTTTGTTTGAATTCCACTCATTTCAGCTGACAGCAAGCTACGCTGTCCTACTAAAATATTTGCCTTTTCATCTTTTACATCCTGTGCGCTTAAACAACTAATATAAGCACCTACCTCACGTAACTTCTTCATCGTATGCTCTAATCCAGTTATTATATCAATGAATAATGCATGATCGTCTTTAACATTAGGATCGTAGCTTTTAATCTGTTCTTCTAATTTACGCATCTCTCTTTTTATTGTAGTGACATATGTTTGAAATTGCTCAGAATCACTTCCACCCGGAAATATTACATCTAAATCCCATGTTGGACTATATGTTTCCTTCATCTAATCTCTCCTCTAAAGTAGTTTTTACCATGATTTTAATTATAACGAATTATTAGACAACATTCACCAAAAACCTTCCCAGTTTTTGGCTAAAGGGAAGATTTTTGATCATATGATTACTGCTTCTTTTCCTTCTTTTTCTTTGTCAGCCCATTTCGTTCTAGTACCTGACGTTGCTTTTTCCCTGTTTTTGTCACATAGTTATTTCTAAACCAGACATTGATTGCTGTTACGAGCGTAATGATTGAGGAAATGATTTGCTCCACTAATTCACTATCAATTGGTAGTGGTGACTTCCCAAATAAAACGAGAAATTGATTGGTTAATGCAAGTAAAAGGGCAGCCGTTCGAATAATTGTACCTTTGTCCACTTTTTTTACACCTCCAAACGATTCGGTTACTATATTATTTTCATTTCTCTCTTCATTTGGAACGGCGTATTCGAATGTCCTATAGTCGATGTAAATTGCGACAAGCACCCTTTGTTTTAATTAATTATTATTTAATTAAATACACTTGACTTTCGTTATTTATGAATTTATACTAAGTAATATAAAGTAACTAACGTATTATAAAACTATTTTGGAGGGATTTATGATGGCAAAGAATACTTGGACTGTTGATACAGCACATAGCGAAGTTGGTTTTACAGTAAAACACATGATGATTTCGAAGGCGAAAGGAACTTTTGATAAATTTGATACTGTAGTTGAAGCAGATGTAGAAAATTTAGCTGATTCTAAAATTGAGGTAACGGTTGATGTTGCAAGTGTAAACACTCGTAATGATGGTCGTGACCAACATTTACGCTCTGCTGACTTCTTTGATGCAGAAAATCATCCAAACATGACATTTATTGCAACAGACATTAAAAAAACTTCTAGCTCAAATTATGATGTTACAGGTGATTTAACGATTCGCGGAAATACAAAGCCTGTTACAATTGACGTTACATTTGAAGGTGTAAGTAAAGATCCGATGAGTGGTAACACAGTAGCTGGTTTCAGTGGAGAGACAAAAATTAATCGTACAGATTTCGGACTTGTCTGGAATGCGGCAGTAGAAACTGGCGGTGTACTAGTTGCAGAAGAAGTAAAAATTCATTTTGAATTAGAATTGCATAAGCAAGATTAATAAACATAGAAAAAGCGCGGAAATCCGCGCTTTTTCTATATTATAGTATTATTCCCCTTTGAAATATTCGGCTGTATCAGAAGAATAAATTGCCACAATCATCTTACCATTAACCGCTCTAGCACGAATTAGAATGGCTTCATTATATAAATTTTTAAAAACAAAATCTGGTCCCCACCAACTAACCGTAGCATCGCGTCCAGGTGGAACATACGGTACGCTGCGACTATGTGCATAACGTTCGACGATTTGAATGCCATGTAAATCAACTGCATTGAATAAGGTTGATGATACTTGACAAATTCCACCACCAATATCCTCTGCTAGTTCGCCCTTTACAATAACTGGGGCACGTTTATAACCTTTATCAGTTGTTCGTTCTCCAACAATTTTATTAAAGGAAAATGTCTCACCAGGAAACACAACCGTATTGTTAATCGCCTCAGCTGCCAGTTCTATATTATAAGAACGTTCCTTATTACTTTGCCGAAAAAATGTTGCATAACTACCAAGTTCTCGCTGACTTATCTCTTCTAATAATCCCCTATCAACTTTTGGGTAAACGAGTAGAGTGGGAATCCGTAATTTTCCATCCTTATTATTGTAAAACAAAGTTCGAAATTGAATTTCAAATAGGCTACGGTCCATCGTTTCACCCAACTTCTCGCTAATAATCTCACCATTATCTGCTATCTTTGCGTTTATAGGAGCACTATACATTTTCTTTTCTAAATCATCCATGAAAAAATCTAGTTTGTTTTGATCAATGTATAGGGAATCAAAGTGAAATAATGCGTATTGATTAATTTCAATTCGGTCTAATGCGATACTATTTTCCTCTTCAGGATTAATCATTTCAGTTGCTACTGGAAAATTGGAAAATAGCATAGAAAGCATGAATAATAGCATTACAAGTTCACCCCCTCACTTAGTATGAGGTAAATGAAGTAAATCATGTATTGGTGCACAATAGGGATATATTCTTTCTTTTTTTGTAATCCACACTTCCGCATTACACCTTCGTGAGAAAAAGTGCCTTTCCTTTTCAAGGAGTCGTCTACTTTGAGAAACTTCTTCGTTACCTTACACTGATGAACCTTGCTTTGAAGCATTACTAGGACATGCAGGCACCTCTGAACGAAGGAGGTCACCAACTTATACCTAAAAAACAACAATCCTTTAGAAAACAGCCAACCTCAAAAAAAAAAAAAACCCACCTAGCGTCAAATGCTAAATGGAGTTTCTTTTCATTTTAATGGAAATCTCTTGTATCTTCTAGGTAATCACTAGCAACCCTATATCCTATGAGCGCTGCTAATACAAGTAACAAACCGTATAAGAAATTTTTCATCTAAAATTACCTCCTCAATTTGTAGCTTATATAAACGTGGTTCATTAATATATTAGAATGGACGGAATTTACCTTTTTTAAGTACAAGTTTAGCTCCACCTATTAAGAATAACGTACGATCGTCAACAACTTTCTTCATGGCTGCTGCTGATTTACCTTTTATCTTCGTTCCAGAGAAGATATTACCAATACCATCTGTTATACCTAATGATGCAACAGTACCTTTATCACTATAAACGAAGTCTTTTAATGGTTCGCCATGAATTAACGCTTTAATATTATCTGCAGCATATACACCTTCTTGTGTTGCTAATTGTCCAGTTGGTGCGTAAGGTCTGCCTGTTTCTTTATTCATTAACCATGAACAGTCTCCAAGAATAAAGATATTTTCTTCTCCAGGGACACGAAGATCAGCATCAACATTAACTTTACCTCTAAATAATTCAAAGCCAGATTTTCCTAGAACTGGGTTACCTGTTACACCGCCTGTCCATACAACCGTTCCGCCTTTAATAAGTTCCTTGTCTTCTCCAACAATAAACCCTTCTTCTGTACACTCAGAAATTGCTGCTCCCATTCTGAACTCAACACCACGTGCTTCAAGAGATTGAAGTGCGTACGAAACTAAATCCTTGTCAAACATTGGCAATACAGATGGTGCCGCTTCAACATTGATAATTCGTACCTTATTTCGTGGAATATCGTATTTCTTGCAAAGCTTAGGAACAATTTCAGATAATTCACCAACAAATTCAATTCCTGTGAAACCACCGCCACCAACAACAATGTTCAAGTTATCTTCATTCGTATCTTCACCTGAACTGTATTTTGCAAATTGGTATTCGATATGTTCAGCAATTAAACGAGCAGAGTCAATATCTTGAATGAAGAAAGCATTTTCTTCCATTCCTTTAATACCAAATGTGTTTGTTACAAAACCTAGTGCTACCACTAGATAATCATAAGTAACTTCACTGTTTTCTAGTACGATACGCTGCTCCTCTTTATTAATTTCTTGCACAGTATCATAGATTAAACGTACACGATTCGGATTAACAACGTCACTAATCATAAAACGCGCTTGATTTGGTGTAATTGTTCCAGCTGCTACTTCATGCAACCATGTACTCTCATAATGATAATTGTGTTTATTAATAAGCACAATTTCTGCTTCTTCTGCTGATAATTTTTTAGTTAAATGTCTTGTTGTTACTAATCCAGCGTACCCTGCTCCAAGTACGACTATTTTCGGTTTACTCATGAAACCTCCACCTTTCTTATATCTTATGTATTCATTCATTTTAAAATGTACAAGCGCTTCCATATAATAATCATTTCACAAACCTGTACTATTTTATAAAATATGTTAATAACATAACAATATAATAACAAATTTTTTTTGAATAGGCTAATATTCCTTCTCATTTCTCTAAAAAAGTAGAAAGTTGACATGAAAGATGCTGTTCTATTTCATGTCAACTTTCTATCTTAATAGATATTGCTGCTTACTTTTGTTTTCTTCCTCTCATTTCTTCGACCCACTCATCTATTTCTTCCCGTATCTCTTCAGCTTCACGGTCAATTTCATCTAACTTCGTGGAACGTAAATCTCTTATTAAATCTAATTTCACTCGATATTCATCTGTAATTAAATCCGAAATTTCACTCGCGGTTTCGCTTGTAATTAAATCTTCTTCTCTTAATTTTCTTAAGGCTAAATCGAATCTATCCTTCTCTGTCTGAATAACCGTTCGAATTATATTAAGGTCAATATCAAAACGGTCATATTCATTAAGAATTTCCCATGGATCTGGAGCCATCGTATGGGCCCATGCCAAATCAATGGTCGATGGCAGCCATTTTTTTTCAATCGTTGTTTTTAGCTCGTTGGCATTATTTGCTGAAAAATACTCCCCATTTCCAGCTTCAGATACTTGTCTCAACTGACCTTCTGTAACTTCATCAACATCAAAGCCGATAATATTAACTACTCGATTTTCATCGTTTGAAACAAATGATTCCGCTTCTAAAGCTGGATCTCCATCACATGTCTCAACACCATCACTAATAATATATACTGTGACAGCTTCCATAAACCCACTGCTTAATGTATTCACTTTCTTGATTGCTCCAGCTAATGGTGTATATCCATTACTCTCAAAGGACTTTAATGTCTGTTCAAACGCCTCTTCATCGTATACCCCCATTGGGTAAACTTCTTCAATGCCATTACAAGATAATTCTTTATCATCTTCAGATTCAGAACCCTTGTGACCATAGACGATGAGTGAAAGCTCATTATTATGACCAATCACCTCAGCAAATTGTTCAGCAGCCCTTCTTGCAATGTCCATTTTAACTTGACCATCAACTGTCAGTTGCATACTTGAGCTTGCATCAAGAAGAATAAATGCTTTACCATTCTTCTCTACATCCCAGGCACGCTCATTTTCTACTTGAGGTGCTGGCAAATAAGGATCTTCAAAGTTCGGAACAAAGCTCTCTGCCTTTTCAATTAATGACTTGTAATGAGGGGAACCTAATAAATGTACAAGTCCCTTATATAAGAAAACAGCTTCCTGTGTCTCATTGGAAATCTCCCTTAACTCTTGTACAAATACCTCATCTTCCACCTGATAATCGTCTTCTGCTTCTTCATCGATGGAAATCCCTTCCACTAAAGTACCACCTTGTCTTGCTTTCATTCCTTCTATTGAATCAATAAAAGAAATGGTTTCTAATTTCCCATCAAGGATATCCTTATTGTTTCCTGTTTCTTTATTTTCTTGAACTTCATCATTAGTAATCTCTTTATTCTCAGTCCCTTGTGGCTCTTCTGGTTCTGCTACATTTTCTTTTTCTGTACAACCTACGAATATGAATAATATCAAAATTATTGCTACTCCATATATTCCTTTTTTAAGCATTTTTACCCTCCAATCACCCTTCTTATAAGATTGAATATAATTAACTCACTCGTCAATATTACAAAACTCCTAAAGATGATGCAAACATAGGTATATTCTCTTATATAGAAATTCACTTCTCAAACTGCATTTTCCAACTATAATAGTCGTTATTGGTATTTTTCTCATAGCTTAAATAGGCATTGAACTTCTTTCCATTTTTACTAGTTAGTCCTTTAACATATGCCTGATTTTCTTTTAATAATTGTTTTACCATCGTCTTTGTTGGCTTCTTTTTCATGGTCTTTAAATATTTGTCGTTTTTCCATATCACAAATTTGCAACCTTGCTTCCAGTTGCTACACCCAAATCCTTTTGTTCCCTCCATTATTTTACCACCACATTTTGGACATATCCCTAGCACTTCGGTAGATTTTCTTGTTGTGGAAACTTCTTTAATAATTTTATCTTCTGCCTTTTTTAAGGTTTCCACTGATGCAGTTGTAAATCTGAAAATTGTTTGAAGGAAATCTTGCTTTCTAGCCTCACCTTTTTGAATATCTGATAGTGCCTTTTCTAGCTTTCCAGTAAACTCTAAATCAAACAACTCTTTTACTGGAAAGGTTTCAACAAGTTTCGAGCCAAGTATGGTGCACGTTAAATTCTTTCCTTCTGCCATAATATATCCAACATCTTTTAATTTCTTAATTGTTTCCGCCCTTGTTGCAGGTGTACCTATACTAAAACCCGTTAGAATTCTCCCTAGCGTGTCTTCGTTTTCGGCTTCTTTGTAGCTTTTCCCACAAGTTTCCATTACACGTAGTAATGTTTTTTCTGTATGGGGCTTAGGTGCTTTCGTTACATGTGTTGTCACCTCGGACGCTATTAAGTCTACATTCTCATGCAACGCAACATAAGGTAGGATTGTGTCCTTTGACTGGATATTTTCTATCTTCTTCCATCCCTCTATGAGTTGTACTTTCCCCTTGGAATGAAATGCTCCTTTTAATTGCACTCCAATCATTGATGTTGTTAGCTTTGTTTCCTCATATTCAGCAATTGGCATAAACTGCATGATGAATCTATTTTTAATGGCGGTATAGATAATATTTTCATCACTAGTCAATCGCTTCGGTTTTAAATAAGTAGGAATAATCGCACTATGACTTTCAACCTTTGCATTGTTAAATAGGCGTTTCGTTCTCATAAATGTAATTTCATCCTTATATGGATGATCTTCCGAATGGATCTGTAATACTTTCGCCGCTTTCCCGACTAGACTTTCCTCTAATGCAGTACTTGATGTTCTTGGATAAGTAATAAACTTTTTCTCGTACAGGGATTGGGCAACTTTCAATACTTTATCAGACGTCCATCCTTTAAATTTATTCGTAATGTAACCTTGTAAGTTCGATAAATTAAATAGAAATGGAGGAAATTCCTTCTTCTTCTTCACTTGCTTGTCTGTTATCATTCCTTTGTTTCCCTGGATCCTTTCATGTAAATGCTCTAGGTCTGCTTTTTTCTTGAATTTCTCCTCATTTTCCTCCATATATGTTCCTATATATTCTTTCCCTTCTGCAGTTTGGAAAGTCGCCTGCAATTTAAAATAATCTTCGGGTACAAAATTTTCGATTTCTTTATCACGATCATAAATGATTTTAAGCGTTGGTAAAAGTACTCGACCAATATTAAGTGCCTTTCCTTTTCCCTTTTGATATTTTAACGTTGCAACGGAAGTCAGATTGATTCCGATTACCCAATCCGTCCATTGTCTACTAATTCCAGCATCGCGTAGAAATCGCATCTCTTGGTTTGATTTTATATTCGCAAGGCCCTGATTCACCTCAGCTGGTGTCCATTCATTTAACAATAGCCTGTACACGGGTTTTGCTTGTTTTCCACCACGATAAATAATACTGTCTCCAATCAATTGTCCCTCTCTATCATAATCACAGGCCGAAATAATCATTTGAACATCATTCCGTTTTATTAAGGATTGAATGGTGTTCAATTGCTTACGTGCCCCACCATCTGTTTGTTTTCGATTTCTTGGATTGCTCTTAACCTTATATTTAAACTCCTGCGGTATAAATGGAAAATTATCCATCTTCCAACTGGACATTTTACTGTCATAGTCTTTGGCGTCATATAATTCTACTAAATGTCCAAAGGCCCATGTAACGATGTAATCATTCCCTTCAAAATAGCCATCTTTTTTCACCTTTATATTTAGTGCGTCCGCAATATTCTTCGCGACTGACGGCTTTTCTGCAAGTACTAATTTCATAAATAAATAGCTCCTATTCTTTTGAATAATTGGGATTTTTATAGAAAGGTAATATTAGAGGTTTGTATAAATGTAGTAATTCTATTATATTACAAGATTTGCCGATATGCATGAAGGATTACTTTTATTATTGATTTTCCTTAGATAATCTTCGGATCGCCGCTTAACTTGTTATGAATTCGTTCTGAATCCTTGATAGAACCATATGTATATAATTGGAGCTAATTATCTTATTAAGGGATGGTGACTTTAGTGGATAAGGAAAAAGATAACGAGAGAAATCAGACACCATTTGACGGGAATCCGAAAGATGATCAACTCGAACAATATCGTAAGAAAAATACTGGTCCCGGAAAAAAGATGACAGATGAGAACGGTGTAAATGTTTCAAATGACCGCTGGAGCCTAAGGGCAGGAAAGCGTGGTCCACATTTATTACAAGACTTTCATTTTTATAAGAAACAGACACATTTTAACCGGGAACGAATACCAGAAAAAGTTGTTCATGCCCGGGGGTTCGGTTTGTATGGAGACTTTGAGTTATATAAATCAATGAAACACCTCACAAGAGCTCACTTCCTGCAAGACCCCGGATGTAAAACACCTGTATTTGTCAGATTCTCTAATTTTATCGGTAGTAAGGGATCGAAGGACACCGCAGTGGATATACGTGGATTTGCGGTCAAATTTTATACGCAAGAAGGAAATTATGATATGTTGTCACTCCAATTTCCAGTATTTATTCTTGCGGATGCCATGAAATTTATGGATGTAACACATGCAGCCAAGCCTAATCCAATTACAGATATACCGCAAGCTACTGTCGCACAAGATGGTTTTTGGGACTATGTCGCTAATAATGAGGAATCAGCACATATGGTGATGTGGCTCATGTCCATGCGGGGCCGTCCAAGAAGCTGGCGCATGATGGCAGGGTGGCCAATTAATACGTTCAGATTTGTTAATGAACAGGGAAAATCTACTTTTGTCAGGTATAAATGGGTGCCTAAACTCGGTGTTCATTCCTTGTTACTAGATGAAGCAAATATTATCGGAGGTGTAGACCCAGACTTCCATCGCCGTGATATCGTAGAAGCAGTAGAAAAAGGCGCATATCCCGAATATGAATTAGGTGTGCAATTAATTGCTGAAGAAGATGAATTTAAATATGACTTCGATATTTTAGATGATACAAAACTATGGCCAGAAGAAGTAGTACCAGTTGAAATTGTAGGTAAGTTGACATTGAATCGGCTTGTAGATAATTTCTTTGCAGAAGAAGAACAGTCCGTATTTGATCCTGCCAATGTTGTTCCAGGAATCGAATTTACGAACGATCCTGTCTTACAAGGTAGAGCAATTGCTTATAGAGATACTGAATTATATCGACAAAATTCTGCAAATATTGAGGACATCCCTGTTAACAAACCGATTGTAGAAAAGAACTATAACCTTAGGGATAGCTACCAAAGGCATCGGATAGATGTTGATTACGTAAACTATCATAATAATTCATTGGCTGGAAATACGCCTGCAGAAGCTTCCGCTGAAGAAGGTGGATATGTACATTATCCTGGGCAAGTAGATGGTCACGTTACGAGAGAACGTCCAAGTGAGTCTTTCTATGATTACTTCTCACAGGCAAGACTTTTCTGGAACAGCTTATCACCTGTAGAAAAACAAGACCTCGTAGAAACATTTAATTATCATCTCGGATATGTAAAAAGTAAATCAGTTAGACAGCAAAACGTTGAAATGTGGGCTAACGTTGATAAGGAAATGGCAACAATCATTGCGGAAAGTATCGGAGTAAATCCACCTACTAAAGGAAATGTTCCTGTAACAAAAAGTTCCCCTGCTATTAGCCAATTAAATACACCACATTATGCCTATACACAAAAAGTTGGTGTATTAATTGGCAATGGGTTTAACGATGACGAGGTAAAAAATGTACTTAACACTCTTCAGACAAATGGAGTATTTATGGATATTATCAGTGAAAATCTTAGCCCTGTTACAGGAGCTGATGGCACAAAAATTGAACCAAACGAGACTTTTAAAACAAAGTACCCTGTCCTATATGATTCTCTCTATGTTGTTGGTGGAGCTGCTAAAAATCAAGCAAAGTTCAACTCTGATATTATGAATTTCATCAATGAAGCATATCAACACTATAAACCAATTGGTATTGCAACAACTGGACAGTCCTACATTCATACTTCAGACAAAAACAATCTAGCCGGTGTCGTTTTTGCTACAAATAATCCAGACTTTGGAGAGGATTTTGTTGCTGCAATTGCTAAGCAACGTTTTTGGAACAGAACATAATTTCACAATATGCCAAAAGACACCCACATATTGCAATTTTCAAATATTTATTGTAAAGTAGTTTATTATAAATATAAATTAAATAAACAAATTCTTATCAAGAGAGACGGAGGGACTGGCCCGAAGATGTCTCAGCAACCGACCAATTTGTCATTGGTAGTGGTGCTAAATCCAACGGGTATTGCACCCGAAAGATGAGAAGAGCGTATATGTGAAAAGACCCTCTTCTTCTATGCAGAGGGTCTTTTGTATTTGCTGTTTTCTAAAGGATTGTTGCTTTTTCTTAAATATAAGTAGTGACGTAAAAGATATAAACTGCGACGTAAGATTAACCTTTGGAAACTAACTGAAAATATTCTGAAATAATTTGCTTCGACGCTAATCAAGTTGTTTTCGCTTGCCAAGAGCTCCGTTTTAATCTAGAGAAGCTCTTTCAAGTTACTTTCGCTTGCACGAGAGCTCCGTTTTGATCTAGAGAAGCTTTTTCAAGTTACTTTCGAACGCACGAGAGCTCCGTTTTGATCTAGAGCGGCTTTATCAAGTTACTTTCGAACGCCTAGAGCTCCGTTTTGATCTAGAGAAGCTCTTTCAAGTTACTTTCGAAGCCCGAGAGCCCCGTTTTGATCTAGAGAGGCTTTATCAAGTTACTTTCGCTTGCACGAGAGCTCCGTTTTGATCTAGAGAAGCTTTTTCAAGTTACTTTCGAAGCCCTAGAGCTCCGTTTTGATCTAGAGAGGCTTTATCAAGTTACTTTCGAAGCCCTAGAGCTCCGTTTTGATCTAGAGAGTACTTGTTAAGACACTTTTTGTGCTATTCAACTTACAAATAATATTATTAGTCGTATTTGGTTGATTGGAGCGGAGGGCAGCCAGTCGACTCCTCGAAAATAAAGGGCAATTTTCTAACGAAGATGTAACGCTGACGATGTATTACTTGTCCTGCAGGAAAAACACATGTCCGAAGACTCCAGAAGAAGCGCTCTTTGCTTCTCTCGAGGCTGAGGCCGTGCCCTAAGGTGCACGTACTGGCTGCCGGAGCGGAAATCAACAAAGCACTTACGTCGCATATTATATCAATAGTAACAATCGCAACAATCAACATGAAAACAGCCTTTGTACTTTAAATTTTGGAGGAATGTAGCAATGTCAGATAAAGCAATCGAAACAGAATTAGTACAATTAGGGAATAAAACGGATCCGAGTACGGGTGCAGTAAATCCTCCCATTTATTTATCAACCGCTTATCAGCATCAAGGGTTAGGAAAATCTACAGGCTATGATTACACGCGTACCAAAAATCCCACTCGTAGCATTCTAGAAGAAGGCATTGCAACATTAGAAAAGGGTGACGCGGGTTACGCATGCAGCTCAGGAATGGCTGCAATCCAGCTGGTCTTTTCACTATTTAAATCAGGTGACCACCTCATTGCTATAGAGGATATTTATGGTGGTACGTACCGCTTACTTGAACAATATGCTAAAAACTACGATATACAAACTACTTATTCAACTTTTACAGATATTCTAGAAACAGAGCAATCCATTACATCCAAAACAAAGGCCTTATTTATTGAAACGCCCACCAACCCATTAATGCTTGAAGTTAACATCGCAGACTATGCAACGTTAGCAAAAAAACATAACTTACTATTAATCGTGGATAACACCTTCTTAACGCCATACCTTCAGCAACCACTCGCACTCGGAGCTGATATTGTAATCCATAGCGCAACAAAATACGTTGGTGGACACAATGATGTCTTGGCAGGTTTAGTGGTAGCAAAGGGCAATGAGCTTTGTGGGAAATTAAGTAACTTACATAACGCTTCTGGCGCGATTCTTTCTCCCTTTGATTGTTGGCTCTTAATTAGAGGGCTAAAGACACTTGCACTGCGTATGGAAAAACATCAAGAAAACGCAAAATCAATCGTTCAATTTTTACATGAACACCGAAAAGTAACAGAAGTACTTTATGCAGGTCAAGGTGGAATGATATCATTCTGTTTGACTGAAAGCAGATGGATTGATCCGTTTTTATCAAACCTTCAATTAATCGTTTTTGCTGAAAGTCTTGGTGGTGTGGAGAGTTTTATTACCTATCCAGCAACACAGACACATGCAGAAATACCGAAAGAAGAAAGAGAGAGACGTGGCGTAAGTGATAGACTATTACGATTCTCAGTCGGTATCGAGCAAGTGGAAGATTTAAAGAAAGATTTAGACCAAGCATTAGAAAGCTTAGTATAAAAAAGAAGATTCAGTGATACATATCTCTGAATCTTCTTTTACTATAAACTCTTAGCCCTCGTTTGCTATAATCTCTACCAGTTCATTTTCTATCGTTTTCCCTTCCTCCTCATCCAGTAAATGGTTTAGCATAATTGAGAATATAAATTCGCTTCCTTTTTTAGTTTCCATGTAACCTGACAGTGTACTAACACCTTCAATTGTACCTGTTTTTGCACTTACTTTTATACCTTTCATTCTGTCTTGTAACGTTCCTCCCATTATTCTTTCCTCTTCTCCAGCAACTGGTAGTGCCTTTAAATAACTATGAAACCATGATTTACTCTGTACATCATGTAATAATTTTGTAATTTCATTAGCTGGTATAGCATTGGAATGAGAAATACCTGATCCATCTTTCATCACAATCGTATCCATGTTCATTCCTAAGTTCGCAAGTTCCCCTTTCATTACTTCTAATCCCTTTTCCCAACTACCTTCTCCATAAACGACTTTCCCCATTTCTTTTACTAATATTTCTGCATGTCCATTATTACTAAATTTCATAAAAGGAACGAGAAGCTCTGATAGTGGGATTGATTTGCGGGAAAGAAGTAACTGACTATTTTCTTTTGCCTTACCGACTTTCACTTTTCCATTCCATGTTATTCCTTCTCTTTCTAATGAGGCTGCAAACAAGTGAAGCGCATATGTAGTCGGTTCCCATACCGCCATAAATTCTTTTATTTTCTCTGAATCTATTGAAATCTTGCCTTTAATTTCAATTACATTACTTGCATGTTTACGTTCGATAATTAATTCATCTTCTATCTTTTCCGTTACTGTTATCGCATTATTTAGAATTGTAATATAGTCCGTAGACGGAAATAAGGCTATAGTTGGTTTCTCTAAAGGACGACTCGCAGACGCTTCAATGATGATACTCCCTGTATCATAATCTTCATTTGGTGAAGCAGTTAATGCAGAGACTTGTGCACCATAGTAGTATTGTTCATCTGTCCATACCAAATCTGGAGAGAGACGGGTATCATCATACCACGAATCATCACCAACCACATTACCTTCTATTTTTGTTAACCCTCGTTTTCTTAACGCTTGTGCTAATGTGTCGAAAACTTCTGGAAGCAGTGTTGGGTCTCCCTTTCCAATAATATAAAGATCACCATGAAGTGTATTGTCATCTATGTTTCCAGCCGTTCTTATGTCTGTTTGAAATGTATAGTTTTCGCCCAGAACACTTAACGCAGCAGCACTAGTTAATAGTTTCATATTAGAAGCTGGATGCATGCGAATGTCATCCTGATGTTCAAATAGTACTTTCCCTGTCGACTTCGAGCGAATACTTACTCCAATCAATCCACCTTGTAACTTAACATCTGTTGTTATGTATTCCATTATTTTGTCCTTCATCAAACTCCCCCTCTATATTATTCGCTTCTGTCTATTCATTCTAGAAACCGCTAATATAATCCTCTTTGATAAAGACTTTTTCGTAAGTTTTTGTTACTTTTCTCATTGATATAAAACTGTGAGGTAACTTAAGGGAATTTACTAAATCACACCGTTCCGGAAAGAACTTCGCTTTTCATGGGCTGCTGTTGATCCTCATTCATCTCACCACTTCCTGTAAAAGAAGGCACATAAATTACATTTACTGCATAATTTTTTAGCAAACAGCCTTAAAAGTAAGCAACTTTTAAGGCTGTTTTTTCTAGCTTTGAGGAGCGGATGGTGTAGATATACTTGATAGCGCTTGTTCTGCCTCATTTGCATATTGCTGCTGGACAGCTAAATCACCCAGTGCTACCATACCTACAATCTGTTCGTTCTCAACCACTGGTAAGCGACGAATTTGTTGCTGGGCCATTAACTGCGCAGCTTGATGTACGTCCATATCAGGTGTTCCCTGTACAACTTGTTGTGCAGTCATCACCTGAGAAATAGGAGTCTGAGCTGATTCTCCCTGTGCTGTTGTTCTTAGCGTAATATCACGGTCAGTAACAATCCCAACCATCTGTCCACTACTATTTACAACAGGAAGTGCTCCAATATTATACGTACTCATCACTGCAGCTGCCTCTTGCACCGACTGTGTTTCATTTACTGTCATTACCTGTCCAGTCATAATGTCTCGCAAATTTTGTGACATGCAATAACCTCCTTTTATGTTTTTCTGTTATAGGGTGGTTTAAAATATGGAAGTTATACTTTTACAGAATAATTTACCATTGATTTTTTTTGCTTAACTACATATAATTAAGAACAAACGTTCTAACAATTAGGTGGTGAATTAATTTGGATTATTCATCCTATCCTCGTAATGATGTGCTATGTATCGACATGCGTTCCTTCTATGCAAGTGTAGAGGCCGTTAAACTAGGACTCGATCCAATGAAAACAATGCTCGCTGTTGTTGGTGACCCAAGCAGGTCCGGAAGTATCGTACTAGCTGCATCCCCTGCCCTAAAGAAAAAATACGGTATTAGTAATGTAAGTCGTTTCTTTGAACTACCAGATGACCCTGACGTCTATATCGTCCCAGCCCATATGGCTGACTATCTTCATGTTTCCGTAGAAATTACAAAGCTCATTAATCAATATGCACCGAAAGAGGCAATCCATCCATACTCAGTAGATGAAATTTGGGTAACGATAAACGGATTAGAAAAGCTTTTCGGAAACTGCTGGGAAATAGCAAGAAAAATCCAACAAGATATTCTCCGTAATTTTGGAATTACCTCTTCTATTGGAATTGGTGATAATAAATTTTTAGCAAAAGTTGTCATGGATTTGCATGGAAAAAAGGCTGGAATCGCAGAGTGTAGATATGAAGATGTAGAAGAAAAACTCTGGCCATTCCCAGTTCAGGATATTTGGGGGATTGGCACTAGAATGAAACGCAATCTCAACCGAATGGGAATTGTTACCCTCGGTCAGCTTGCTAATTATGATCTAAATCACTTAAAAAAGCGCTTCGGTATTATGGGTGAACAACTATATTGGCATGCTTGGGGAATTGATTTAAGTCCAGTTTATGGCAGCTTCACTAAGACTGAGCACAAAGGATTTGGGCATGGAATCGCCCTTCTTCGTGACTACACGAAAGATGAAGTCGCCGTCTGCATTCTCGACCTTTGCGAGGAAGTATGTCGTAGAGCCCGTGCAAGAGACAAAGCGGGAAAAACCATCCACTTAGGAATAGCTTACTCAAAAGAAACCGGTGGTGGTTTCTCACGTTCTAGGTCAATTACACTTCCAACAAATGTAACAATGGATATATACCATATCTGTATGCAGCTATTTCACGAATTTTACGATGGAAAAAGCAATATCAGGCATGTCTCTGTAACCTTAGATCACTTATTTGATAAAGGAGAAACACAATTAGACCTGTTTGAAGATCGTCCGAAAAAAACAGATATTGGTTATGTCATGGATGCCATTCGTGATAAATATGGGTCAACTGCTATTCTCCGTGCCTCCAGTTATACCGATGCAGGCGTTACAATCGATCGTAGTAAAAAAATTGGCGGTCATTATGCGTAAGCAATTCAGGAAATAACCATATCACTAACCCCTCTCTCCTAACTCGAAATTTGCCGAAATATGATGTTTACGAAATTCACCAAAAATTGTATAATTATCTTAGTATACGATATATACTGGAACGATTGGGAAGAGAGGTGATTCATTTGACTTACGAAACACAGCTTGACGAAACGCAAAAAAAACTTAGAGATTTAGAGTTTGCATTAAATGAGTCAGCAATCGTAGCAATTACGGATAGCAAAGGAATTATTCAATTTGCCAATGATAAATTTTGTCATATATCGAAGTATAGACAACAAGAATTAATTGGAAGTAATCAAAATATCGTTAATTCAGGTTATCATTCTAATTCTTTTTTTAAAGAGTTATGGACAACGATTGGAGCAGGGAATGTTTGGCATGGAGAAATCAAAAACCGTGCAAAGGACGGAACATACTATTGGGTTGACACAACCATTGTTCCTTTTTTGAACGATCAGGGAAAGCCATATCAATATACCTCCATTCGATATGATATTACAACTCGTAAAGCCTACGAAGAATACATAGAAGAAATGGCATATTATGATGCACTTACGCATTTACCAAACCGTAATCAGTTATATAAATGGGTTGATGAACATCCAAGAAAAACAGATGAAACGTATACTGTTTTCTTTCTCGATTTAGATAATTTTAAGATTATTAATGATAATTTTGGTCACGGAATTGGAGATAAGGTATTAGAAGAGGTTTCAGGACGTTTAAGAGCATGCCTTCGCGAATCAGATTTTGTCTCTAGGCAAGGTGGAGATGAATTTATTGTTATTCTAGAAAACAATACAGACAAAGATACTGCAATGTGTATTGCTAGAAAGATATTAGATACGATTAGCCTTCCAATTTACATAAATGATAAAGAAATGTCGACCACAGTAAGTATCGGTATCAATAACGAAACACTAAATAAAATTCCTGAAAATTGCCAAGAGTTTATAGAAACATCTATAAAAAAAGCAGACACTGCTATGTACCACGCGAAAAAGAATGGCGGGAATAATTTTTGCTTTAGTACACCTGACCAAAATATGGAAATGGACCGAAAATTCCAAATGGAACTAGAACTAAAGAACGCATTGGCAAGTGACGAATTTAAAATTGTCTATCAACCTCTCATTAATTTAAAAAACAATCAAATTGTTGGCGTTGAGGCTTTATTACGATGGAAAAACAAAGAACTTGGCTCTGTTTCCCCTATCGAGTTTATTCCGATTCTTGAGAAGACGGGTCAAATTATTCAAGTTGGCAAATGGATTTTATGGTCCGTATGTAATCAAATGAAGATGTGGCAGGAAAATGGAACGTATCTTGAAAGAATATCTGTGAACGTCTCACCAATTCAATTTAAAGATAAGAAATTTGTACAAGACTTAAAGCAAATTATAAATGAAACAGAACTCGATGCATCTTACATAGAACTAGAAATAACGGAAGGGACCATTTTAGAAATAGAAAATGTGTCACAAACGTTACATGACCTCCAAGAATTAGGTGTAAAAGTTTCTATTGATGATTTTGGGACAGGATACTCATCCTTAAGTTACTTGAAACAGTTACCAATCGATACCTTGAAAATTGATAAATCGTTTATCGATGACTTAGATATGGACGGAGAAATCATTGTAAATACAATCATCAGCATGGGGAAGAATTTACGTTTTCGAGTAATTGCAGAGGGAATCGAAACGCCCCAGCAATTAAACTACCTAAAAAAACAAGAGTGCCATGAAGGCCAAGGCTATTACTTTAGTAGACCAGTAAATGATAAAGAAATCGCCCTGCTTTATAAGAAATTACAATCGAAATAACCTTCAATCAGGATTAGGTTTCCCCTAATGCTGATTTTTTATTTTAACTTCCATCTGTTAGAATGAAGGTATATTGGAAGGAGTGATCAGATAAATGTATGAATTAAAAACAAAAGAAAATGATCAAAGTATAATAGATTTTATTGAAAAGATAGAAAAACCAAAAAAACGTGAAGATGCATATAGATTATTAGATATTTTCTCAGAAACAACAGGATATAGTGCAAAAATGTGGGGGACAAGTATCATTGGATTTGGAACCTATCATTATAAGTACGAATCTGGCCATGAAGGAGATGCCCCACTTGTAGGTTTCTCACCTCGAAAAGCAAATTTCAGTTTATACTTCGCTACAGGTGATGATAAACGAGCAGAATTGCTAAAAGATTTTGGAAAGCATAAGACAGGTAAAGCGTGTGTATACATCAACAAAATTGCAGATATTAATGTGGACGTACTCAAGAAATTAATTAATCAATCCGTATCCTTCTTACAGGAAATGTATCCGAATAACTAAATGCTTCCATTATATTAGAAAAGGCTGCTTGTATAACTTCCGTTGAATTTGTCACAAAATATATAGACTTCGGATCTCTTTAATTCAGTATAGTGCGAAACACGTCGTTCCGGAAACACACTTCGCTTTCCGTGGGCGGCTGGTGAGCCCCCTTCGTGCTAACGCACTACGTAGTCTCACCTAGGCCTATCCTCCCACAGGAGTCTCCGTGTGTTTCCTCCACTAGGATTGTTCACTACTGAAGTACAACCTGGAAATTTGCTGTTAAATCCTACCATGATTTCTGTTGAAGCAGAGAGCTTTATTATCTTTTTTAGATGAGAGCAATTTTATAAAACGTATTTCTATGGGCTACAACTATACATTAACCAAAAAAATCTTTACCAGCGTAGGCAGAATACGTAGACTCCTACGGGAACAGCACGTGTCCGAAGACCCCGCAGGAAGGGCTTTTCTTCCGAGGAGGCTGAGGCCGTGCCCGTGGAAAGCGAAGTATTCTGCTGGAGCGGAGTAAGCACATCACATTAATAAGTGTGAGCGAGAGCAAAATTATTCTGAATTAAATTAGTCCGAAGTTTATATCAACTACGGAAAAATAACTTTCAAAATATAAATAAGTTCAACTATTTGTGTTAACCATTATAATCATTTAAGCTATACTATGACCTTTAATAGAAAGACGGGGTTTATAATGGGAATTGTAATAATTGAAGTATGTGATTATAATATCCTCTCTTCAGAAGAACTTGAAGAGGTATTCAATCGGCCTGAAGTTGCTGTGATGAGTTATGAATGTATGAACTATTGCGGGATGTGTGCCATGCGACCATATGCGATGGTTAATGGAAAACGGATTTATGGAAAAACCATAGAGGAATGCATCAATAAAATCAAAGCAGCCGTAGAAGAGGAACTTATATAAAAGGGTCTGCCAACCCCCAAAAAAACCAGGAACACAATCCGTGTCCCTGGTTTCCTACTATTCTGTTAGTAAAGGATAATACCCTTCTTCATTATGTGTTTCTGTTCCTACAAGTGGTGGGTTAAATACACACACCATGCGCATTTCAGTTCTAGCACGTAACTTATGTTTATCATGATCATTCAGTAGATACATTGAACCAGCTTTAAGTTGCCACACCTCTCCCGTTTCTACTTTTTCAATTTCTCCTTCACCCTCAATGCAATAAACAGCCTCGATATGGTTTTTATACCAGAAATAACTTTCTGTACCTGCTTTGATAATTGTATCATTTAAACTAAAGCCAACTCCGTCTTTCTGTAAAATAAATCTGCGGCTTTCCCAAGTTTCTCCCTTTGTTTCATCCTCTGTTCCAATAATTTCATCTAGTGATTTTACAATCATTCTTCTATTCTCCTTTTTTGATATATTTATAATAAGAATGTATAGAAAGTCATCCTGCTTCATTTCCTTTTGAAGAAAGTCCACGTCCAGCTCAAGCGCCCAACGACTAAGGAGACTTCCCTCTCCTACGTAGCTAAACGGGCGCTTACGCTTTTGTTATAGTATATGCTGCTATTTAGATAAAACATGATTAATACTTTCTTCAAGGATGGATAAACCGTTCTTTAGTCCTTCCTCATCAATAATAAGCGGTGGTAGGAATTTCACTACTTCATCCTTAGGCCCAGAAGTTTCTACGATTAATCCACGTTTAAAGCTCTCCGCACAAATTTCCGAAGCGAGTCCCTCACCACAGGTAGCGATTCCTTGCATTAAGCCTCTACCACGTGCCTCACCTTTGAGTTCTGGATATGCTTGAATGATTTCTGTAATTCGAGTTTTTAGTAATGCAGCTTTCCGTTTTATCTCGTTTGAAAATGTATCAGATTTCCAATTGTTTAAAGCCTCTGTAGCCGCAATAAATGCTAGATTATTCCCTCGGAAGGTTCCATTATGCTCACCAGGTCCCCATTGGTCATATTCGGGTTTTATTAATGTAAGAGCCATCGGTAAACCTGCACCACCAATAGACTTTGATAAACAAACAACGTCTGGATTAATACCAGCAGGTTCAAAACTAAAGAATGTACCTGTTCTACCGCATCCTGCTTGCACATCATCGACTATTAATAAAATATTAAAGCGTCTGCAAATACGTTCTATTTTCCTCAACCATTCCATGCGAGCAGCATTAATGCCACCTTCACCTTGAACAGTTTCTAGTATAATCGCTGCAGGTAATGCCACACCACTTCCACTATCCTCTAGGAATCTTTCAATATAGGCAATCGAGTCTTGGTCTTCCACATATTCATCAAATGGCATTGAAACCGAATGATGTAATGGAATTCCAGCTCCATGACGCTTGAAGGAGTTTCCAGTAACCGATAAAGAACCAATTGTCATTCCATGAAAAGCATTGGTAAAGCTTATAACTGTATCACGACCGGTTACCTTTCTGGCTATTTTTAAGGCACTCTCAACAGAGTTTGTACCTGTTGGTCCCGGAAACATCACTTTATAATCGAGGTTTCGAGGTGTAAGAATAATTTCCTGAAAAGCTTCAAGAAACTTTTTCCTTGGAGTCGTCCCCATATCGAGGCTATGAAGAATCCCATCGTTTTTTATATACTCAATTAATTTTTCTTGCATTTCGTCATTATTATGACCATAATTTAACGCTCCTGCCCCTGCAAAAAAATCAATATATTCTTTTCCATCAATATCCCAAATTTTATATCCCTTTGCTTTTTCAAATACGGTAGGCCACCCACGACTATAACTTCTTACCGCAGATTCTAATTTTTCAAATGTTTCCATTTTAGCGTTGCTTAATACTGCCGCCTGCATGCACTCATCCTTTTATTTATTATTTTTCGACTGGTCCAATCTTAAACAATAACTCATCTTCATGACCATTTGTCGGAAAATGATCAGAAGTAAAATAATCACTTATTTTCCAGTTTGTTTCAAATTTCCTAGCTAAACCTAAGAACAAACGTTTCGATGGTGTGTTTGATGGTGATACTGTCGCCTCAATATAGTGAACTTCTTCACAAATATCTCTGTCTAGTAATTGCAGCAACATCTTCGTCGCGAGACCGTTCCCTCTTTCTGATGAATGAACAGCAACCTGCCAAATGAACAATGTATCCTGCTGTTCTGGATGAATAAACCCAGAAACAAATCCAACAACTTTCTGTGTCTCTTTTCTCACAACAACAATCGATGTATCGGAAAAAATTTCGCACCACATTAAATAGCTATATGAAGAATTAAGATCTAAATTACCCGTATGTTTAACAAGCTCATAAACCCCAGCTCCATCATTTTTGTTCGGCTTACGGAAATGATACTCCGTGGTTGTAATTTGCAATTTTTCAGCTACTTGAGAAATATTGATGCTCCCACCTCCTGTAATTTTTAACAAACCTTATCACAATTAATAGCTTATAGGCAGGACACATTTTCGTCAAAACGGATTAAACATGGTTTAACGGTTTTAATCATCTTCTAGTACGATTATTCAGAAATAAGTATCAAAGTCTATAAATAGCTACCAAATAGTGCCAAATGGTACGGAATTTACAGAATTTACAAAATCAAAAAGAGCGATAAACCCTTTCCTAATAAGACTCATCGCTCTTTTTACAATTTTAGATTATTCTTCCATCAACATTCTTATAAGTTCTTCAAGTAAAATTGGTGTTTGCTCAAATGCATTTTTAATATGCAAGCGTTCAGAACGTTTATGTGCATCCTTTCCAAATGGCCCAACATTTAGTACAGGGGCATTCAATTGTTGCATTTCAGGAAAAGGAATGGAATACGTATCCATCCACACTGGTGTATTCTCTTCAAAAGCTGACCATCCCTCCTCCGTCCCCTCGTAATTTACATAACTCAAATCACAAATCCCGTTAAAGTAATGCACTTGTTTAATGGGCAAATGAAACTTAGCCATCGCTGTTTCCGATACAAAATCAACACATTTTTTAACGAGTTCGTTTTCGGACGAATTAACTGCTGGATAGTATGGAGGAGCAAATAAAATCACAATTGCTGGCGCTAGTTCTTGACAATGGATCATTAATTTGTCGACAATTCGTAATGATTTTTCCCGATCATCTAACCCATCTTGATAATAAATATCTGCTTTTATTTCTGCAATGGCAGCTTCCCCTAACTTTTTCATCGCATATTCAAGTAAATCCTTATATTTTACAACTTTTACTTTCCCAATTGGATTTACATTAAATCGCTTACATTTTTCTTCATAATCTTGATTTAATTTTTGTACAGCACGATTTGCGACCTGCTCATAAATATCAAACACCTCAGAAGCACTTCGTTTCATAACAAAAATATTGTAAAGGGCAGAAGAACGATACGGTGTTTGTGTAGAATATGCTAGACTTAAATCTGCTTGCTGTAATGTTAATGGAAGTGGAGTTGTTTCTCCCATTACATTTTCCACAAAGCTGTCGTTCCATTCCATTTCCTTAGTAAGAAAAGAAGCAATGTATGGTGAAGTTAATCCACTGAGCGGTTCTCCTGCATGAGTTTCTTTCCCGTAAAACAAAGCCGCGCCAAGTATCTTACCAATCGTCCCACTGTAAATGAAAAAGTCATGATTTTTTGGATTAATCGAAAAAACAGGTTCACTATTTAAAAATAATTTAAAAGATAAATGATGTGTTTTCTGTATTTCCAATAGTGTTGGTACAGCACATCGCATTCCTGATGAATTCACTTCTTCATCCGGAACAGTAAGTAACAACAAATTAATTGGCCATTGTTCTATACTCGCCTTTTCAATAAGGCGCATATGCAAAACCAATCCCATTTTCATATCCATTGCACCACGTCCGAATAAATATTCACCAGTATTTAAATCTTCTAGCACATCATGAGGTAATTTCGCTTGGTTTTCCATCCATACTTTGGTTAATTCTTCTGGATGTGTGGCTAATGCTTCGAAGTCACCATATTCTTCTGTATTAACTGTATCAAAGTGACTAATTAGTACGATTGTTTCTGTCGCATCTGGATGTTTATATAAAGCAGTCAAGAATTTCCTCCGCATATCTGCATCATGGAGTTCAAGATATGTTGGATTTTCCCCGAAATATTCTAGGTCTTGTAACTTTGCCTGTAATTTGATAGGAAACTCGCGCTCCCCTTCAGTTAAGGTTACACTTTTCCAGCTTACAAGTTCATCTAGTAAGATTCGTAATTGATCTGGTGTCTGCCATCTTGTTTGTGTCTTCAAATCATAAAACCTCCTTATGTTTTGCTCTAACTCTAGGAAGATATTAACCTTTTTAAATAATTCCATTATATCATGTAATCAGAATCTATTATATTTTTAGATTCAGTTATATGACAACATATTTTCTAATAAAGTCATAAGCAAGAGAGTAGTACGATAAAATAATAATAGCGACTGAAATGTATGCTTCTTTACATACGAAAATGAAGGGTGGAACGAATTATTGTTAAACCACATGAAGGTACTTATTATCGGGGGAGATAACCGCTACTTAGAAGTAATAAAGATACTAACCTTAAGACAAGCAAGTGTTTTTGTTGCAGGTTATGAACACATGACCTTTGAACATCCAAATATCACACATTGTGTTCTTACAGAAGTTAATTTTAGTAAGATTGATGCCATCCTTTTACCAGTTCCTGGAACAGATATAAATGGTGAAGTTGAAGCGACTTATTCGAATGAGATTATTAAACTCACGAAAGATATGCTAGAGAAAACACCAGAGCATTGTGTGATCTATACTGGAATTACCAATACTTACTTAGATAACTTAGGAGCAAAAACAAATCGTACCGTTTTGCCTTTGTTCAAGCGAGATGATATTGCAATCTACAATTCGATGCCTACTGCAGAAGCGACATTACAACTTGCAATTGAAGAAACAGATGTTACGATACATGGTTCAAATGTAATGATTGTTGGTTTTGGCCGAATAGGTATAACCTTAGCACGTTACTTCTCTGCCATTGGAGCAAATGTGACCATTACCGCTAGGAATCCAGCTCACTTTGCTCGCGCACAGGAAATGGGCTTAAACGCGATACCTACTGGCAGAATAGAAGAAGCAATTATTGATATGGACATTTGTATTAATACAGTACCATTCCTCATCATTAACTCTGACGTTATCGCCAATATGGGTACATCATCGCTAATTATCGATCTTGCTTCAAAACCAGGTGGTACAGATTTTGACTATGCTTCTAAGCAAGGTATCAAGGCAATTCATGCACTTGGGCTACCTGGAAAAACAGCACCTAAAACAGCGGGAAACATTATTGGAGAAGTATTGGTAACATTATTAATGGAAATCGATAACGGCAAACAATAGGAACCCTTATAAAGAAGCAGTTAAAGCGCTGCTTCTCTTTTTATTTGCAAATACTTGTTACTAAGGTGTAAAAAGAGAAATTCTAGGTGAAAATGATAATAAAACTTCTAACGAATATTACGATAAGATTGGAGGGTTTATTATGAAGAAAAAACACTATTACATACTAATATCAATGTTTCTAATCCTATTTATTGCTGGGTGTGCTGATGATGAAAGTGAACAGAAAGAAGAGGAGTTTCAGGAATCTGCTGAAAAAGATGCTAATATTGTTTTTGCAGAAGAATTTGTTATGTTTCTTAATGAAGGTAGATATGAAGATGCAACCGAGTATTACGATGAAACAATGAAAGATGAGTTGCCTGCTTCAGAACTTGAAGAAGCATGGACATCTCTTGAAGAACAATTTGGAAGCTTCGTTAGTCAAGAATACCAATCAACAGAAAAATTAGAGGGGTATGATGTTGTATTAATCAATGGTTCATTTGAAGAACAGGACGTGGTTTTTCAAATAACGCTTGACCAAAATGAGAAAATTGCTGGCTTTTATGTAAAATAAGTCAAAAAGACAAGAAATCAAGAGAATAAGTAAACGAATATTTCTCTTGATTTCTTTTTTTCCCAGAACTGTCAACTAACTCAAAAAAGGAAATTTATGAAACAGTCGATTTTTAAGAAAGTTATTGATGATTGAACTTTACTTAAGTCCACATAAAGAATTCTACAGTTGTAATTATGTAATGTAAAAACTAGCCCCATCCACTATTTCTATTTCAGGATATTCCTTTAGATCTTCCATTAGTTTGTAGAGAGCTCCATCCTTTTGTTTTGCTTCAATCATACAATCAATTTGTGGAACACTACCTTTAATTTCTTGCAAAAAACCCATAAACATTTTGCTATCTACATAATCAGCATGCGCACGAAACTTTTGTTCAGACTTCGGACTGGATATGTGCATTTTCACTGGAAGAATTGATGACTCCCATGTAGTAACAATACGATCCCACTCGTTATACCAATTAGAATCAATATGATGAGCAATATGATGATGATAATCAAAAACAAGTGGAATACCCAACTTTTCACATAAATACAATGTTTCTTTCATCGTAAAGGTTTTATCATCATTTTCTAGAATAACCATTTCTTGTAAATCTACAGATACGTATGCCCAATTTTCAATAAAGCGTTCTAACGCCTTCTCTCTATCTCCATATCCACCGCCCACATGCATTACACAACGATGTTCTGGGTTCAAACCAAATCCCTTCAGTAAACGATGATGCATCCTTAACGTTTTGATCGCACTCGATAATACTTCTTTTCTGGGAGAATTAATTAAAACAAAATGATCTGCATGGAAATCTAATCTTAAGGATTCGTACACTTTAATAAACTTTCTTAAATCACTTAAAGAACGCTTTAAAGCTTTCATATAATTCCATTCAGAGGTTTCAGGATGATCAGCTAATGGAATTAATTTAGATGAAATACGGTAAAAATGGATATCATTCGCAACATTATACCTTAGTAGTCTGAGTAAATTATTTAAATTGGTATTTGATATAGCCTCTAACTTCCGAAGCGCTGCCTCTCTATCTTTAATTTGTGAAAATCGAGCATATGTCATGGTCTTTGATGTGGAGCTATTTTGCAGTTGCGTACTAATTGCTGAATATCCTAATCGAACCAGTGTCAAATTGAAAACTCCCCTATTCATTCTTTTTATAACAGGAGTATTCCCTGAATATTCTTTTTCATAATGGCTATTTTCGTACTGTTTATCTATTCTTTAGCATCGTAGTTGATTTAAACTGCGAGGTAACAATAATTTGGGAAATTTTCTTGAGAGAGCTTATCAAGTTCATTTGAAGAGAATTTTGCTCAATTTCAATCTTGAGAAGGCTTATCAAGTTCATTTCATGAGGGTTTTGCTCTATTTTAATCTTGAGAAGGCTTATCAAGTTCATTTGAAGAGGATTTTGCTCTATTTCAACCTTGAGAAGGCTTTTCAAGTTCATTTGAAGAGAATTTTGCTCTATTTCAATCTTGAGAAGGCTTATCAAGTTCATTTCAAGAGAATTTTGCTCTATTTCATTCTTGATAGCTCCGTTGAGTATTGGCATTCATAATTCTTTATTGATCTTGAGAGTACAAGCAAGATATTTTTTTAAGTTCGATGTTACCTCACAGTTTACATACATGGCTTCAAAGTAACAATTTTACTTAATAAAATCCTTCTTAATAGAATAAAAAAAGAACAGAATACGATTTATTACGCAGTCTGTCCTTTTTTATTATACTTAGTAATATTATAGTAATTTATGTATCTATCAAAATATTATCGGGAAGACAGGATTTGAACCTGCGACCCCTTGGTCCCAAACCAAGTGCTCTACCAAGCTGAGCTACTTCCCGCAGTGTGGCGCGCCCGAGAGGAGTCGAACCCCTAACCTCTTGATCCGTAGTCAAACGCTCTATCCAATTGAGCTACGGGCGCGAATGGTGCCGAGGACCGGAATCGAACCGGTACGGTAGTCACCTACCGCAGGATTTTAAGTCCTGTGCGTCTGCCAGTTCCGCCACCCCGGCAAAGAGTATTTCTGGAGCGGAAGACGGGATTCGAACCCGCGACCCCCACCTTGGCAAGGTGATGTTCTACCACTGAACTACTTCCGCGCTTGAACAGGATGTTCTGACTTCTGTGTTTGTCACAAAGGTTTTCGATGGGACGAGTAAGCACAGTCCCAGGACGTGACAGAATTTCCTTAATATTTGTAATGATGGTGCGGGTGAAGGGAGTCGAACCCCCACATCCGAAGATACTAGATCCTAAGTCTAGCGCGTCTGCCAATTCCGCCACACCCGCAAAATGGTGAGCCATGAAGGATTCGAACCTTCGACCCTTTGATTAAAAGTCAAATGCTCTACCGACTGAGCTAATGGCTCATATAAAAAAGTGGTGCCGGCCAGAGGACTTGAACCCCCAACCTACTGATTACAAGTCAGTTGCTCTACCAATTGAGCTAGGCCGGCAATTGTAAGTTATATTTTCAAAAACGACTTTAATAATATAACATAACACAAACAATCATGTCAATAGCTTCATTTAAAGTGTTCAAAAGTAACGAAGCATTTCAACAGCAAAAAGCATACTACACCTTAGTTTGTAAAAAGTCAACCATTTAAAGCACTATTCCTTAGGGCATGTCGCAAAATAGTTACTTCATATTATATAATATTATTCTTTAGATTCACTACTAAAATTCCCCCCATAATAAAATGTGCAAAATTTTCCTTTAAGTCCAAAATCATTCAAACATTCTTGAACGTTTTGTGAAGTTTTTCTCAAACTCTTGTAATTAATGAAATCCAATCATAATATATGTAAGTATTAAACTAACTAAAAGGTTAGAAAAGTAGAAAGGGGTAACTCCATGAAACAAAAATGGGCCTTACTAGCATTAGTTTTCACTATCGTGACAGTGTTAATAGGTTGCGAGCCTTTGCTTGTTCTAGATCCTAAAGGGCCACAAGCAGAAACATTATCAAACACAATTTGGTTATCCATTATAACAATGGCAGTAATTGTAATTGTCGTAATTACACTTTTGGTGATAGTGTTAGTAAAATATCGCGCATCTAAACAACCAGATGATTATGAACCCCCACACATTGAAGGGAATCCAATCTTAGAAGGTATTATTATTGGAATACCAATACTGATTGTAGCATTTTTATCGGTTGTATCGGTTGTATCAACTTATCAAGTTGAATCAGTACCAGAAGGATATGAAGACAAGGAACCATTAGTAATTTATGCATCATCATCTAATTGGAAATGGCACTTCAGTTATCCTGAAGAAGACATTGAAACGTTAAATTACGTTTTCCTTCCAACAGATCGTCCAGTTGAATTCAGATTATATTCATTTGGACCAATTACAAGTTTTTGGATACCACAGTTAGGCGGGCAAAAATACGCAATGGCTGATATGGTTACTACTTTACATCTTGCTGCTGAAGAAACAGGAGATTTTGTAGGTCGAAATGCAAACTTTAGTGGTGAAGGTTTTGCTGAAAACACCTTTATAGCAACTGTCCTATCACCAGACGAATATGATACATGGATAGAAGAAATCCACGCTACAGCTGACCCAATAACTGAAGATAAATTTGACGAGTTATTAGAACCTGGTCATCTTGGTCAGATGACATTCACTGGAACACATTTAGATTTCTTACCAGCGCCAGAAGGAGAGCACGGTGGACATAACCATGGTTCAGATGACTCGAATACAGAGTCACACGATGAAATGGATCATGAGCACGAACACGAATCAGAACATAGCAATCACTAAAACTAGATTTACAACAACTAGATTTACAGATATCATCTCTTGAAAGGAGAACAGACATGGAATTTTTTGAAAGATTTGCAGTTCCACATCCTAGTCCATTGATTTATGCGTCAATGGTAGCGATTGGTCTAGTGATTATCGCCATCGTCTTAGGGATTACTTACTTTAAAAAATGGGGCTACTTGTGGAACGAATGGCTAACAACAACCGACCATAAACGTATAGGTATCATGTATATTATTTCTGCACTACTTATGCTTTTCCGTGGTGGCGCAGATGCTGTCATGATGCGTTTTCAAACTTCAGTACCAGAAAATGCATTTTTAGATGCACAACATTACAATGAAGTATTTACAACACACGGGGTCGTTATGATATTCTTCATGGCGATGGCATTCGTTATCGGTTTAATGAACTTTGTCGTTCCATTACAAATTGGAGCAAGGGATGTTGCCTTCCCAAGATTAAATGCAATTAGTTTTTGGTTATACTTTGCAGGGGCAATGTTATTTAACGTATCATTTGTAATTGGTGGTTCACCTGATGCTGGTTGGACAAATTACTATCCACTAGCAGGTAACGATTTTAGTACGTCTGTAGGTGTAAACTATTATAATTGGGCTCTGCAGATATCAGGTATTGGTACCTTGATGACTGGGATTAACTTTATTGCAACAATTATAAAAATGCGAGCACCTGGCATGACATTAATGAAAATGCCGATGTTTACCTGGTCTTCCCTTGTTACAAACGTAATTATCGTGTTCGCGTTCCCTGTTTTGACCATTGCTTTATTAATGGGAACTTTCGATCGTCAACTCGGAACATTTTTCTTTGCTTCAGAGAATGGCGGAATGGACATGATGTGGGCTAACCTTTTCTGGGTTTGGGGACATCCTGAAGTATACATTCTAATTTTACCTGCATTTGGTATATATAGTGAAATTATTTCTACTTTCTCAGAACGTAATCTGTACGGATATAAATCAATGGTAGGATCGATGGTTATCATCTCCCTACTATCGTTCTTTGTATGGGTGCACCATTTCTTTACAATGGGTCACGATGCTTTAACAAACAGTATTTTCTCAATTACAACGATGGCAATAGCCGTTCCAACTGGAATTAAGATATTTAACTGGCTACTCACCATGTGGAAAGGGAAAATTAGGTTTACCGTTCCCATGCTTTATTCTGTAGCATTTATCCCACTATTCACTATCGGTGGTGTGACAGGAGTTATGCTTGCTATCGCAAGTGCTGACTATCAATACCATAATACAATGTTCTTGGTAGCTCACTTCCATAATGTTATTATTCCAGGTGTTGTATTCGCCATGCTTGCAGGTCTTACCTACTGGTGGCCAAAAATGTTCGGCTTTATGTTAAACGAAAAAATTGGTAAATGGGCATTCTGGTTCCTTACAGTCGGTTTCTGCTTCTCCTTCTTCCCTATGTACATTACAGGACTAGATGGTCAAGCACGTCGTATGTACACGTACTCTGAAGCAAGTGGCTTTGGACCATTGAATATGCTTTCCTTCTTTGGTGCAGGTTTAATGGCAATTGGATTTATTGTCATTGTTTACAATGTATATTACAGTTTCCGTTATGCAAAGAGAGGTATTGGAGACGACCCGTGGAATGCACGTTCACTTGAATGGGCTACACATAATCCAGTACCAGAATATAATTTCGCGATTGTACCTCAAGTTAACTCAAGTGAAGCATTCTGGGATTCTAAGAAAAAAGGGCATAAATTATTCCGTGGTGATTACAAGGAAATTCATATGCCGAACAATAGTGGTTTACCAGTTATTATGGCAGGGTTATTCTTCGTCTTTGGTTTCTCCTTTGTCTTTTACATTTGGGCTGGTGTAATTATTTCAGGAATTGGTATTTTAGCTTGTATGGCTTATCGTTCCTTTGAAAAAGACCATGGTCGCCATATAAAAGTAAAAGAAATCGAAGAAACAGAAGATAAATTCGGAGGTGCTAAATAAATGAAAATAAACAATACACAACCTCTAGAATATAGCACAGAGCAGAACCAACTAAATATACTTGGATTCTGGGTCTTCCTCGGTGCTGAAATTATGCTTTTTGCAACACTATTCACTTCCTACTTTGTTTATGAAAATCGTGTAGGAAATGGTCCATCTGGTGCTGAAATTTTCGAACTGACACCTGTTTTGATTGAAACTATTTTACTATTAACAAGTAGTTTCACTATCGGACTTGCAATTAACGCCATGCGTCTAAATCGCAAGAAAGCCATGCTGACATTCCTAGCTGTAACACTTGTACTAGGTCTGGCTTTCCTAGGTGTTGAAATATATGAGTTCACGCATTACTATCATGTAGGAGCTACACTTCAAACAAGTGCCTTTACTGGTATGTTATTAACAACACTTGGTACACATGGGGCACACGTTACATTTGGTTTGGTCTGGGGATTATTCATCTTCATCCAAATTAAGAAAAATGGATTGACACCAGCAACTACAAATAAGTCGTTCATTTTCTCACTATATTGGCATTTTCTAGATGTTGTATGGATCTTTATCTTTAGCTTCATCTACTTGAAAGGAATGATGTAATTGAAAGAACTATTTCCTATTAAACAAGTAAATGGATTTATATTCTCAATGCTTTTAACAGTAGTGGCTCTTAGTGTTTACTTTTTAGATATGTCGTTTGAATTAGGCATGACAATTCTTCTAATTACGGCATTCGTTCAGGCTGCTGTTCAGCTCGTTATCTTTATGCATGCAGGAGAAAGTGAAGATAAAAAAGCAATTTATACCACGACAATTTATGGTTTGATCATTGCGTTAGTTACCGTTTTCGGTTCATTACTAGCAATGGTATGGGGTTATATGTAAGAAGAAAAGTGTAAGTACCTGTTTAGGATTATCTCGCTAACGGCACGGATGCTTGAGCTAGACAAAACCTAATAAAAGAGCGTCGATTAAGTTCGACGCTCTTTTTATATCCTTATCTTTTCTTAACAATCATTTCATCCGTTATCTCTAAGAATAATCCCATAATAAAAATAAATACTGCTCCCATCACAACACCTATTCCAATACCTGTTACAGTTGATAAACCGCTTACAAATGCACCGTATAAAAACATTATCGTTCCGATTGTTAATAGCGTTCCACATATATACCTTGTTACATTTAGAATCTTTCCATATGATTGCATAATAACAATCCCCCTTTGTATCTATATTATTCACCTTGTTCATAAAATTGTCAAATATATTATAACAAATTTATGAACTTTATTAGTTAAACTTGACAACTAATTCCTTCTTTATTTTCCCCCAAAAATAAACATAGGGGAAACCGTTCCGACTGTCTCTCCTATGTTTATCTACCAAAGCAATATATTTTTTTACCTTCTGTTTCAGTTAACTTTCCATTCTCAAAATATACTCCAGCATCATCATCTATTCCATATCCTATAGATACATTGGTTTTAAGTACTGCTTTCCTTAAATTTTCTTCTTCCCCCCATTTTGAAAAATGAACACTAATTACACAGTCCAATACTAAGCCTAATCCATGAAGAAAGAGATGCTCTCCCCTTGTATTATCTACTGGAGGAATTACACAATGAACTGGACTGATTAAAGCTCCGGCAGAAAACCCTGCTACAGGCACCCCCTGCTCATACATTTCCTGTATCCTTGCTCCGACTATCGTATTAACAATAAAGTCACGATAACGTTCAGTATCCCCACCACCAATTATAATTCCCGTACAAGTAGACAACTGCTCTAACATATCTTTGGATGGATTTGGTGTAAGTGCAACGTAAATAAAATCTTTTAGGCCGTGCTTCTCGAGCTCTTTCGTATATTTTGGCATATATGCCAGCCAGCCTTCTCTTTCTAAAAACAAAATTGCTACTTTTCCCTTTTGCTTACGTGTAAGCTTAGAAAATTTCCGGCCAAGTTTCTCAGTAAAAGGCGGACTCCCACCAAATAAAAATAAATGCTTCCCTGTCAAGATTCATTCCCCCTTTACTTAGTCTATTTTATAATTTAATAATGCTGCCTTGTATATGAACATTTAAAGTATCTTACTCCTCTTTACTCGCAAGGCTTAAAATCATTTTAATACATGGCTCTTTTTCTTTCGTATATGTTCTTCTATCCTCTTTATAAAACGTTTATAATTCGACTTTTCTATATTTGAAATTTAGCTGGCCATTCTGGATTATAATCTTGTATATATACGTTGGGCTTAGGCAATAAAACCTCTCCTATACACGTAGTAAACGAAACTTTGATTGAAATCCCTTTATGAACTCCATTTTGAAAAATCACCTTAAAAGGTTGATATCATATGACAGTTCGAATATAGTTAGATTGTATGTAATTTTCATTATATCACTTTATTTCTTAACATTTAAGATTCCTTCCTTTTAAGTTCGAAATAACAACAATTAATAAAATATTTCTGATATTCCGAAACCACTTCCACCCCTCATCCGTATATAAGTTATAAGAACGATAATTATATATATCATAAAAAGGAATGGTGCATATGATGATTTTTGGTATACCCATTGAAACGATTTATTTATACGTATTAGTCATAGCTGGTATTTTAACGCTTTTGTATATCTTATTTGGTGATATTGCTGAAGGAGTACTAGATTCAACCGGTTTCCTTAGCCCAATATTGATTCTAGCTTTCCTAACCTTTTTCTCTACATCCGGATATGTATTAGAAAAGATCACCTCAATTTCAAGCATATGGATTATTATTATTTCAGCCGTAGCTGCACTTATTTTAGACATTTTTCTTAATATCTTTGTTCTTATACCGATGGCTTCTGCAGAGGAATCACTAAGTTATACAGAGGATTCCCTTAAAGGTAGGGTTGGAAGAATTATTATCCCAATTCCGGCAGATGGCTTTGGAGAGATAGTTATTGAAAGTAAAAGTGGAATGATTTCTAAACCTGCAGCAAGTTTCGATAACGAAGAAATTGAAGAAGGAAAGAAAGTATTAGTTATAGAAGTAAACAACGGAAATCTTTATGTTGTTCCATATGAACAAGCCTTAGATGCTAATCAATTTAATTAAATATACTCACCCAACTAGAGTATTTTAATAAAAAATAATACAAGGAGGAATTATATGTCACCTATTTTCATTGTTATTGGAATTGCAGTTGTTTTATTACTGGCACTTATTGGTGTATTTGTTTCGAAATATCGAACTGCAGGACCAGACGAAGCACTTATTGTTACAGGAAGTTATCTTGGTGGGAAAAATGTACATGTAGACGAATCAGGGAATAAAATTAAGATTATTCGTGGTGGTGGTACATTTATCTTACCTGTATTTCAGCAAGCAGAACCTCTTAGTCTGTTATCTAGCAAACTAGAAGTAACAACACCAGAGGTATACACAGAACAAGGTGTTCCAGTTATGGCCGATGGAACTGCTATTATTAAAATTGGAGGATCCATCAGCGAAATTGCGACTGCTGCTGAACAATTTTTAGGAAAATCAAGAGCAGACAGAGAAAATGAAGCAAAGGAAGTACTGGAAGGTCATCTGCGCTCCATACTCGGTTCGATGACTGTAGAAGAAATTTACAAAAATAGAGATAAATTCTCTCAAGAAGTACAACGCGTTGCATCGCAAGACTTAGCAAAAATGGGACTCGTTATCGTTTCCTTTACAATAAAAGATGTAAAAGATAAGAATGGATACTTAGATTCCCTCGGTAAACCACGTATTGCCCAAGTAAAACGTGATGCAGATATCGCTACAGCGGAAGCAGACAAAGAAACTCGAATCAAACGTGCCGAAGCTGCTAAAGAAGCACAGAAGGCTGAACTTGAACGCGCAACAGAAATTGCAGAAGCTGAGAAAGAAAATCAATTAAAAACAGCGGAATATCGCCGTGAGCAAGATATTGCGAAAGCACGTGCTGACCAGGCGTATGACTATGAAACAGCAAGAGCAAAACAACAGGTTACCGAGCAAGAAATGCAAATTAAAATTATTGAGCGTCAGAAACAAATCGAATTGGAAGAAAAAGAAATACTTCGTCGCGAGAAGCAATATGATTCAGAAGTGAAGAAAAAAGCCGATGCAGATCGCTATTCTGTTGAGCAATCAGCCGTTGCTGATAAGGCGAGACAAATTGCAGAAGCAGATGCAAACCAATATCGTATTGAATCTCAGGCAAAAGCTGAAGCTGAGAAAGTTCGTGTTGATGGTCTTGCAAAAGCTGACGCACAAAGAGCACAAGGGGAATCAGAAGCAGAGGTTATCCGCTTAAAAGGTCTTGCAGAAGCAGAAGCAAAACGAAAAATTGCCGAGGCATTCGAGCAATACGGTCAAGCTGCTGTTCTCGATATGGTTATCAGAATGCTTCCTGAATATGCGAAAGAGATTGCTAGTCCACTTGGAAATATCGATAAGATTACTGTTGTTGATACAGGTAGCAGCGGGACAGATGGTGGTGCCAATAAAGTATCAGGATATGCTACCAATTTAATGTCTACCTTGCAGGAGTCATTAAAAGCATCTTCAGGGATTGATGTGAAAGATTTACTAGAAAATATAACTGGGAAGAACAGTCTTACGAATTCTAACAATGTAGAGCAAAATGATCATAACGCCGCTGAAAATGAACGATTAGATTAAGATGTATTTAAAAAAGTATTGGGAGAAATGCTCCTAATACTTTTTTTTAATTTACACATCTTATGAAGCAATTCTTATAACTAAAGTTAAAACCATTCTATAGACAACTACATAGTCACTTTTGATTGTATTACATAAAATAAACTATATATCTTAAGAAAGTAGGTGAAATATATATGGATGATTCATCCAAACAGCAACCAGCTACCGAAAAGGTTATTAAAGTTATGGTTGATAATATATTTAGAAAAAATGGTGTGCAGCCTGAAGAATTGAAGAAAAATATTTCAGACGAACAAAGACAGATGTTGAAAGAAATGGTTCAAGATTTAAGACAGCAAGTTGACCAATTTAATAAAGCACAGAAGAAAGTCACTGATTCAGAAGAATAAATTACGGAAAAATAACAGCATCCCAAGTAGTATTATTACTTGGGATTTTTTTGTTTCTACCATCATTTTTCTAGATACTTGCTCTATAATACATTATTCTTTCCCATCTAATAAAAGGACCAATAGGTAATCTATCTATTTTTCATTAAAAGTAGATAACTAGTGAATGTGTACAGTCTTACTAAGGAGAAAATCCATAACTTATTGTATAAGTCAAGAAAGGAGTGTTAAAGTGACAGTTTATAGAAGTGCCAATTCAACTAAAGAGAGAGCAAATTACCTTTACTTTAATGATGACTGTAATGCGAATAAAAACGATTGCTTGGGTTCACAGAATCAGGAGGACAATTATAACTTGCTAAGCAACAATGATGCAACAATTGCACAAGGAGACGGCGAATATTCTTTTTTAGAGCAAGAATCTGCTGAATTAATATGGGTTAAAGAATCCTGTAATATCACAGTAACATCAAATGATACGCAAGCAAGTGTTTCTCTACAAGCCGCTTTACAATTGGCAATTGCCATCGTTATAAGTATAACTATTGCTGATAGTGATAGAAGTGATCATGTGTCACAAGAGCTATTACAATACACCAATACAGAGCAGATCAATAGACAGAAGATCTATATTTATAACACGAAAGATGCTACTGTAACGACTACTGATACAGATATCGCAGTCAATATTCAATTATTACTACAAGTATTACTGACATTAGTATTACTTCTAGATATTTTATAAATAAAAAGAGAGGTGAATAAAATGAGTAAACTAAAAGAATGGCGAGCATTAGATCATTGTGATGATAATGATAATAATGATGCTACCGTTGTACAAGAGGCGGATCAAGCAATAACTACACAACAAATATCTGATGAGTGGATTATAATTAAAGATTCTGAAGGTGTTGATATTACAACAACAGATACCCAAGGTGCCGTTTCTTTACAGATTGGTATCCAGGTTGCTATCGCGATTGTTCTCCAAATTACAATTGCCGACTCTGACCGTGCTGAAGAAGTAGCTCAAGATTTCAAACAAATCCTAAGTACTAGACAAAGCAATAGACAGAAAACGATTGTTGAAAAATCTAGAAATATAGAAATCAATACAAATGATACAGATATAGCTATCAACATCCAATTGTTAATTCAAGTTCTAGTTGCAATTGTTCTGTCACTAGACATCTTATAATGCGTTAATAGAAAAGTTGGGAATTACCATAAAAATTCCCAACTTATCAATCAAATCTTTACAGTCTTCCCTTTTCAACAGAGGAAGCCATAAAGAAATAATATAGAAAGGATGAAAACATTTGCCACAACTAACAGATCGCCAAAGAAATTTACTGGCATTAATTAACCAGTTAAGCCCAAACTTATCTCCAAATAGTGCAGGTACTAGTGCTAATAGTAGTTTAATAGACATTGACCTAGGCGTAAATTTTGGAAGAATTAATGGAGGAACAACTCCCCCTGGAAATGGGACTACGCCACCACCAGGAACTCCAACAACAGTTAGAGAACTATTGATTTCTTTACTAAATGAACAAGTGGGACTTACTACTCCATTTGGAACTGTAACTGGTACTTTAATTAATGTACAAAACGACTATGTTACGCTTATTGAAGATTCTGGAGTACAAGTACTTGTCCGTATCGACAAAATTGAATTCGTCAGTGAATTGTAAAAGGAGGGATATTAATGTTTGAAGAAACTTTTGCTGCTGAGCTAGCGAATCGTACTGGTTCAAGGGTTGAGGTAGCTACTGATAATAATCTATTAGAAGGCATTCTATCTACAGTAACTCCAGACTTAGTTCTAGTTCTTGATACGAGTGGTGGCTACGGTGGAAATACGAGAATTTATCTGTCAGTAGGTTCCATTAACTTTGTTCGCTTTCCTCAAACCGCTTAATTTAATGGAGTTCGGATACCTTGGTCTATAAACCAAGGTATTCACTTTATCATACAACTTTGGGGTTCCTTAACATATACAGTCATTCCATATCATACAATAGTATATGCAAAACATACTTAGTTGTCGCCTACACTAGGAAATGTTTCAAATATGCTTGATAGGAGGCTTATTGTTGGGAGATATAACGGTCATCCTTATTAATAATTCGAATGAAGCAGGATTACATAAAGTTTTCTCATCGTTAAAAAAAATCAGTTCTAGACTACATTCTATTATAGTCATACATCATCAAAAAATGTCCTTCAATTGGAAAAGTGATCATGGTTGGATTAGCCATATTCAATTCGTTCAATCAGAAGACTTTGGAAATTCACTAAATGAAACAATAGATAAATTAAATAGTACCTATGTATTATTTCTAAATGAACAGAGCTATCTATCCCCTACATTAACGAATGAAACACTCCATCTTTCCCAGTCTAGGCACCTTCTAATAACATCCTATCCAATTAATAACATTGTCATTGAACACCCACTCTTTGCTCGAACAACACTTGTAAAAAAGACGCCTTTCATATCCATGAAACATTTGCCATTTAAAGAAGCCCTGTTTCCTTCGTGGCTTTCCATGATTCCCCACTCATTCGTATCCTATAAAAACGGGCTCTTGAAGCAAACAAGGAAAAGTAATTCAGCAAATATGAAGGAAAAGCAAAAACTTATACATAAATATCAACTAGATAAATTAGAAACAGGTTATCCAAGCCTATCTGTCCTCATATCAAATTATAATATGGAAAAATATATCGACATCGCCATCGTTTCATGCCTTTTACAGAATGAGACACCAAATCAAATATTAATTATTGATGACGGCTCAACTGATGGTTCAGACGAAAGAATCAAAAAATGGAATGACGAAAAACGTGTTAACGTCTTTCACAAAAAGAATGAGGGAAAAGCTAGAGCCCTAAATTATCTACTGCCACATGTAACTTCCAACTTTGTATTGGAACTTGATGCAGATGATTGGCTAGATCCTGATGCAATTACAACGATTAAAAAGTATTTGGTAGAGCTTTCAGATAATATCTCCTTATTATATGGAAACCTCCGGAAATGGAAACAAATAACAAACGGCATCATGTTTAAAGGGGTTGCAACAGGGAAAAGCATTCATGCAAAAGCCGATTTACTGCATTATCATTTCCCATTAGGACCAAGAATTTATCGAACTTCTTCATTACGGAAGGTAGGTGGATTTCCAGTAATCGAGTATGAAAATGGGAGACTTTATGAAGATGTAAGTATGTTAAATCGATTAATTAATAGCTCACAATTTTGTTATCAAGACTTTACGGTATACAATGTACGAGAACACCAGGAGAGTATTACGAAAAATAATCTAGCTAAATGGCAGCAATTCAAAAAGAACCTTTAAGAAGTTACTCACATATAATTTAAAAGGTTGGACAAAAGTAATTTATTATACAAAATTCAAACGACACTTCAAAATCTACCATTACAATTCAAATTACATCGGATTTTATATAAACTTCGGATCTATTTAATACAGTATTGTGCAAAACACATCGTTCCGGAAACACACTTCGCTTTCCACGGGCGGCTGGTGAGCCTTCTTCGTGCTAACGCACTACGTAGTCTCACCTAGGCCTATCCTCCCGTAGGAGTCTCCGTGTGTTTCCTCCACTAAGGTTTCTTCTCTACTTTTATAAAACTAGAACTATGCTGTTTTTTACAGAAAACAACTATTCGTAACGTGGTTATATGGACTACAACCTCAAAAATATCTAGTGCAGCTATCATAGCGGAGGCAGAATGCGTAGACTCCTGCGGGAACAGCACGTGTCCGAAGACCAGGAAGAAGCGTTCTTTGCTTCTGAGGGGGCTGAGGCCGTGCCCGCGGAAAGCGAAGCATTCTGCTGGAGCGAATGACAACATAAACCATTCATAAGTGTGAGCGAGAGCTATACTATTCTGAATTGAATAAGTCCAAAGTTTATATCAACTACAAACTATATTCATTTATAGAAAGTTAACTTTCTATCTTATAATCATTCGCCTTTAGTACGGAAGGTTATCGTTATTTCACAGCCTCTCAACAAATTCATTGACAGTAGCTATGATTTTAGTTTGATCGATTGAGGTAAGCATCGGCGAAATTGGAAGTGCTAGTATTCTTTCCGCTGTTCTTTCTGCAACAGGAAAATCTCCCTTTTTATAGTTATAATGACTAAAAGCTTGTTGCAAATGAAGTGGAATTGGATAGTAAATTGCAGAGGAAATACCACTGTCTTGTAAATATGCTGCAAGTTTATCTCGATCATCTAATTCAATACAATATTGATGAAATGTATGTGCACGATTGTTATATATTTGTGGGGTCTTCAAAAATGAAGATAGGCTTTCTGTATATCTATTTGCTATTTCCTTTCTCTTTTGCAAAAAGGTATCCAAAAAATTGAATTTCACTAAAAGTATACCTGCTTGTAGTTCATCTAATCTACTATTCATACCAATTAATGCATGCTGGTACTTCTTTTCACTTCCATGGTTTCTGAGCATTTTCATTTTTTCATAGAGTCCTTGTTGATTCGTTACAATGAATCCCGCATCCCCATATGCTCCGAGGTTTTTCGATGGAAAAAAGGAAAAACATCCAATATCACCTATCGCTCCTACCCTTTTCCCTTCATATTCAGATCCAATTGCCTGACATGCATCCTCTATCACCTTTAAATGATGTGTCTTTGCTATTTCCATTATTTGCTTCATATTAGCAACCTTACCAAACAAATGTACAACAATAATTGCTTTGGTATTCTCAGTTATTGCCTTTTCAATTTCTAACGGGTTTATATTATACGTGTCTTCTTCAATATCTACAAAAACTGGAGTGGCCCCAGCTTCTGCGATTGCTTCTCCAGTAGCAAAGAATGTAAAAGGAGTTGTTATCACTTCATCTCCAGGACCTATATCCAAAGCTTTTATCGAAAGTAATAGAGCATCCGTACCATTTCCGACTCCAAGACCATAAGAGGCTTCGACATAGGATGCTACTATTTTCTCTAATTTTTCTACTTTTTCTCCTTGAATATAGACCCCACTATCCAACACTTCAGATACCATCTCTAATACAGGGGTTCTAATAGACTTTAACTCTGCCTTCAAATCTACCATTGGTATGTTGCTTACATTATCTTTCATCATGTCCCCCCTCAAGACCTATCCCTATACCTTCATACATCATTCCTAATTCAATGATTTCATCCTTATTTAATTTGTTACGACCGTCTAACACAACCTTGCAATTCTTAAATTGGCTAAAATCTATATTTCTGTATTGGTCATGGAATGCTTGAAGAATAACAACATCCATTTCGGACACGAGCCTATCGTCTAATGATAAAGGTAGAACACTATACTCAATCACTTCACTTTCTGTAAATAATGGATCATTTACAAAAACATTTGCCTCTTTTTCTTTTAGATGGTCAATTAATAATAAGCTTGATGATTTGGTTGGTTCTTTCACATTTTCTCGATAGGACAACCCTAAAATGAGCACATTTTTGTTTTCTAAAGAACCAATCCTTTTTTCTACCTTTGAAATCGCATATGGAGCCATATTATCATTAACATGTCTTGACAAGGGTGTTAGCCCCTCTGTTAATCCTTTATTAATAAAGAAATATGGGTAGATTGGAATACAATGTCCCCCAACACCTATTCCTGGAGAATGAATGTGAGAATATGGTTGGCTATTACTTGCGGTTATTACTTCAGATATATTAACTTCCTTTTCCTCAGCAAACTGGGCAAGCTCGTTAGCAAGCGCAATGTTAACATCACGATATACACATTCTGCAACCTTTGAAAATTCTGCCGTTTCTAAAGAACTTACTTTAATTAATTCACATTGAAGGGAATTGCTATAAAAATCTGCGGCCAGATCAAGGCTTTGTTTATTAACTCCTGAAACTACTTTTGGGTAATTCTTTAAATCTCTGATAATTTGATTCGAATAAACCCTTTCAGGACTGTATGCTAGATAGAAGTCCTCCCCCATATTTAAACCTGAGATTTCTTCTATCTTTTTTCCAAATCTACTTCTTGTATCTCCTGGTGGAAGTGTTGTTTCGAATACAATTAATGAATCTTTATTTAGTCCTTTTGCTATATCCTCAACAGCTCTATCAATAAATTGATAATCAATCTTATTCTGTTTATCAACTAAAACTGGAACAATGACAATAATAATATTCGACTCTCTTACAGCATCTGTGGTTACTGTTGTGGCTGAAAGTGTTTTATTTTTATGTGCATTCAAAACTAACTTATCTAATCCTGGCTCATTATTAATATGCGATCTACCCTGATTTACAGATGTAACAACATCCTTATTTATATCTGCTCCAACTACTCTATATCCATTATTGGCAAAAACAGCCGCTAACGTCAGTCCAATCTTTCCGAGGCCAACAACTGTCACCGACGATAATGATTTACTTTGAATTTCTCCCATCAATTTAACCTCATTTCTATTGTTCTTATGATGACAATTCATAATGTATGTTATTAAAGTGAGGGTATGATTGACTGGACTTATTGGACCAATCCTTTTAATTAAAATGCTATAAGCTATTGTAAATTTCAATGTATTTCTTAGCCACTACTAAAGCATCATGATAGATTTTCGTATATCTTCTACCTTTCTTCCCTAGTTCGTTTCTCTTAAGGGGATTTGTAATTAGATTCTGTAAGACACTTTTGATATTAGTGGGGTTAGCATTCACAATCGGAAACTCCGGAGGATATTTCTTGACCAAGTCATCCCTGATATAACAAATCACCGGTTTCCCGTAAGCCATCGCCTCTGAAGTAACAAACCCACTCGATCCAATTCTTAACTGATCGATGACAATATCGGATTTAGCTAGAAGATGTTTAACTTCAACGTTTGATAACCCTTCTATTAATTTAAATTGAAAGGATAACCCTGATTGTTTCAATTCATCAACTGCTTTTAATATGAATTCTGTACCTTTCATATTTCGGGAAGATGGAGCGTGTACAACCAAGGGAGAAGCGCTGTTCATTTGCGGGTATCGGGGTGCATACTGGGCAACATCTATCGCATGAGGAATAACGTGGACATGCTTATAAGCGTTTAAAATATACTCCTCTAATTCGTAGTCTTGGACAATCGCGTGATCAATATATTTTGATAAAGTAGTAAGATTGTTATTTATTTTTCCTTCTGTCCACTCGGGTTTTATATTCACATATGGATTATTTTTTTTAGCAACTGACTGTAGACGAATATCAGAACCGTGATGGTGGACAACCATTTTCTTTCCTGCTTGTTGCAGAATTTCTAGATCTCTTTTATCAGGATAAAATGTTTCACCAAAGTGAAAATGAAAAATATCATACTTCGGTATCGATCCTTGAAAGAACTGTTCTAGCTTTTTATGTCGCTCTTGCTTTGGTAATACATTTAGTTTCAAATTTATATCGGGTTTAAATTTAAAAGGGTGCTCATCAAAATGACAAGATGTCGATTGAATACCTTTTACTCGTAGCGCCTTCGATAATTCAATCATAGGAGAACCATAAGAAATATGCAGTACTCTCAAATGTATCTGTCCTTCCTTTAATTACTTTCGAATAACTGATTATAAACAGCGTAGAGTCTCTTTTCCATATGTTCCCAACTGAACGCTGACTCCATTATCTTTCGTGCTTGAAAACCCATATCACGAATTTTACTTCGATTGGCATGAAGATCCATCAAAGCATGAGAATAATCCTTAGCAGTAGCTTCTAACTTCTTAACAACACACCCACATTTATGCTGATTAATGAAACTTTCCATATCTTTGCACTCATTCACTAAGACAGGTACACCATTATTTAAATAACTAAAGAACTTATTTGGCATTGCATACTGATTATTCATTGAAGAAGTTACATCCAAATCCACCCAACCTAAATCTACATCTTTCATAACGTTAGGGATGGATTGGTAATTTACCCAACCAGTAAACTCTATTTTATCCTTTAAATGAGGTGGGATAGGTAATTCCTGATTGTTATTTGACTTCCTTCCTCCAATAATTTTCACTTTTAAATCAAATGCTTTATTACATAACTCCAATATATTCACTATTTTTTTAAAGTTTACCCTTTTTTGGCTTATCACTCCTTCGTATGCAAGAAGGAGTCCAGGTTTATTTGCCTGCTTTGCTTCGTATTCAATAGCTAATGGGGGTGAATTATAAATTACTTCAATTGGTGGATGGGAATCAATTGAGAGGAACCATGTTTTTATCGATTCTGAGACCGTTATGACATAGTCTGTTTCTTTTAGCATTAATTTTAGCATTTTCGTTTTAAAATCAATGATATTTTTAGCTTGAACCACTAATGGATCAACATCAAGTTCATGGCTGTCATAGATTACTTTACATTGTTTTCCGACTTTAGTTAACGCACGTTTAATTCCTATTCCAGAATACAGTGAATAAAACTCGTGGGCATGATAAATATCTGCCTTCTCTAAGATTCCTAGTTGTGTTAGCGAATCCGTAAATTGATGTTCACTTCCGGAGTGAAGATTATGGTAAAGCTTCTTCATTTGTTTTTCTGGGTATATTTGTTCATATGTCACAATCTTAATTCCTTCATACGTAAATTGTTGAGATAGAAATCTATTCTCAAAAATACTTCCATCCACATCAAATAAATACCCATCTTTCCTCGGCACAATCATTGTTACATTATAACCTTGTTTCAATAAGCTCTTTGCTTCTTTCTTAAAAATTCTCGAATCTAAAAAAGGATGTTCGGATACTAAAAAGCAAACATTTTTCACCATCACTACTCTCCCAATCATTTTATACTGCTGGGTCTTTTTATTAATTCTAAAGTGTTCAAGTCTATTTTATCTAAAACCTAGTTATAACGTATTAACAACATCTCCAAATTATTCATACAAATGTAAATATCAGCAAACCTCAAGGAAGGTATTTTTCTCCTCTACTCGGTTGATTAGTAAAGTGCGAGATAGATATAACTTCTACATGAGCAAATAGAAGGAGGTAGAAATAGATGGATCTAAATTTAAAGGGAAAAAATGTATTAGTAACTGGTGGATCGAGAGGTATTGGTAAGGCAATAGCCACAGCTTTTGTCAATGAAGGAGCACATGTTGGAATTGTAGCTAGAAATATAGAAGAACTTAATGAAATAAAAGAAGAACTAGGCGTTCAAATATACCAAATAGATCTTTCAGAATATAAGAATAGAGAACGATTAATACAAGAATTTATAGCAGATTTTAATAGCATTGATATTCTTGTTAATAATGTAGGGGCTAGCCATAGAGAATCCGTTATCAATACACCAGTAAATATTTTTGAAGAAACCATGGAGTTAAATTTCATAACTGCTGTGCATTTAAGTCAATTATCGAATAAATCAATGATAGAAAATGGAGAAGGTGTCATCATAAATATTTCTTCCATATACGGAAAAGAATCAGGTGGTTCCCCTTCTTATAATACTTCTAAGGCTGCTTTAATTAGTTTTACAAAAGCATTTAGTACCGAGGCAATAAAAAATAATATACGTGTAGTCGGAATTGCTCCTGGAGCCACTTACCATCCGAATGATGAATGGGAACGCAGGTTAAAACATGACCCCGATTATTTAAAAAAATATGCTCAAGATCGAATACCAGGTGGAAGACTAGGAAAACCAGAAGAAATTGGTAATGTAGCAGCTTTTTTAGCATCAGATAAAGCCTCATGGATTATAGGAACTACGGTAACAGTAGATGGTGGGCAATCTCGATTGAACTATTAATACGAAAGTAGAAAGGAATGGACAAAGCGTAATGCGAGAATCTATTAAGAATAACTCCATTTTAGTTGTGGGAGGTGCCGGTTTTATCGGAAGTCATCTGGTAGATAAACTATTATCAGAGGGAGCTAAAAAAGTTATCATCATTGATAATCTATTTATCGGAAATAAAGAAAATTTAAATGAGGCTATACGTAAAGGAGCAATTCTACATGTAGATGATGCAGAAAATCAAGAAGCACTTGAATATATTATAGAGAAATACAAGATTAAAATAGTATTTAACTGTGCAACCAAACCATTAAATTATTCCTTTATCAACCCTTCTAATGCTTATCTAACGAATGTAATCGTCTTAAAGAACTTATTAGAACTCCAAAGAAAAAAGGCATTTCAAACATTATGTCACTATTCTTCTTCAGAGGCTTATGGTTCTGCACAATACCAACCGATGGATGAAGAGCATCCCCTTGCTCCGCTAACAACCTATGCAGCTGGAAAAGCAGCAGCTGATTTAATGCTGCAATCATATGTAAGAATGTTTCATTTAGATGCATTTATTGTACGTCCTTTTAACAATTATGGTCCGAGGCAAAACTTTGAAGGAGAAATGGCTGGGGTAATTCCCATTACCATTAAAAAAATTTTAGAAGGAGAAGCACCAGAAATTCATGGCGATGGAAAACAAACAAGAGATTTTATATACGTTGAAGACACAGCTGATATTGTTTTAAAGGTCTTTCCTATTATCTCACCAGGTGAAAGTGTAAATATTACAACAGACCAACAAACTACAATTAAAACGGTAGTAGAAAATATAATTGATGTTATGAATTATAATGGGAAGGTTCTTAAAAAACCTGCGCGAACTGCAGATGTTCAAAGCCATAGAGGCTCGGTAGAAAAATTGCATCATATGGTTGGGCAAACGAAAAAAACACCTTTTAAAGACGGGATAACGAATACAGTTAATTGGCTAGAAATGCGTATTCATTAGGTAGGATAAACAAACGTCTGATTAGCTTGTTTTGTATGATCCTACTCCTCCGCTAACTCGGTATAATAAGAATGGAAAGGAAAGAACAATGAAAATCTTAACCGTTTTAGGAGCAAGACCGCAATTTATAAAAGCATGTATGCTATCAAAAGCTATAAACTTAAATACAGACGTAACGGAAATCATCGTTCACACGGGGCAACATTATGATGATAAAATGTCTACTGTTTTTTTTGACCAGTTAAATCTCCCTAAACCAGATTACTATCTTGGAATTGGTTCAGGTACTCACGGTCTACAAACAGGAAAAATGTTATCAGAGTTAGAGAGAGTGATGATTTCAGAAAAACCCGATATCGTATTAGTATACGGAGACACAAATTCTACACTTGCGGGGAGCTTAGCAGCAGCAAAACTTCATATACCTATAGCCCATGTAGAGTCAGGTTTACGAAGTTTTAATAAAAAAATGCCTGAGGAAATTAATCGCATTGTTACAGACCACCTGTCTCACTGGCTATTTTGCCCCTCTCAAGCTGCAACTGATAACTTAAAGAATGAAGGAATCGATAAAAATGTATACCTGACAGGAGATATCATGTATGACTCTGTTCTACACTTTAAATCTCATGCTATACAGAAATCTACCATTCTAAAAGATCTATCACAATCTGAGAATAATTATTATCTAGCAACCATTCACCGAGCAGAAAATACAGATAATCCTGAACGGTTAGAGGCCATTCTAGAAGCACTTAGACAGTTAGATATGGACGTAATCCTACCACTACATCCTAGGACCAAAAATAAAATAAGTCACTATAAATTAAATCATTTAATTTCTAAACCTCATATTAAAATAGTAGAACCGTTAAATTACTTTGATATGTTAGCAATTTCTTCTAATGCAAAAATAATTTTAACTGACTCAGGTGGGCTACAGAAAGAAGCCTATATGCTTCGTGTCCCTTGTATTACACTCCGAAATGAATCGGAGTGGGTAGAAACGATTCAAACCGGTTGGAATCACTTAGTAGGTACGAATAAAAAAGAAATATTAAATACTGTTAAGAACCTAAAAATACCGAGGGATTCTCCGCCTATCTTCGGGGACGGTAATACCGCACAAAAAATAGTCGAGACATTGGTTAAATAGTACAACACAACACTTTACCCCCATCATAACCTCAAATTCCCAAATTTCAACAATTCGTTATTAGATCTCCAAATAAGCAAAAATGAGGTGAGTTGATCCACCTCATTTTTGCTTATTTATTCTAACAGCGACTAAGGACGTGTCGGTACTAGTCGAAGTATCCCTTTCTCGATGTGTCATTTTTACCGGACTTTTAGGACATATCTTTTACAAATGCATTATGCTAGAGTAGATTTTGTGCTACATTGTAAGTCTTGTCATTAGATTCCCTGTAGTTTATTATAAACATTAATTAATCGTACTTCCATTTTTTCCCAGGAATATAAATTTTCCATTACTTTTCGGCCATTTTGACTCATTTCCTTTAGCTCTTTTTTGTTTTCATTAAGATATACTAATGCATCCTTATAATCTTGGGATGTTGCATTGTATTTATCAATCACATAACCACATTTATATCTACGTATGAATTCCGCCATTTCTTGACACTTATTCACTAAGACAGGTATACCATTATTAAGATAGCTAAAGAATTTATTCGGCATTGCATAATTGTTATTAAGAGATTGATCTACATTTTCTAAGTCAATCCAACCAATATCAACCTCTTTTAAATGTTCTGGAATCGTACCAAATTCAACCCATCCAGTTGATTTTATATTACTTTCTAGATGTTTTGGTATTTTCAATGAACTACCAAAACGACTTCCCCCAATAATTTTGCATTGAAAATCCATTTGTTTTGAGCAAGATTCTGCTATATCAATAAGTTTCTCACCACTACCTTTGTTATCATAAAAGTTACCGACATAACCGATTGTTAACCCTTCTTTATCATTATCTTTGGGTACGTAATTTTTAGCGAGGGGCGGTGAATTATAGATTACTTCCACAGGTAATTCGGGTTTATGAGAGAGATACCAAGATTTTATCGCATCAGAAACAGTAATTATATAATCCACTTCATTTAGCATCGTCAATAGCTTTTCCTTTAGAAGATCCCTTCTTTCTATTGTGTATCTTGGATCTAAAGGATCTGGTGTTAGTTCATGGCTATCATAAATTAACTTTATATTTTTTCCCCTTCTACTTTTCATCAAACGTTTTACACCAATTCCAGCAAATAGAGAAAGAAACTCATGCGTATGATAAATATCAGCATCCTCTTGTATAGCCAGTTGTGTTAATTGATTGTTAAATCCTTCTCTGTTCCATACCGCTTCATCAGCTAAGACTTTATTTAACCCTTGCATCGCAATCTCCGAGTTGTATGTCACAATTCTGATTCCCTCATGGGTAAAAACTTTTTCCCTAAATCGATTATTAAAAGGGGTACCATCAATGTCTAGTAGCTTTCCATTGTTTCTCGGAACAATCATCGTTACACGATGTCCCTTTTTCACTAAACTTTTTGCTTCCTTTTTAAAAATTCTAGCATCCAAAAATGGATGGTGTGCAATAACCATGCATACCTTTTTCCTCACAGCAATTCAACCTTTCTCCGATAAATACATTTATGTTTTAACTTTTGTTTCGAAGTTTCTATTTCAGACAAAATAAAGCCAGATTACTACCTGTTTTATCCTATTCTTTCTCGTTCTTTTCAGTCACTACTCCTTTAAAACTTCCACGCAAATCCAATAAAGAAAACAAGCCATGACATGTCAATGGCTTGTTTCAAGTAATTCACTTTAGCTTGTCGTTGATATAAACTTCGCAGTAAGTGCTGCGCTTGATTCCGCTACTGGCAGTACGCGCACCTTAGGGCACGGTGAAAAGTGAAGAGTCAGTATTTATAATCATTTAGGTGTTGATTTTCTTCGCTGGTACTCCTGCAACAGTAATGTTATCTTCTATATTTTTAGTAACTACTGCTCCGGCTCCAACTATCGTATTTTCGCCAATTGTTACACCTGGTAGCAGTGATGCATTGTTCCCAATTTTTGAGCCTTTTTTTATATGCGGTCCTTTTAAATCATAGGACTTAGCACCCATGTACTTATCATTTGACATTGATACACAAGGACCAATGAAAACATTGTCCTCTAGTATACTATCACCGGTTACATATGCCAGTGTTTGAATGGTACAATTTTTACCGATTTTTGTATTTAATTCAACAATAGCCGCTCTTCCAACTATTGTTTCATCACCTATCGTAACATTCTCTCTAACACTCGCATGATCTCCTATAAATACAGACTTCCCAATTACAGTACTAGAATAAATAGAAACCAAATTTCCTATTCGGGCTCCAGAATGAATAACTAACTTATTATTATTCTTTTTCGTTTTTCGCATTCTTAAGTTAACAGCAGGTTCAATACCCAACACACAATTATTACCGATAATAACATTGTCACCAATTTCACTGCCTTGCAGAATCGTTGAATTGTGACCAATCACAACATTCTCTCCAATCTTTACATCCTTTTCAATTACAACATGGATTCCTAATTGTGCACTTTCAGGAATAATTGACAAGTAAAATCTCTCCTCTCTATTTAACAATACTTTCAATTTTCTGGATTATCTGCTTAGCTCGTTGTTTAACAGAATGGTTTCCATGTATAAATCGATAACCTTCTTCAACTATTTTTTCTCTCTCTCTATCATTCACTAAATAATAAGTAGCCTTATCTTTAAAATTCTTTTTATCGATAGGTACGAAATGTTTTCCGGGAATAAATCCAAGATCCTCTAATTCTTTGAAGGTTGGTGCTAACAGAAGTGTACGACAAGCAAGCACTTCAAAATACTTCATCACAGGATAATTGTAAATCGATGGGCATGTAAAAAATAATTTCGCTCGGTTAATTTCTTTTGCATACTTATCACCTATGAAACTTTGCTCTTTTTCTTTATTTCTTAAAGTTCGATAACCTGGGTGATTGTGATAAACAAAATTTTTATCGTTTTTATAGGTGTTGCATATTGTTTGCCTTAATGGATAAGTATCATTAACAGCTCCCATCATTAAGAAATTAAGCTCCTTTTTTAAACCATAATCCTTATATAATTCTGTATTCACAAAGTTCGGTAACCATATCATTTTATTTTTGTATTCTGGATAAATTTCCATAAATTTGTCTCGAGCAACTGTAAAAATATTAGATATTTTATTTTTATCAATATAATTTCTTCTCAAACTAATAAATCGATGAACATCTGTTACGAATAGACCTGTAGAAATGTCGATATTAGCAAGTCCTTTAATCATAGGCGTCATTTGTGTATCAATATCATTAAACAGCAATATAAAATCTGGACGTGTGGGTATTTGCTTCAAAATATGACTAATATGACCCTGTTTTCTCCACAACGTTAGGTTTGCTAAATTAGATAGTTCATTTTCTAAGTAGTAGAAATTTTTATTCAGCAATTTGGATGTATCCTCTGCTATTAGCAATATATTAAGCAATTCTACAACTCCTTTCCTCAAAAATTACTATCATTTTATTTTAATAGGAAAAAAGCCAAATTTATTTTCTTATTATCCTAGTCTATATCGATTATTTGTAGAAGCATAGTATAAATTAGTAGCTAATAAAAGTGAGGAGATCATTTATGAAAATAGGTGTGATTGGAACTGGAAATATGGGGGAAAATCATATACGAACTTACTTATCACTCCATAATCATTGCGAACTTGTCGGTATTTATGATACTGATGATTTAAGAAGAAATGAGATTGCTAAAAAGTATCATGTAAAACCATTTCATTCTATTGATTTCCTTCTTCAATCTGTTGATGCTGTCAGCATTGCTGTACCAACTGAATTTCATTATGATGTTGGTCTGCTTTGTATCCAACACAATGTTCACATGTTGATGGAGAAACCAATTACCAGTACAGTCGAGCAGGCTAAAGATTTGCTCAAAAAAGCAAATAAAGCAGGAGTTAAAATTCAAGTAGGACATATTGAGCTTTTCAATCCATTAATTCAATTCCTTTCGAAAGTGTTAGAAAATGAAAAGATTTTAGGATTAGATCATCAGAGAATGAGCCCTTATGACGATAGACTTAAAAATGTTGATGTAGTAAAAGACCTAATGATTCATGACCTTTATATTTTGAACAAACTTATAAACGATAGTATTTTGGAGATTTATGCACTTGGAAAAGTCATTAATGGTACACCAAAACATGCTGTTGCTATTACGAAGTCCAAACAAGGAGTAACCGCTAACCTAACAGCAAGTTTTAAATCCAGGAAAAAAATTAGAAACATTCGAATCCTCACAGAAGACGCTTATATTGATGCAGATATTTTAAATAGCACTGTTAAAATTACACGTTTTATTATAGAGGACACAAGTCGGATGCTAGTACCTGTTACAGAAGTGATTGAGATTGATAATTCTATTCAACCATTATATGTCCAATTGTTGGATTTCATAAATTGCATTAAATTCGATAAAATGCCTTCTGTTTCAGGAGAAGATGGCATAATCACACTAAGCTTAACCAATAAAATTAGTGCATCAATTAGCAGTTCTTGAGATTCATCATGAAGGAAAGTAATAAGATATTTTTTTCTTCTCAGATTATAAATATGTCTGAAAATGTATTTTATGAAGAAATTTTCTAGACGATTAACGGCACGTAAAATTCATTATTCGGTAGTTCGAGAGGTTGAAGATTACAAGCCTAAATACTAGCAAGCTAAGCAAATAGCTTACTTTCAAATCATTCAAGCTAGTAGTATTCTTTCATTCACAATCGCCCAATTTAGCTTTATCTGGGGGAAAACCTATAACATCACATCATTCTTCACATATATTATTGTGTAAGTCACTTTGGAGGTGATATTTAATGAGTGAACATGTAGAAGGAGCTGGCTTCGGTGGAGGCTTCGCTTTACTCGTTGTTTTGTTTATCTTATTAATCATAGTAGGGTCTGCCTACGTAGGTTATTAAGATATTTAAAAATCAATCAAAATTTTAAGGAGGTTATTCTATATGGGTTTTGGTAACTGTGGATTCGGCGGATACGGCTATGGTGGCGGCTATGGCGGTGGCTACGGCGGTGGCTACGGCGGTGGCAACAGCTTTGCTTTAATCGTTGTGCTGTTTATCCTACTAATCATCGTTGGAGCAGCTTGGCTGTAATATTTAAATAGGAAACAGATAAAGATCAATTACACTTTCACTTCTCTGAATGAACAACATCCTGATTACAACAATAGCTAAAAAAGCGCTGATACTCAGCGCTTTTTACATTCTTACATATCTGCATCTAAATTGTTACAATCATCGTCAATAAGAAGAAAATAGCCAAATAATTTACGGAATATAAGAAATTCCAATGGGCCCATTTTAAATCATCTTTTATATATAAACCAGCAATTCCCAAGATTATCCAAGCAATATTAAGTATCGTTATAATTGTAACAAACAATGTGCCTAATGAAATCATTAAAAAAGGCAATGGAAGTAGACAGGCAATATAAATAACCATTTGTCGCTTTGTAACATCAAAACCATACACAACAGGAAGCATTGGAATGCCTGCAGCTCGATATTCTTCACATTTCTTCATTGCTGTTGCAAATGTATGCGGAACTTGCCATATAAATAAAACCATAAACATCGTAATTGGTATAATATGAAAAGCGGAATCAACTACTGCCCACCCCATTAAAGGAGTGACTGCACCTGATACACTCCCAACAATTGTGTTAAGCGTATATCTTCGCTTTGACCACATCGTGTATAAAAACACGTAGGTAAACCAACCAATAAAAGAGTAGATTGTCGCCTCTAATGTAGTAAATAATAATAAAATAAACCCTACTATTGTAGTAATAATTCCGATTGTTAAAACTGTCGTAAGTGAAAAGTGTCCAGTAACCGTTGGACGACTTTTGGTTCTTTCCATTACGGTATCGATATCGATATCAAACCAGTTATTAATAATTAGTGCTCCAGCCATCACCAATGTACTACCGATCGTGACTAACAAAAAAGCTTGCCAATAATCCATGAAGGTAGACCCTGTAAAATAGAGTGCTAACCAAAATCCCGCAATAACAGGTAAGACATTTGCGATTAACACACCAAATTTTATTAGTGACTTTATGTCTCTTATTAAAGTCTTTAAAGTCATGTTATTTCGTTGCTGTACCAAAGGCGATTTACTCACTAATTCTCATCCTTTTAAAAGGCTATATTGCCAAAATATGATTCTTCTATTTCTTAATTGTACCATGGTTGCATCATTAATTCTAAAGTTACAGTATCTAATTAAAAATACAGGCTTTTTTGTAATTTTTATTGATTCTTGGCCAGTAGTTGATATACTCTGTGAGGTAAATGTGCTTTCTAATTGCATTCCCTCTTCCCCATTAGGGTGTTCACTCGCGCATTTGAGGCGTTCAACATTCTTTTAGGAAAGAGCGAAAATAAATAGGCTGGGACAAAAGAAATTTAGTAAAGAAAAATCCGAACTATAAGTTTAAGTCCTCCATTAAATTCAAATTAATGGAGGACTTTGTATAAACTTCGAACTAACTTAATTTAGATTATCTTAAATCGGAGCACATCTCGCCGTCTGGGATCGCTCCAGGCGGATGCTTTCCGCGGGCACGGCCTCAGCCCTCCTCGCGGAAAAAACGCCGCTGCGGGGTCTTCGGACACGTGCTATTCCCGCAGGAGTCACCGCCCTACACTCACCCAGACTAGTGAAGTAGTACGATGCTTTTTGACTTTCCGTATCAAAGGAGATAATGGTTAGTAACTTAAACTCAGTGGAGGAAACACACGAAGACTCCTACGGGAGGACAGGCCTAGGTGAGACTATGGAGTGCGATAGCACGTAGTAGGCTCACCAGCCGCCCGTGGAAAGCGAAGTGTGTTTCCGGAACGATGTGCTTCACACAATACTGAATTAAATAAGTCCACTATTTATATCAACTATGAAATAACATTCAATTGTAGAAAGTTAACATTCCGAGATTCCTATGCTATAATATTCGTCTTTTGATTGGAAGGTTTTCGTTTTATCCCAGCCCCCTACATTTTACATGCTAGAGTACGTTTTCTTCTGAATGGTCGGTAAAAACACTTTGAATAGTATAGAGCGCCATTGCAAGTGTTATTATCAAGAAGCCCCAACCTAGAATCCTTTGCTGGCCTGTTAAGTAATTATTACAAATCTGAATAGGAGAATCTATATATAACCATGCCATTAAACCAAACATTGATAGATAGTTTAGGAATATAAAACTTTTTCCTAAGTCTCCTATTCTCCTCCAACTATCAAACAATATAACGCCAGCAACTGGTAAGCTAGTAAATTTAAATACCTCCATAAAACCTATAGTAAGTGCCTCATCTAAAGTTCTTGGAATCATCCAATACATTGTAATAAACACTACGATTATCATACCTGGCACACCATTTATATTCCAGCTATTAAAAAGACTATGGAATTTTTCTACTATAAAATGCCCGATTAGCCATCCCACAAAGATTAGAAGCGGTAGTTGTATTAACATATGAGCAATCATAATAGATTCTATGAAATTTCTTATCGGAGAAATAATCATTAAAATGTACAAGACAAAAGCAAATCCTGTTTTTTTCATTATTTACCCCTACCCTTCTGTTTCAAGCACATTCAATATCTCATCGGTAGCTTCATCTATTTTTGTATAATCCATCACATCTAGCAACTTCCCATTTTTGTCAACTAGATAAAAAGCAGAGTTATGCGAGAATCCACCACTTCCATCTGGAATTACAATTACACCAAATTTTCGTAAAAGCTCATTTAATTCAGTAGTATCAACAACTCTTGCCATTCTCCATGTTTCTTCATCACTATCAAAATGAGAACTATATTTTTTCAAAGTAGCTGGATCATCTCTCGTAGGGTCAAAGCTTATACTTAAAAATTGAATATCATCACCAATATATTTATTAGGTATTTGATTATACACTTCAGCAAGGTTCATCTCTAACTTTGGGCAAATATCCGTACAAGCTGTATAAATAAACGTGAGTAAAACATATTTCCCTTCAAACTCCGAAAACGGATATACTCTTTCTTTGCTATCTTCCAATGTCACACTTGGAAATTCGGGCTGTTCCTGAACCAACTTATAGGTTCTTGCAGCTTCTGCAGTAAACGCTCGAAATCCATCTGTACCGATATAAATCAATACACTTCCAAGAATAATGCTTATAAACACTGCAACTGTATTACGCCAATTTTCTCTCATAAAAATCGCTTCCCGTTTTATTTCTTACTATTATGTAGCGAATAAAGTGGGTAATAAAAATGCTTGTCGCAATAACTAAGAACACTCCAGCAATTGCACCAAAAAGTGCTGGGCCCATCCATTCTGGAAAATGTGTTGCCCACCTTCTTGGAGTACTTATCGCACCTGAAACTAAAAATTGAGCACTAATCGAAATCATAGCAAGCGTATAACACACAAAAGCCAACTTATCTAAACCATTTGGCTTCAAGTTACTGTCCACCTTAGCAAGATAATACATAAACGCGAACAGCATCACTACAGCACCTAATCCCATGTACATATGAAAATGTCCTGGTACCCATTTCGTATTATGCATCACATGGTTAACAACAATTGTTGCATCAACAATAGCAGGTACTACTCCTACTGACCAACCAAACATAGACAAGAAAGCTAATCCTGATGCCATATCCCACTTGATCCCAGATTTATAAACAATCATTAATGCACCATAAGCTGTGACAACAAGAACAGGGATGCCATTTGCATAAGATAATGCTTGACCCATAATTAACATCCATTTTGGCATGACAGAATCCATAAGCATGTGATGTGTATAAATAACGAGTGTAAACGCTGTCGACATTGTCCATGCAATTAAAAATGATTTATTTACTGCCCATTTACGATTCGTGTAACGTGGTAGAATTTCATAAACTACAATAACGCCCATATAGATAATTGCATTAGCGAAGATATGTCCAAAAGCATAGGTTAAATTTTTTGCTAATAATGGATCGAATGTAAATGCTGGGTTAATAACGTTGATTACATTCATTATCAATACAACTGCCCCTGCAACAATCGCTGTCGTATTTACTATTGTCACCATTGTGCTTGCTATTACTGTTGCTGGAGGTGCATCTTTTACGTCCTTTTTCCCAGATATAACATCCCAACCTAACCCTTTTCCAAGGCTTCCATATTTCCTAATAATAGCTCTTCCAGTATCAATATATAATAACAAGAATCCCGTACCAAGAACTAACATCCCACCGAGATAAAGTAATGCTCCAATAATTCCCCATGCCCCTGCTGATAACGCTGGGAGCGGATACAGAAATGTCCATGCACTAGCATATTCAAATGAAAATACACCAACGATAATCATTACAAGTGCTATTAAAAATAGGATTAGATTCCAGGTAAATACCTTTTTTGAAAGTTCAACATAATCTCTTAAAAAATACCACATCAATCCAACTGCTGCCAAAGCCGCTGCACCTATCATCCCAGTACCATGTATCGTTAAAAATTGATAAAATGCAGCTGGTGATAGGTCTAACACGCCCCCCTGAGCCAAAAGCATGAGAACACCAAAAATCATCATTACAGCAATAACAGCTCCACCTATAACTAAATACGTTGCTATCATACTATTTCTTGATTTTAATTCACCTTTATCCACAATTGTCGTCATCTCCAAACACCCCACTTTTTTATTCCGTCACTTCTAGTTTTCCAATCATTACATGATGACCTAATCCACAATATTCAAGACATAAAATTTCATACGTACCTGGTTCATCAAACGTTGTATATACTTTATTTGTGTACGCAGGCATTGCTTGTGTTTGAGCAATTAAATTCATATTTTCATCATAGATACCGAAACCATGTGTAACATCTCCACTCGTCACATGAAACTCTATTGGTTCACCCACTTTAAATTCCGTCTCACTCATTTTCCACCCAAACTGTAATGCTTCTACATCGACAATTGTGGGTTTGATTTCTTCACCATAAACAGGTTGATCATATGGTAATTCACGTAACGTATAAATAGTAACAACTATAAAGAAAATAACTAGTATCGTAGCATAAAACGTACGTGCTTTGTACCATTTCTTTTTAATAGGTTCATAATCTCTTTTTTCCTTCGATTTAATAACTACGATCAGAAAAACAGCTGCAACAACTATCATAAAAAACAGACTTGTAACCCATGCTACTGTTTGTACCACATTAATACCCCCTTAATATCTTATAAACCCTATTTCATGATATCGAAATAATCCTCCTTATCTAGTGATATTCGTCACAGATAACAGAAAAATAACTATATTTAGATTTATTTTATTTTTCATATTTATTACATTACAAATAGTGAAAATAGTATTTATCTTGCTGTCTATAACGGGCTTCTATGATTGAATTTATAGCATGCATCAGATAAACTTACTTAGTAGAATAGAAAAGATATTATGAATATAATGAGGAAGGTTTGGTGTAGTTCATGGCAGATTTCACACATTTTAATGAACAAGCAAGAGCAAAAATGGTAGATATAACGGAAAAGAAGGAAACAGCACGGAGAGCTATTGCCCATTCAAGTATTCAAATGAATAAACAAGTGTATGAGAATATTGTTCAAAATAAAAATAAGAAAGGAGACGTACTAGCGGTAGCACAAGTTGCAGGGATTATGGCGTCCAAACAAACTTCAGGTTTAATTCCAATGTGCCACCCCATACCAATAAGTGGAGTAGATGTAAAGTTTGATTGGGAAGAGGTTGATAACGATATGTATGAATTGTTAATTGATGCAGAAGTAAAAACCGTGGGGAGTACAGGGGTTGAGATGGAGGCATTAACCGCTGCTTCAATTACAGCGTTAACGGTGTATGATATGTGTAAAGCAGTTGACAAAGGAATGATCATCGGACAAACCTATCTACTTGAAAAAAGTGGCGGAAAAAGCGGTGACTATAAGAGAGGATAAGAAATCGGTTGGGTATAAACCGATTTCTTTTCTTGTCGATTAGTATTTAAGGTCATCGACCAATCAAATATCTCTTTTTGTTCGATTTATAACTAGCAACAATACGAATGAAAAAGCGATGCTTATTAATACATAAGTCCATGCGATCTTATTCTGTCCCGTTTCAATGGCAAGATAAATTGCCGTTGGGATTGTTTGCGTACGACCAGGTATGTTACCTGCAACCATTAAAGTTGCCCCAAACTCACCAAATCCTCGAGCAAATCCTAGAATTACTCCAGTTAATATCGCACGCATGGATAATGGAATGGTAATTGCTAACAATACCATCCAATTCGTTGCGCCATCAACCTTTGCTGCACCAACAATATTATTGTCAACAGATAGGAAACCTGTCTTTATGGACTGGTACATTAATGGAAAGGCAACAACAATCGCTGCAATTATAGCTGCTGTAGAAGTAAATAAAATACTACTTCCTGAAAACTGCTCAATAGCTTGTCCGACAAAGCTGTTTTTCCCAAAAATAATAATTAACATAAACCCGATAACAGTTGGCGGTAAGACAAGGGGCAAGAAAAAGATTGTTTCAATGATTGTTTTCCCTTTAAATTGTTTCCCCACCAGCAAAAAGGCTGCAATAATCGCAAATAAGAATGTAATGATTGTAGCAATTGTTGCAACATAAAACGATAACTGGACTGGATGCCATGACCATTGCATTGTTACTTCACCTACTCACCTGAAAGCCATTCTTCTCAAAAATCTCTATTGCTAGATCACTATGAAGAAATTGATAAAAGTCTTCTATAGCATCTGGCCTTCCTTCTGTTTCTTTATTTATAATAGCAGCATAGTATTCAATAGGAGCGTGAAGACTAGTATCTATTTTCTCCAAGGAATCAATATCTTCAACACCGACTATGTCACTTGCATAAACAAACCCAATGTCTGCTGCTCCTTCTCTTACATACGTTAATACTTGTGTAACATCTTTCGTAAGAACCATTCTATCTTGGAGTTGATTCCATACCCCTAAGTTCTCCAACACTTCCTTTGCATACGTGCCTGCTGGTACTGCTTCTGGTGTTCCAACTGCTAATTCTCCATCACGTAATAAAAAATCATCTAGCGAATCGATGTCCGTTTGTTTTGATTTAATAAGTACTAATTCATTCTCTAGAATAGCTGAACCTTCGAGTACCATCCCTTCCTCCACTAAAAGTTCATAATCCTTCTTGGATGCAGAAAAAAATAAATCGGCCGGGGCACCTTGTTCAATCTGTTTTCTTAAAGAACCTGATCCACCAAAATTAAACGTTACAGTAACCGACTCATTGTGTTTTTCAAATTCATCTTTAATCTCAAGTAGACTCTCTGTTAAACTCGAAGCAGAGGAGATTAATATTTCTGTTGAGTCATCGCTTGCATTAGATGCTTCAGAACATCCAGCAATAAAAACAGGAATCATCATGAGTATGATATATAATATTCTCACCAATTTTCACCCTTTAATTATGTAAATCTTTTTTTAATTCCATGACCATATGACCAATCTCAGGTAGTATGATCTTTTCCATTGCTAATGTTACTGCGCTGGTCGAACCTGGTAGGCAGAAAATGACACGATGGTTTGCTATTCCACATGTTGCCCGTGAAAGAATACTAGCCGTACCAATATCATACTGATAACTTAAATGCCGAAATAACTCACCAAATCCCGGCAATTCCTTATCAAATAATGGCTGGACAGATTCGATAGTTACATCTCTGTATGCTATACCTGTACCCCCATTGACAATAACAGCATCAACGTCATCCCTTTCAATGATAGCTTCAATCGATTGTTGGATTTCCCTCTTGTCATCTGTTGTAATATCGTACATATTTATTTGATGACTAGAATCCTTCAATAAATCTATGATACGTTTTCCACTTTTATCTGTTTCTCTATTTCTTGTATCACTTACCGTTATAACAGCACAGTTTACTTTCATCGTTGATATTTTACGATGCTCCTTCAACAAATACCTCACCCCCATGATTATTAACCTTCAATATATTGTTGATAATCGATAACATCATTGATATTGATAAAAGGTCCCTCTTCATCAAAAGGAACATACTTAATGGTACACTTTTCTAGTAACTTCTGTACAGACCTTTCCCCTTTATTAAGTCCTTTTTCTATCAAATTTCGGGTAGAGGAATGATAAATAGCAATGAGTGGCTGTCTCTTTCCTGCTACGATAGGAATAATTGCGTCCACACCATGTTCTATCTGAGAGATTAAATGTTCATATACCCATGTTTCTACAAATGGAACATCAATAGGAACGGCAATGTACCATTCAGCTGGATATTTCTCCATCGCAGTGAAAATTCCAGCCAATGGTCCTTGCCCTTGGTATTTTTTCGTGTCATGGATGATCTTCGTTTTTTCCTTATCAAATATATGTTCTAAATTGGAATTTGTCACAACCAACAAACAATCCACAATTGGCGCTAATGCATCAATAGAATACTTGTAGAAAGCTTTATTATTTTTTTTGGCTATTGCCTTTGCTGTGCCAAACCTCCGAGATTGTCCACCAGCAAGTACCACGCCGACATACCTTTTTCCCATAATTAGCCTCCTTCCGCATATTAAAGTTTGAACAAATTTCACAATATCGTAACCAAAGACATTACGAAATCATCATGAACAATGTTAGAATAGATTATAAGAATAAAAATTTGCATTCATAAGGAGTGATGATATGCAAACAAGTTTATTATTAAATTCTCGAACGACAGACAAACCGATTTCAAAAGAATTACGTGCTTTATTAGACTCGATTAGTACTGTGAAAAGCATCGAAAAGGACACTTTTGTATTTCATGAAGGTGCAGCAGCGGAAGAAATCTACATTATAAAACAAGGGCTTGTGCAAATTTCCAAACTTACTGCTGATGGAAAAGAGATGATACTCAGAGTCTGTAAAAATAACGATATCATAGGCGAACTAACATTATTCAGCGATCATCCAAAGTATCTTTTAAGTGCAAAAGTTTTAGAATCAGGAGAAATATTTGTTATTAATAAGAATAAACTAGAAAAGGAACTAATGACCAATAGTGTACTTACCTTCGAATTTATGAAATGGACGAGTAACCATATGCGGAAATTCCAAACGAAAATCAGAGACTTATTACTTAATGGAAAAAAAGGTGCAGTGTACTCTACACTTATTCGTTTATCAAATAGTTACGGCATTACACAAGAAAATGGTATTTTAATTGATTTAACGTTAACGAACCAAGAACTAGCAAATTTTTGTGCTGCCACACGGGAGAGTGTCAACAGAATACTTGTTCAATTAAGAAAGCTGGACATTATCACTATCGATAAGACAGGAAGAATTTTCATAAAAGACATCGGGTATTTACGTGATGAAATTGGTTGTGAGAATTGTCCCATTGAAGTATGTAATATTAACTAGAAGCTAAGACCAGCGTAATTTACTATAGAAAAAGCCGAACGATACTACAAAATCTTCCATTATAATTTAAATTACTTTGGATTTGATGTAAAGTGTTGGCTTATTTAATTCAGAATAACTTTGCTCTCGCTCACACTTATTAATGTGATGTGCTTACTCCGCTCCAGCAGAATACTTCGCTTTCCACGGGCACGGCCTCAGCCTCCTCGGAAGAAAAGCCCTTCCTGCGGGGTCTTCGGACACGTGCTGTTCCCGTAGGAGTCTACGTATTCTGCCTACGCTGGTAAAGATTTTTTTGGTTAATGTATAGTTGTAGCCCATAGAAATACGTTTTATAAAATTGCTCTCATCTAAAAAAGATAATAAAGCTCTCTGCTTCAACAGAAATCATGGTAGGATTTAACAGCAAATTTCCAGGTTGTACTTCAGTAGTGAACAATCCTAGTGGAGGCAATACACGTAGACTCCTGTGGGAGGATAGGCCTAGGTGAGACTAAGTAGTGCGTTAGCACGGAGTAGGCTCACCAGCCGCCCACGGAAAGCGAAGTGTATTGCCGGAACGACGTGCTTAGCACTATACTGAATTCAGTTAATCAACAATCTATACAATCTATTTATTTAGCTATAGATCGTTAACATTCTAAGTTTGCTATCCTTTAATCGTGCGTCTATGGGCGGAAGGTTTTAGTTATGTTCCAGCTTATTTTTTTAAATGTATGTGTACCAACCACTCACAAAATTTCTCCACTTCATGTCTTTTAAAAACTGGATAATTGATCGATTTATTAATTAATGAAACGGATGAAATCACAGCTTTTATATTTGTTACGCTTTCTAATAAGGGAAGCTCTTCTACCTTGTTGATTAATACGATTTTATTAAATCCTTTATTCTTAAAGCCTTCAATTACTAATATATCAATGCTCATCATTTCGTAAATTGGAATCATCTGTTCCAAATTCCAGGGTTCCTGTTGTGATAATTGCAGAACACCTTCTCCTTCTACTCCAGCAATGAGTGCACCTGCTCGGCTGTGCTTTTCACTATCGGTATCCTTCATTCCAAGTGGAACACCACCATGTCCGTGATGTTTTAGAGAGGCAACGCGGTTCCCCTTAGAAATGAGTTCCTCGATGACACGCGTTGCTAATGTTGTTTTTCCGCTATTTTTATAACCAACAATTTGTACAATATCCATTATTTCACTCGCTTATCCACCACTCACTGGTGGAATAAATGCAACGGTATCTCCAGACTTAATCGCATCATCTGCCATTGCATACTCCTCGTTCACTGCTGTCATTACACTTTCAAGATTTATTAAGGGATAAATTTTTTGTAATTCGCTCTTTAATTCTTCTACAGTAATTTGTTCCAACTTCAATTCTAACTCAGGCTTCCCTACTTTTTCTTGCAAATCAGCAAATAATAGAATTTTTATCATAGCTCAACATCCTTTAAAATTGGTTTTCCATCTTTGTATGGGAACTTTTCCAATTGATCACCAATCCATGTTTCCCCGTCTTCCCAATGTTCCTTCTTCCAAATTGGGACAATCTGTTTGATCCGTTCGATGGCATATTCATTCGCTTCATATGCAGCCTTCCGATGCGGAGAAGAAACAGCAATTACGACAGCTATATCTGATATATCTAATCGACCAATTCGGTGCGTAATAGCTACCTTTGTGTTAGTCCACTTTTCTTCTATCTCTTTCCCAATCTGTGCGAGCATCTTCACCGCCATCGGAATATATGCCTGATATTCTAAATAAATGGTTCGTTTTCCCTTTGTCCACTCTCTAACCGTACCAATAAACGTTGTAATCGCACCCGCTTCTCTTACGGAAACTTTCTTAACGAGTGACTCTACTTGAATCGGTTCATTTACAATTTCATATAATAAATCAGCCATGCTTCGGACGACTCCTTCTAATATTTACATTAGGTTTATTAAATTCTATTAATGTTGTACCTTCTTGGTCTTCGAGTAATATAACGGAAACTTCCATTCCTTGTTCAAAGCCTCTTGTACCACCTGGAAGTACAATCAAAATGTCAGCCTCAGCCAAAGATGATACTACATTAGATTTATCCAATCCTACAGGCGTTGCAACCATTCTACCATTCTGATAAGTCAAGTGTCCTCTAACAAACCTGTCAAATGGATTTGGCTTTGGAAAGTCAGCTCCAAGTATAGCAATCTCTTTTTTCAAATAGGCATGGTAGGAATGTAAAAAAGTCCGGATGACTGGTCGTGTATATAGTTCAAACCCTACATAACATGCAGAAGGATTTCCTGACAAACCATATAAAAGCTTTCCATCCAATTCTGCTACAGTCGTTACACTACCAGGTCTCATACCAATTTTATTAAATAAAACATGAGCACCTAATTTTTCGTAGATTGCTGGTAAGTAATCATAGTCCCCTACTGAAACTCCTCCAGTTGTAATGAGGAAGTCAACTTTATCGAGTGCATCCTTCACCTGATTGTAACACGTTTCCAACTCATCACTAAATTGGCCAAGATAAACTGGCTCTCCACCTGCTCGAATAATTTGTGAATAAATCATATATGCATTACTATTCCTTATTTTCCCAGGTTGTAACGGCTCATCTAGTTCCAATAATTCACTTCCAGTAGCAATAATACCGATTTTTGGTTTTACGCTGATTGGGACTTCCTTGTAGCCAAATGTGGCGAGCAACGCAACAACTCCTGGGTTTATATAAGTCCCTTTTTTTACTAGTACAGTACCTTTTCTCGTATCTTCTCCAGTAAAGGAGATATTGTCCCCAGCATTTATTTTACGTTTCAACTCTATGTAAGCTGTTCCTTCATTCATGATTTCCTTCACTAATTCAAACATAACAACCGCATCACAATCCTCTGGAATTTGTGCACCTGTCATGATACGAACGGCCTGCATACTGTCTACTGTCCCTTGAAACGTACTTCCCGCACCAATTTCTCCGACAACTTCAAATGCAAGTGGATTGGCACGTGTTGCGGATACGGTATCCGCTGACCTTATCGCAAAACCATCATATGGAGATCTATCAAATGGAGGAACATGATGATCAGCTATTAAATCTTCTCCTAAAAACTGACCATAACATCTTTCAATCGGGACATAGCTCACGTCCCCTTCCTTTGCATACTGCATGACCCGTTCAATTGCTTCACTTACCTTAATTGGTTTACGTCTTTCCACCACAATTTTTCACCCTTATCCTGCTAATTGATAATAGATTGTTTTTGCCTTTTCAATAGAATTCGTACCGTGAATCAAGGTTCTTCCATCATGAAAGAAAACGAGACGATAAGACTCATATTCAAGCGACAATAAAAAGTCATTTATATTGATAGGAGCAACATATTGAAGTCTATTTGCTAGTTCTTGCAAATTAACTTTTCGTCCTGTTCGAATCTGGACGGTATTCCTCCCGCACAACACTTCTGACTTTGTGCTAACTTCTCCGCTAAAGTGTGGGAAACTCGGGTTTTCTCCGCATGTTGGGCAATTCTCTTTCTTTGCACGCTCAACATTCATCGTATGATAATAATTATTCCATAAATCAAACGTAACAAGATTTGTCCGAAGTGAATCTTTATCTTCTACTAATAGTTTTAATGCCTCTGTTGTCTGATGAGCAACAACCATTTGGACTGCTGGAGAAATAATTCCTACTGAGTCACAGGTAGCTCCTGACATCGGTGCTCGATCGAGTAAACACCCGAGGCAAGGTGTTTCCTTTGGTAGTATCGTATAGCTCATCCCAGTGCTCCCTACACATGACCCAAAAATCCAAGGAATTTGGTATTTTTGTAACAGGTCATTCATCATTAAACGCGTATCAAAATTATCGGTAGCATCGATAACAATATCGATATCGTTTAATAAAGGGACGAGTGAAATCGGTGTCGCATCTAAAACGTATGCATCAATATTAACTTCTCTGTTAATTTCCAGTAGCCTTTTCTTTGCAGCAATCGCTTTTGGTACCTGCTCATGGACATCTTTTTCTGTATACAATTGTTGTCTTTGTAAATTACTTAATTCCACGTAATCACGGTCAATGAGTGTTAGTTTTCCTACACCTGCTCGTGCTAGATTTTCAGCATTAGCTGAACCAAGTGCTCCACAGCCAAGAATTAGCACGTGTTTGTTTAAAATTTTCAACTGACCGTCTTCACCAATTGGCTTAAATAGCATTTGTCGAGAATATCTATCTACCATACTACTATTCCTTTCCCTACTTAAACTGTTTACTAACCACCGATATAAGACATTTCAATCTTCTTCTTATTTCTAGCTGTTTCTTCGGTTCGCTCATCAGAATAACGATCTCCGCGATTATTCCATACATCCGTTATTGCTGCTTTTATTTCTTCATTGCTCTTCCCTGAACGTAAAAGTTCTCTAAAATCAAATCCATTAGTGGCAAATAAACAAGTATACATTTTTCCGTCAGCTGCAATACGCGCTCTTGTACAAGTAGAACAAAAGGATTCAGAAACAGATGTAATGAAACCGACTTCCGCATCGGTTCCTTTGTAGCGGTAGCGCTTTGCAACTTCCCCGATATATGCTGCATCAAGAGGTTCTAATTCAAACTGCTGCTTCAACTGATTAAAGATTTCCTTTTTGGTAATTACTTTTTCGAAGTTCCAACCATTTGACTGTCCAACATCCATAAACTCGATATAACGTAAAGAAATTCCTTGTTCCTTAAAATATCTTGCCATCGGAACAATTTCCCCATCATTCATCCCTTTTTTAACTACCATATTGACCTTCACTTCAAGACCAACTTCTTTTGCCTTCTGTATCCCTTTAAGAATCCGTTCGGGGCCAACATTGCTATCATTAATCGATTTAAATAAGGTATCGTCCAGAGCGTCTAAACTAACATTTACCCTCTTAAGACCAGCATCTTTTAATTTCTGAGCCATATTTCCAAGCAAGGAACCATTTGTCGTAAGTCCAATATCCTCTAACCCATCAATTGCTGTTAATTTTTCAATTAATACGGGTAAATCTCTTCTTAACAAAGGCTCTCCACCTGTTAATCTTATTTTCTTTACCCCTAAATCTATAAAAATACGAGCTAGTCGTTCAATCTCTTCAAAGCTTAATAATTGTTCCCTAGGCATAAATGCAAAATCCCTGCCAAATATTTCTTTCGGCATACAATACGTACATCTAAAATTACAGCGATCAATGACAGAAATACGGAGATCATGCATCGGCCGACCAAATTTATCTGTTATGAATGACAATCGGATCATCTCTCCTTTATTCGTCTTATTTTCGGCAGGTAAGAAAGTGTGAAACTCTCTTACTTGCATAAGTGCAACTAAGGCTTGGTTAAGCCTTCGTTTTCTAACATTATATCTACTATTATAATGCAAGTCTGTTACAAATATCACTCAGTTAATTATTTTGTTTTGCTGTTTGTCGTTTCACAAACTTATTTTCGTAAATTTTTCTTTTCTTAGGATTGTGATTCCGTATGAAAAAGTCAATAATACCAGCTAAAGCCTCATCTAGGAGATCTTGATTACGAGTCTTCTCTAATAGCTTAAATCCTTTTTCATAATAGTTCTCTGCTTTCTTTGTATCTTTCTTTAATATATTTTCATAGCAATATGCCAAACGAATACATGTGAGACCCTTTTCTTCAATACAATTTGATAGTTTCTCATAGATTCCTAGTGCTTGTTCATAGTAAGCAAATGCTTCTTCAACATGATCTTGTTGCAAATAATTAAATGCTATCGCTTGCAGCGTGTTACCATATGCGATGGATTTCGTCCGTCCATCCTTCTCAAGCATCTCCAAAAACTGGCTAAAGACAGTAAATGCTTTATCATATTCCTTCTTATCTGAATAAATCTTTCCAAGTGCATATAGGAATTGAAGTCTAATTTTCGGATAATTAGCAGAAAGTGCTAATCCTTTCTCTAAATACTCCTTCGCCTGTCTTAATTTAAATAGCTTAATAGAAATTGTACCAATTTTCGAATAGACATAAACAATCATAAAGTGCTCTTCATGATAAAAGGACGTTAGCTGGTCTAGTGCTTGCTTATAATAATTGATCGCTCTAGGGAAATTCCCCATATTTTCATCAATTTCAGCCAACATTAATATGGCATTGGCAATATCTAAATGATTTCCTTCATAAATTTCAGCCATTAACTTAATTGCTCTTGTAAGGGTTTTTCGGGCTTCCTTTAAATCGATATAAAAATAGATTTCCCCTAGTTTTAATAACGTTTTAGATTCCGATACTTTATCGTTTTCATAATTATGGATGTGTCTCATATGCTCATACAGTTCTATTGCATGATCATAACTTTCTACTTGAATATGGGCATCGGAGAGGATTTGAATGGTTGTTTGGATAACAGGATGTGTCTCAGGTACTGCTCTTTTAAAATAATCTAGTGCTTGATCGAGTTGTTTTATACCACTTTCCACGTTTTCTTCTTTAAGCGAAACCTTACCAAGGCTACGAAAGATTAGTCCATATGAATATGGATCCTGATGCTCTTTTGAATCCAAGAATGCTAATAACTTGGCTAGTTCCATTCTAGCAGCAGATAGCTGTCCATATTCCATCTCCAATGCAGCATAATCTAAATAGGTATCAATAATCGTTTCCATCTGTTCTATTTGTACATTTTTAGATAAACGGATTGCTTGCCGACTATAATTACCAGCTTTATCATAGTTTTTCGCCTTTTTATAATACTTCGCTAATGTACTTAGTATGAAAAATTGTACCTCAGATGACAAGGCTTCTTTATTTTCTAATTGTTTTTCTATCGCATTTACTCTATCTTTTGACTTATTATATGTTTCTTGTTTCAACGCAGTTCTTATTTCTTTACAAATGCTAAGGAGCATTGGAGATTGTTGTCCATGTTCTAAGTTATTTATCATCAGATTCACAACCTTGTTATATTATTGTATTCATAATAGGAGATGCAATGCTATTAATAAAAATAAGGAGATGCCTAATCGCAAATGAATTTTACGTAATTTCCCAGTAGGTCTCACAAGTCGCAACCAGCCAGTAGCTACCATTAAAATTAAGTTAATGAAAGCAAGAAGTCCAGCGATCATTTTCGGATTTTGAAAAGAAAATCCGTACCACTGAAATATGAGTGAAACATGAACTAAAATAAATAGTAGCGCACACGTTCCAGTCCAACGATGAAATGGCATGACTTTTTTAGAAAGATTTGCTAGCTTCATTTTCATATTTCTACTAGGTGCATTTCGAATGGTTGAGAACACAGCATTTCTTGTCCAATTAAATAAGAAAAATAAAAATCCAATTAATCCAAACAGTACGGGCATTGATAAACATGGAAAAGAATAATGTGTGACAACCTGCCATAGTGCAAGAATGAAAAGGAAAAAATTAAAGTAAAACCATTTGCTCATCATAATGCTCCTTTTAAGCTTGTGAAAGATTTAAAGAGAGCGGATATTAATAGCTGCTCTCTTTTACTGACTTACTTGGTATTCTTCGTTTATATATGACATAGCTTCGCTTTAAATAGCGAACTGGGAAGCTAAATGCATGTACCAATCTAGTAAATGGCCAAACAACGTATAAAGCAAACGTACTATAGATATGGATTTTAAACCAAATTGGAACGGAAGCCATTAATTCTGGTTGAACATTAAAAATAAATAATCCCCTGAGCCATGGTGCAATCGTTGTTCGGTAATCAAACCCATTAGAATCAACATTAAACGATGTTGCAATAAGTCCCGTTGCAATAGCCAAAATGATAAAGAAAAGTGAAACCCAATCACTTGTTGATGATGTAGCTTTTATACGTTTTACACTTAATCTTCTGTAGCATAATAGTACGATACCAAGAAATGCGGCAATCCCAGCTGGCATACCAAAACTAATCGCAATGATATGGTACATATGCTCAGTCACACCTAATGCATTATATAACTGAACAGGAATAATCAATCCAAGCACATGCCCACCAAACACAAATAGTATTCCCCAATGAAATAATAGTGAACCGATTCTAAGACGCTTTTTCTCTAAAAACTCACTGGATTTTGTTGTCCAGCCAAATTGATCTTTTTGATACCGATAAATAAGTCCACCAATAAAAATTGTTACTACGATATAGGGAAATATCCCCCATAGTAAAAGATCCATATTGTTTACCTCCCAGGTCTTTTATACAACTACCTTTCTTGTGAAAAAGTTAAACCATTACCCTCCATATGAATAAAAAGAGCATCAAATAAAAAGCGATAATAGCTATTGTTTTCACTTAATTTTTCCTGTATTACTTTTATAGCTTTATCATGCATTTCTAACAATTCGTTACTTGCTTTTACTGGAACACTTGAACAAAATTCTAGAATAACTGGTAGGTAATCTGGTAATTCTTTATCCGTTACTTCAAAACCATGGGCCTCATAATACTTTTTCAATTTGAGTAATTCTAGACCACGTTCACGTTGCTCCCCTAGTTTTAAATAGGTAACATAAAGATTGGTTAGTCTTCCAAAATCAAAATGATCAACATAATGACTAATCCATTCATCTAAAGAAATGTTTCTTGTTTCGGTAATAAACTTTTGTAAGTTTTCTCTAACCCTAGTATTTTCAATGGTGTCAAGTTCCCGTTCGATTTCAGGAAGCACTTCTACCATTTGTTCATTAGGGTATCTTAGTAGATAGGAAATCAATTGATAAGTGCTTTGATTCATATACTTTACCTCCTTTAACTTTATTAGATCTGGAATTTGTATAGATTGTTGATTTCTTTAATTTAGTATCGTGCGAAAAACATCGTTCCGGAAACACACTTCGCGCACCTTAGGGCGGCTGGTGAGCCTCCTCCGTGCTATCGCACTCCGTAGTCTCACCTAGGCCTGTCCTCCCGTAGGAGTCTTCATGTGTTTCCTCCACTAAGATTCAGCATTACTTTACTTTTATAAATCTAAAATTATGCAGTTTTTCAGAGAAAACAACCATCTTAAACGTGATTTCATAGTCCTACAATCTCAATTCAATTAGAACATCTATCATAAGCGGAGGCAGAATGCGTAGACTCCTGCGGGAATAGCACGTGTCCGAAGACCCCGCAGCGAATGGCAACACATAATATTAATAAGTGTGAGCGAGAGCCACGCTAATCTGAATTAATAAGTCCAAAGTTTATATCTAATATGACCAAATATTATTAAAAACCTTAAGACAATACTCCACAGCTTCCTGGGCCGCCTGCGAAGTCAAGTCCACATGCCCCTTGTTCTTCGTATAGGTCTGCTACTTCTTCTTTATGACTATGTGGAATAACGAAACGATCTTCATACTTAGCGATGGCAAGTAGTCGATACATTTTCTTCACATCAGCCTCTGTTAAGCCTAAATCAGTGATAACATCTGTATCAAAAGACTTTCCAGTTGTTTCTGCACGCATATAACTACGCATTACTGCCATTTTTTTAAGTACTGTCCGAATATGACTGGTATCTCCAGCTGTTAATAGATTTGCAAGGTATTCAATTGGAATTCGCATATTATCAATTGCTGGGAAAATATCATCCACATCCGCATTACTTCCCTTACCTTCAATTGTGTTCATGATTGGGCTTAGTGGTGGTACATACCAAACCATCGGCATCGTGCGATATTCAGGATGAAGTGGTAAAGCAATTTTCCAATCAATGACCATCTTGTAAAGTGGTGAAGCTTGAGCTGCTTCAATCCAATCCATTGGAATACCGTCTTTTTTTGCTTGTTTGATAATTTCTGGATCATTTGGATCTAAGAAAATACCAAGCTGTGCCTCGTAAAGATCCTTCTCATCCTCCACAGACGCTGCATCTAACACACGATCTGCATCATATAACATGATTCCAATATAACGAATTCTTCCAACACAAGTTTCTGAACAAATCGTTGGTTGACCATTTTCAATTCTTGGATAACACATCGTACATTTTTCAGCCTTATTTGTTTGCCAGTTGAAATACACCTTTTTATATGGACAAGATGTTACACATTGTCTCCAAGCACGGCATGCATTTTGGTCAACAAGAACAATTCCATCTTCTTCTCGTTTATACATTGCACCTGATGGGCATGACGATACACATGGCGCATTTATGCAATGCTCACAAATACGTGGAAGATACATCATGAAAACATCTTCAAAATCGGTCTTTATCGATTCTTCCATTTGCACAACATTCGGGTCACGAAGCCCTGTAATATGCCCTCCTGCTAAATCATCTTCCCAGTTTGGTCCCCATTCAATATCCATGAATTCACCAGTAACTGCTGATTTCGCACGGGCAACTGGTTGATGGTTTCTTTCAGGACTATTTGTCAATGTTTCATAGTCATAATTCCATGGTTCAAAATAGTCATCCATTTCGGGTTGGACTGGATTATAAAATAAGTTTAATAGTCTGTTCGTCTTCGATCCTGATTTCAGTCTTAATTCACCATTATGCAGTTCCCAGCCACCTTTGTATTTTTCTTGGTCTTCCCATTGTTTTGGATAACCAATTCCTGGCTTTGTTTCTACATTATTAAAATACATATATTCTGCACCTGGACGATTTGTCCAGGTGTTCTTACAGGTTACACTACAAGTATGACAACCAATACATTTATCAAGGTTCATGACCATACCTACTTGTGCTTTAATCTTCAAGCCAATCTACCTCCTTCATTTTCCGGATAACTACGTTTAAGTCACGTTGGTTTCCTGTTGGACCATAATAATTAAATCCATAACTTAGTTGTGCATAGCCACCAATCATATGTGTTGGTTTCACATGGATCCTAGTTGGACTGTTATGCGTACCGCCACGGTTTTTCGTTAGTTTTGTACCTGGTGTGTGAATGTGACGATCTTGTGCGTGATGCATGAATGCCATTGTTCTAGGAATACGATGGGATACAACTGCTCGTGCGACAACAACACCATTACGATTAAAACATTCAATCCATTCGTTATCTTCTACATCAATTTCAGCAGCATCATCTTTGTTTAACCAAATTGTTGGTCCACCACGGAATAGTGTCAACATTGGTTGCGCATCAAAATACATACTGTGAATGGACCATTTATTATGTGGTGTTAAATAATTTAGTGTTATTTCCTTTCCTTCTTTATCAGGACGTTTTGACCTAAATGGTCTATCATTTAAAATTGGTTTAAATACTGCAAATGATTCCCCGAATTCCTTCATCATTTCATGGTCAAGGAAGTAGGATTGACGACCTGTAATTGTTCGGAATGGAACCATTCGCTCAATATTTGTCGTAAATGGTGAATACCTTCTTCCATCTTTTTCACAACCACTAAATGCTGGTGAACTGATGACCGTTTTCGGTTGGGCGGTTATATTTTCGAATGTAAATAACTCTTCTTCCCGCTCCGTAGCCAAATCTTTTAATTCCATATTTGTTTGTTTCTCTAATGCTTCCCATGCCCGAACAGCAACTTTTCCATTCGTTGTAGATGAAAGCATTAATACCGCATCACAAGCATCCTTTGCATTTGAAATATCTGGACACCCATCCGCGATACTTCCGTTATCTATCACACCGAATGTACGTTTTGCTTGTTCGTATTCTTTCTCCATATTCCAATTGATACCGTGAATGCCATACGGACCTTTCGCAATGTTTGGCCCAAGTGCAGTCATTTTGTTATAAATCTGCTTAAAGTCTCTTTCAACAACATGAATGTGTGGCATTGTTTTCCCTGGAATGGGTTCACATTCCCCTTTTGACCAGTCCTTTATTTCACCAAAGGCTTGTGCCATTTCTCCTGTTGTATCATGGTTTAATGGTGTCGCAACTATTTCCTTTTGCTTATCCAAGTCAATTTCTTCCGCAAGATCGGATACACCCTTTGCTAATGCTTTAAAAATGTCCCAATCTGACTTCGCTTCCCATGGTGATGAGATAGCTGAGTTAAACGGATGGACAAATGGATGCATGTCAGTACTTGATAAGTCTTGTTTTTCATACCATGTAGAAGCAGGTAAAATAATATCTGAGTAAAGCCCTGTACCAGCCATTCGGAAATCAAGATCTACAAGGAGATCGACTTTCCCTTCAGGTGCTTTGTCATGCCATTTTATTTCTTCTGGACGGATACTATCTTCATCAGAGTTTAGGAGTCCATGGGAGGCACCTAATAAATGTCTTAAGAAATACTCATGACCTTTACCAGAACTAGAAATTAGATTTGCACGCCAAACAAACAGCGTTCTTGGGAAGTTTACTGGATCATCTGGATCTTCAATCGCAAATTGTAATTTCTTCTCTTTTAATTGTTTCGCAACATATTTCCCAATTTCTTCGGTCGTTTCACTTCCAGCCGCTACAGCCTCATTGTACAAATCAATCCCGTTTTTGTTGAATGTTGGGTATGATGGTAGCCATCCAAGTCTTGCTGCTAAAACATTATAATCACCTGGGTGATCATATCTTGCTTTGTCTACGGTAGCAGCGGTAAGATCTGATATTGGCGTTTCCTCGTAGCGCCATTGGTCGGTTGCAAAATAGAAGAAGGAAGTCCCATTTTGTAATTTTGCAGGGCCACCCCAGTCTTTTGCAGATTGAATAGCTGTCCATCCTTCAACAGGGCGGAGTTTTTCTTGGCCAACATAGTGCGCCCAGCCACCACCATTGACTCCTTGTGCACCAACCATTAAAACAAGATTTACAATTGCACGATAAATGGTATCTGAGTGGTACCAATGGTTAATTCCTGCTCCCATAATGATCATGGACCGACCTTTTGTATCAATCGCATTCTGGGCAAATTCTCGAGCAATCTTAATAACAAGGTTACGATCTACTCCTGTTATTTCTTCTTGCCAAGCTGGTGAAAATGGTGCAATGTCATCATAAGAACTTGCAGCTTCCCCACCTAATCCACGATCAATACCATAGTTTGCAAGCATTAGATCATAAACTGTTGCAATGTATTCTGTTTTACCATTTAATTCAACTTTTCTTACTGGTACCGCACGCTCTAATACTCTTTTCTCGTGCGCATCGAAATATGGCATATGAACAAGAACAACTTCATCTTCCATCCCAAGAAAACTTAATGTAGGTTCAATTTTCTCACCTGTGTTCTCATCAATTAAACGTAAATTCCATTTTCCTTCTTTATCCCAGCGTGAACCCATTGTACCCTGAGGAATAGCAAAATCATTCGTTGCTTTGTTAAACATTGCAGGTTTCCACTCGTTATTGTCAGATTCTATCCCCAAATCTTTTGCATGAAGGAAACGATCTGCTGTAAACCTGCCATTTTCATTCTTCAGCCGGACAGAGAATGGGAAATCCGTGTATGCTAGCGCATAGTCTTCGAAAAACGGTGTCTTATTCTTATCATAAAATTCATTTAAGATGACATGTCCCATTGCCATTGCAACCGCACCATCTGTACCTTGTCTAACCGATAACCAATCATCTGCAAATTTCGTTGATTCAGCATAGTCTGGACTGACAGAAACAACTTTTGTTCCTTTATATCTTGCTTCAACTAAAAAGTGAGCATCAGGCGTACGCGTCATCGGTACATTTGAACCCCAAGTCATAATATAACTCGAATTAAACCAGTCAGAGCTTTCTGGTACGTCTGTTTGATCTCCCCAAATTTGTGGAGAAGCAGGTGGCAAATCTGCATACCAATCGTAAAAGCTAAGCATTTGCCCACCCATTAAATGCATAAAACGACTACCAGCGGCATAACTGATCATCGACATTGCTGGAATTGGTGAAAATCCGACATTACGATCTGGTCCATATTTTAATGTCGTATAAAGGGTTGATGCTGCGATAAGCTTTGTAACTTCATCCCATTCTGCTCGAACGAGACCACCTTTTCCTCGTGCTTGTTTATAAGAGTTTGCTTTTTCTTTATCCTCTACAATGCTCTTCCAGGCATCAAGTGGACTATCGTGCGATGCTAGTGCTTCTCGCCATAAATTTAATAGTCTTTTTCGTATATAAGGATATTTCACACGTAATGGACTGTATATATACCACGAAAAGCTTGCACCTCTTGGACAGCCACGTGGTTCAAAGTCTGGCATATCAGGACCAGTACTTGGGTAATCCAATGCCTGTCCTTCCCACGTAACAATTCCGTCTTTTACGTAAATATTCCAACTACATGACCCAGTACAGTTCACCCCATGTGTAGAACGAACTACTTTGTCATGTTGCCACCTTCTTCTATACACATTCTCCCAATCACGGTTACCTTCTTGCAATTCACTATGATTATCTGCATAGGTTTCTTTTGGTTTTAAATAATTCAATCGTTGCCAAAGTGGAGATGGTTTCTTTTTCATCGTTGTCCCTCCAAATAAAGTTGCTTTAATTAACGCTTATGTTAAGTTAATCATTACTTGATTTTTGTGGATGTGAAAAACATCACACCTGATTACGATGTCAAAATTTGGTCATATTTATCATTTATGGAATGTCATCAACTTATTTCAAAAAATTGACACATGTTTTGTGATGTTTTTCACTTCTTAAAAAAAGTAGTCCGTTTAAACTGATAAGCATTAACAAATAATAAAATGAAGTATCTGAAAGGAAAGGTAGATTACATGAAAAAACCTGGTATTCAATTATCATTACAAACATCGAGTTTAGTTGTTGGTTTTATGGTATGGGTGCTTATTTCATCACTCATGTCCTATATTACCGTCGATATTCCACTCACATCTGGTCAGGCTTCCATCGTAACAGCGATTCCTGTTATTTTAGGATCGTTAATGCGGATTCCAATTGGTTTTTATGCAGACAGATTTGGTGCACGGATTATATTTCTAGTTAGTTTTCTTATCCTTTTATTTCCAGTCTTTTACCTAAGTGTTGCAGATTCATTTATTGATTTGGTAATTGGTGGGCTTATTTTAGGTATTGGTGGAGCTACCTTTTCTATTGGGGTTACCTCATTGCCGAAATATTATCCGAAAGAAAAACATGGATTTATTAACGGAGTATATGGGGTTGGTAATGTAGGTACTGCTATAACAACTTTTGGGGCACCGATTATCGCTGAATCCATCGGATGGCAAGGCGCAATACGTATCTTTTTAATTATTTTATTAGTATTCTCAGCATTAATCTTCCTTTTTGGTGACCGAAAAGAAGAAAAAGTTAAAAAATCAATGGTTGAACAAATTAAAGGTGTATATAAAAACTCAACGCTTTGGTTCCTTTGTTTGTTTTATTTCATCACATTCGGAGCATTTGTTGCCTTTACCATGTTCTTACCAAGTTTCTTAGTAGATAATTTTGGATTAGATCCTGTTGATGCAGGTATTAGGACAGCTATTTTTATAGCAATAGCTACCTTGTTACGACCAGTAGGTGGATTGTTAGCAGACAAATTTAACGCATTTGTTATCTTGATGTTCGTCTTTCTTGGTGTGGCATTTTCCGGCATATTGCTATCCTTCTCTCCAGATATTGCTTGGTACACGGTTGGAGCTTTAGCCGTTGCTATTACGGTTGGTATCGGGAACGGTACTGTATTTAAATTAGTTCCATTATATTTCTCAAATCAAGCAGGGATTGTTAATGGGATTGTTTCTGCAATGGGTGGTTTAGGTGGATTTTTCCCACCACTATTACTCACTGCAGTAGCAAATATGACTGGTCATCATGCGATTGCTTTTATGTTGATGTCCGAATTCGCATTGGTGAGTTTTGTAATTGTTATCTTTATGTATTATCAAGATCGCGTAAATATTGAAGGTAAGATTATTGAAGGTGCCGCTGAAGGAATCATGGTTACCAATAATAAAAGGATTATTCAAAACGTAAACCCAGCCTTTGAACGAATAACTGGTTATACAAAAGAAGAAGCACATGGAAACACTCCAAAACTATTAAGTTCTGGAAAACACGGTCCTGACTTTTATAAGAAGATGTGGAATGCCATTGATGAAAAAGGGTTCTGGGAAGGTGAAATTACCAATAAGCGAAAAAATGGAGAGCTTTATCAAGAATTATTAACCATAAGTCCTATAAGAAATAATGTTGGTGAGATTAAATATTATGTAGGCGTATTTAATGACATAACAGATGCAGAAAAATCCTGAGTTTCGTTGCTCAGGATTTTTGTTTTTACACTTTTAAATTACTTTTCAATCTTTATAATTAACAACAGCTATGACGGTTATTGTATAAATTGTTGATTTCTTTAATTCAGAGTTTTCCTAAATACACCGTTCCGGAAACACACTTCGCTTTCCACGGGCGGCTGATGAGCCTCCTTCGTGCTAACGCACTACGTAGTCTCACCTAGGCCTTTCCTCCCGTAGGAGTCTTCGTGTGTTTCCTCCACTGAGTTTAAGTTACTAACCATTATCTCCTACAATACGGAAAGTCAAAAAGCATTGTACTACCTTACTAGGCCGGGTGAGTGGAGGGCGGTGACTCCTGCGGGAATAGCACGAGTCCGAAGACCCCGCAGGAAGGGCTTTTCTTCCGAGGAGGGCTGAGGCCGTGCCCTAAGGTCCGCATCCGCCCGGAGCGATCCCGGACGGCGAGAGTTGCTCAAAATTAAGATAATCTGAATTAAGTAATTCCACAATTTGTATCAACTACTGACTAAATTTTTCTTAAAAAAAGAAATAAGAATCAGAAGTAATTTTCTCTCTTCTGATTCTTGCTAATTTATTATCCTTGCCTTCTATAATTCGAACGTGAACGATACTGTTGTGGCGATCTTGCTGGATATCTGATTGGAAAACTAAATATATGAACCAGCTTCGTGAACGGAATAGAGGCAAATAATGCAAATGCCGATAAAACGTGAAGCTTAAATATAAATGGTACACCACTCATTAATTCATATTTAGGCATGAACACAAAAAGACTACGGAACCATGGACCAATCGTCTCACGGTATTCATATGCAACAACAGTAGTATTAAAAATTATTGTCATATATGTTCCTGTTCCAGCAACAAACAATAGTGCAAGAACCGTAAAGAAATCAGCAAATCCAGCCTTAATTCGTACAGGATCAATTGTTATTTTACGAATTAACAAAATGATAAGACCCGCAACAACCATTAATCCTGCAAGACCTCCACCCCAAATTGCTCCAATATGATAAAGATGATCTGATATTCCTAATCCTTGGTAAAATTCCATTGGGATAACCATCCCCATCACGTGACCAATAAACGCTAAAACGATACCGTAGTGAAAAAGTGGAGAACCAATCCGTAACCATTTTTTCTCAAAAAAGTTTGTTGAAGGTGCAGCCCAAGTAAGCTGGCGGAATGCATATCGATAAAGGAGACCTAAAATCATGATTGTTACCGTAATATATGGGAATATGACCCACCAAAAAATATCGGCCATACATGTCCCTCCTTTAAATGTAATTGGATGCCTAACAATCATTGATACATGATAGGATAAGGCAGTTCTTCCAAGTCTGCTTCTTCTCTTCCTGATTCCAATTGTTTTATTTCTTCTTTCGACGGAGTAGGGAATACATGTTTCATTAACATAACAAGAATTCGAGCATATGGATTTGCCTCATCCACGTGTTCCAGCATATAAGAAATAGCTACAGAAACTCGTTTTTCTATGCGCTCTACTTCTGGTTTTTTCGGTGCCACTGCTAAAAACTCTAATAACATCGGAATGTAATCAACCAATTCTTCTCCAACACGTTCAAATCCTGATTGGTTAATAACTTTTTGGAGTTTAATCAGTGCTGCTCCTCTTTTTGTACTATCCCCTAGCTCATGTGCCGTTAGATATAAGCCTAATTTCGACTTCAAATCAAAGGTTTCAACATACAATTCCTGGATTTCTCTTGAACTTAAAGAAGACAAAGGAACGTATGCCTTCTTTAATTCTTCTTTAAGAGATTCCACTTCAATAGCCTCATCCATTAGGTCATTCATTTCATTACTTATCTTCCCAAAATCTTCGGTAGGATATCCCAATAATCGAGAAGCCATTACTAAAATGACTCGTTTTTCCTGGTTCATAATTTATCTCTCACCTTCATCAAACCAATTGTCAGATTTTCACCTTCTGCTGGTGCTAAATCTTCAAGACTACATGTCCCTTGCTTATAATGTAAGTCATCATCCATTTCTCTACGACCAGTTGGAATGACGTAACGTTCATCATATTTTGCGATTCCTAACAGTCTTGCCATCTCTTCAATTTCCTCTGGTGAGGTATTCGCCTCTTTCACTAATTCACTTTGTCTAAATTCATCGACTCCTCCGACTGTCTTTCCACGCATGTATACGCGCATCGCAGATAACTTCAGAAGAACTTTACGAACAACTTCTTTATCATCTGCTGCAAGTATTGACGCAAGATATTCAATCGGGATACGCATTTGGTCAACCGCTGGAATATAACCATCCGTATTTAGCTCATCTTCATTTGTAATATGGTTCATAATCGGGCTAAGTGGTGGTACATACCAAACCATTGGCATTGTGCGATATTCGGGATGTAGTGGTAATGCAATTTTCCATTTAATGGCCATCTTGTAAACTGGCGAATCTTTAGCCGCTTCTAGCCATGCATCCGTAATTCCCGCTTCTTTTGCTTTTTCCTGCACTTCTGGGTCAAATGGATCTAGGAAACAACCAAGCTGTGCTTCATATAAATCTTGCGGGTCCTTTACAGATGCAGCTTCTTTTACTTTATCAGCATCATATAAAACAACCCCAATATAGCGGATACGTCCAACACATGTTTCGGAACAAATCGTTGGAAGTCCTGCTTCTGTTCTTGGGTAACAGAAATTACATTTTTCCGCTTTATGTGTATGCCAGTTGTAGTAAACCTTATGGTATGGGCAACCATTCTGGCAAAAACGCCAACCACGGCAAGCATCATGATCGACAAGAACAATTCCATCCTCATCTCGTTTGTACAATGCTCCTGTTGGACAAGAAGCAACACAGGATGGATTTAGGCAATGTTCACAAATTCTTGGAAGGTACATCATAAATGTTTTTTCATATTCCATTTTGATATGTTCTTGCATTTTTTGAACATTTGGGTCAAGTGGAACGATTTCACTTCCACCAGCTAAATCGTCATCCCAGTTAGAGCCCCATTCTGGTTTATCGATAAATTTCCCAGTTATTTGTGACACCGGTCTTGCTACAGGAAGATTTTCCTTCTTCGGGCTATGGATGAGATTATCATAATCATATGTCCACGGCTCATAAAAATCTTCCATTTCTGCCATATTTGGATTGTAAAAAATGTTAGCAAGTTTCGTAATTGGCCCACCTGCACGAAGCGTAAGTTTTCCATTCTTTAGTTCCCAGCCACCTTTATAGCGGTCGGTATCTTCCCAGCGTTTCGGGTACCCAGGGCCTGGACGTGTTTCTACGTTGTTAAACCACATGTATTCTGTTCCAGGTCTATTCGTCCATGTGTTTTTACAGGTTACGGAGCAAGTATGACAACCAATACATTTATCTAGGTGCATTACCATTGCAACCTGTGCTTTAATTCTCAAGCCAATCTACCTCCTTAAGCGGTCTGACAATAGCCATCGTGTCGCGCTGATGACCTGTTGGGCCGTAATAATTAAATCCATAACTAAGCTGTGAATATCCACCAATCATATGGGTTGGTTTTAACGTGATTCTTGTTACACTGTTATGTGTTCCACCACGCTTTTTATTAATAGCAGTTCCAGGAACTCCCATCGTTCTGTCTTGGGCATGGTACATATAAACCATTCCCTTAGGTATTCGATACGTAAGAACAGCCCTGGCAGCAATTACACCATTTCGGTTATACACTTCTATAAAGTCATTATCCTTAATTCCAATAGAAGCACCGTCTTCTTCATTCATCCAAACAACCTGCCATCCTCTAAATAATTGAGTCATTGGCATTGCTTCTGTGAACATGGTATGGATACCCCATTTTTGGTGTGGAGTAAGGTAACGAACAGTAATTGATTTCCCGTTATCTTCCACGCCTTTATCACGTTTTAAGAAAGGTCCTTTATTAAGTGGTGGCAAATATAAAGGAAGACCTTCCCCAAAATCAAGTATCATTTCGTGGTCCAAATAAAAGCTTTGTCTACCAGTTAACGTACGCCATGGGATGTTATATTCCGTATTCACTGTGAATGGAGAATAACGTCTGCCGTCTTTTTCCATCCCACTCCATACCGGAGTTGAAATGGATGTTCGTGGTTGAATCGTTAATTCCCTTAACGTGAAATCTTCCTCTGCTCTTTCTTCAGCTATTTCAGTTAACTTCTGCCCCGTTTTTGCTTCTAATGATTTCCAGCCTTCAACAGCACGTTTACCATTAGAGGCACCAGACATAAGCAAAATCGCATCAATTGCTTTTTTATCGGTATATAAATCAGGATTTCCTTTACCAATTCCTTCTTTTTTTGAAACGCCAAGCCTCGATTTTAATTCTTCAAAGACTTTTTCACCAGGGATTTTAACGCCTTTACCACCATAGCCTTTCTTCATTTCAGGACCAACTGTAATCATTTTTTCATAGACTTTAGGGAAATCACGCGGAATAACTTGTAAGTTTGGCATTGTTTTTCCAGGAATTGCTTCCACTTCCCCTGTACGCCAATCTTTTATTTTCCCAAATGCTTGCGCGATTTCATCTTGAGAATCCTTACCAAGTGGTCGCATAAGTAATTCTTCCGTTGCTGGCAAATGTTCTTCCGCTAGTTCTGAGAATACCTTTGCAATTTCACGGAATGAATCCCAATCACTTTTCGCTTGCCATGGTGGTGATATCGCTGCATTAAATGGATGGATAAATGGATGCATATCTGTACTACTAATATCAAATTTTTCATACCAAGTTGCAGCTGGTAAAACGATGTCTGAAAATAACCCAGAGCTTGTCATTCGGAAATCAATGCTGACAAATAGGTCGGTTTTTCCTTCTGGTGGTTCTTCAGATACATTCACCGTTTCTGGTTGCCAAGAATTTTTGGCATCTGTCATCACCTGATGGTCTCCACCAATTAAATGCTTCGCAAAATACTCATGACCTTTTCCACTATCGCCAAGTAGGTTTGAGCGCCAATTAAAGAATACTCTTGGGAAATTTCGTGGATCGTTCGGATTTTCAATTGCCCACTCTATTTCTCCTGCTTTAATCTTACGTACCACATCATCAATGACTTCCTTGTCAGTCTTCGCCCCACTCTCCCTGCTTTCTTTCACAATGTCAATCGAGTTTTGTGAAAACTGCGGGAAAGATGGCAGCCAACCTAGTCTTGCAGATAGTGCATTTACATCTGCTGGATGCATGTTGTTGTATTTACTACTCCAAGTTGTGTTTTCCTTGTTAATTTCCGATTCATAGCGGAACTGTTCGGTTGCAAAGTAAAAGAAAGATGTTCCATTTTGAAGTCTTGCAGCATTTCCCCAGTCACTTGCAAAGGAAACCACATTCCATCCCTCTGTTGGACGAACTTTTTCTTGACCAACATAATGCGCCCAACCACCACCGTTTACGCCTTGAGATCCAGTTAATAGGATAAGGTTTAAAATCGCACGGTAAATTTGGTCACTATGGTACCAGTGGTTCGTTCCACCACCTAATGCAATCATTGATTTTCCTTTTGTCCGAGCTGCATTATCTGCAAATTCTTTGGCAATTTGAATGACATGATTTTTATTTACACCAGTAATGCTCTCCTGCCAAGCTGGTGTATAGGGTTTATCATCATTATAATCTTTTGGATAATCTCCAAGTAGACCCCTGTCCACCCCAACATGGGCCATCATCAGGTCATAGACAGTCGTTACGATTAACTTATTTCCAATAGAATCAGTAATATGTTTTACTGGTACCCCACGTGTTAACGTTCCACCGTCTTCTTCTGCAAAATACGGGAAAGTAACTTGGGTTACTTCATCGGAGTCATCGATAAAGCTGAGTTTCGGGTCAATCACGGAGCCATCTTCTTTTGTAAGATCTAAGTTCCAATTGCTTCCTCCGTCCCAACGATGGCCTTGCGTACCATTTGGAACTTCAATTTGACTTGTACTTTCGTCCCACACTGCTGTTTTCCATTCATCAAGTTTATGTGAATCATTCAAGTCGGATGCTCTAAAGAATCGGTCTGTTCGATATTCTTCGCCATGTTCCCTTAAAATAACTAGGAAAGGAAGGTCCGTAAATTTCTTCACATAATCTACAAAATAAGGAGTCTGTTGTTTTACATAAAATTCCTTTAAAATAACATGCGTCATTGCCATCGCAAGTGCTCCGTCCGTCCCAGCTCTTGCTGGAAGCCACAGGTCAGCAAATTTTTCATATTCTGCGTAATCTGGACTAACCCCGACAACCTTTGTTCCGTTATACCTCGCCTCGACCATAAAATGCGCATCAGGTGTACGCGTTTGCGGTAGATTCGTTCCCCAAATAATAAAGTATTTTGTGTTGAACCAATCAGCACTCTCTGGTACGTCTGTCTGTTCCCCCCATACTTGCGGGGATGCAGGTGGAAGATCTGCATACCAATCATAGAAACTCAGGATAGTAGCACCAATTAACGAAAGAAAGCGAGCCCCGCCTGCATAACTAACCATTGACATAGCAGGAATCGGACTAAATCCAGCCACACGATCTGGCCCATATTTCTTAATCGTGTAGATTGTTGCACTCGCAATGAGTTCACAGACATCCTTCCATTCGGCTCGAACAAAACCACCTTTTCCGCGTGCTTTTACAAATCTACTACGCTTTTCAGGATCACTTTGAATGTTTTCCCAAGCTTTGACAGGATTTCCCCCGTTTTTCCGTTCTTCCTTCCATAGTTCATATAAGTCACCACGAACATATGGATATTTCACTCTAGCTGGACTATATGTATACCAGGAAAAACTCGCTCCACGAGGACATCCACGTGGTTCGTATTCAGGAAAATCATCTCCAGTAGAAGGATAGTCTGTTTGCTGTGTTTCCGATGTGATAATGCCGTCTTTCACATAGATTTTCCAACTACATGAGCCCGTACAGTTTACCCCATGTGTTGAGCGAACAATCTTATCATGTTGCCATCTACGTCTGTATATATCTTCAGAATCTCTTGATCTTGGACTTTCTTCTGTCCATCCATCATTAATTACTTTTCCACGCTTTAGATATTTAAACCTTTCTACTAGCTTGTTACCATTCTTGGCCATGACTGTCCCCCCCTTGCTGTATGGAATCGATTGGATTAAAACGTTCTCCAACAATTTTAAAGCTATCATTTCCAGCTTCTAATTCTTCAAGAAAAACCGTTAATGTTGGTGCATTAGCTGCTACCAAAATCAGCCGTTCTAGTGCATCTAAATCATCTATTTTATAAATAGAATCTACAATCCCAGGTGCTATGTCGCCAAACCGCAACTTGAGTACATGGAGTAAGTCTTCCCTATCCTGGACAAAACCTGCTTCATTCTCAAAGAAAAACAACACTTCTCCTCCTTTTTTCCTTATGCTATGGGGCCATTTTTTTGAAATAATCATCAATTAATACTTGCTTACATGTTTCTCCTGCTTCATCGATAAAGGTGTCTAGTGCTTTATCATCTTCTAAAGATTCATAGGAGAAAAACTGTTCTTTTTCATTATTAAAATGTTCTCCAAATCGCAGAACAACTTTGATTCCTTCTTCTTGTTTGATCCCAGTTACTTGTAAGTCGTACGAGTGGATATGGTACTTGTTCTCCAACTCTTTCGTAATCTTTTGGTACAATTTTGGAGAAATAGAGATTAGGGATTTAATATTTATTTCCTGCTCTTCGCTCATGAATAATCACCTCTTCATTAATGATGCGGCAAAATTCGTTCTTCCTCTTGGTTATGGTACAAATCGACGTGAACAAGTGCGTGAAGTTTCTCCAGTACGCCCTTATTAAACCCTTCCTTTTCAAGTGATTGTTTAATTTCCTTTACTAAAAACCGCATGATATTATGATCTCGAGTTAACTGAATGACATCATCTTTTAGCTTTGGATTTTCCTCTACTAAATCTTTATATAATCCCTTTTCTTCTGCATCTGCATGTCTAAGCGTGCGTGTTTCCCAATGTTCAACAGCAATGAATGCAGTTTCCAAAGCCTTGTCCATTTGTTTATGCTCTATTAATTTTGCTAGGATATCATTTAACTCACTTGCTTCATTCAGGGCTGCCTCATGAATTGCAGCATGACTATCTACATGTTTTAAACCTGGACCTGACATATTTTCATCCCTCCTAATCTATTGTCACTACTTTTTTAAAAATATATATCACAATTATGAGGTTTAATTTCCTTTTTTATACTTAAATTCCACTAATCAAGTTGGAAAACGCGATTATTGTTCATCAATTTGGCAAATATCCTGTTCGGTTACACTATCGCTTCAAATCCAATCCATAAAAAAGCCGAGCAACAGCTTTTTACAGCAATTGCTCGGCTTCCATAATAATTATACAGTTGTTTTCTTTCCCTTTTGTCTCATTGCTCTTGGTATATACACACAATATGGTTCACTTTCCATGTAGTCGCCTGTCACGTTATACGCTCTTGACCTTGACCCGCCACAAACATGTCGGAATTCGCAGATACCACATTTCCCTTTGTATTTATCAGGATTCCTTAAATTTTTAAATATCTCAGATTCCCTATATATTGTGGATAACGGTGTTTTCCTTACATTACCTGCTTTAATTGGTAATAACCCACTTGGGAAAACATCTCCCGTATGCGAAATGAAGACAAATCCATTTCCATCATTCACGCCTTGTGGAGCACGACCTAACCCGTCAATTTGACCTGTCTTTCCTTGATTGATGGCATCTTCGTAAAAAATATGTTCCTTGTCACTCATACCTCTATGCTCGCGCATTTTATTTTGAATAACGACACGGCGATAATGCTGTCCTGCAGTTGTTTTGATATCAAACGGAACACGTTTCGATAGATTATATAACCATCTAAATACTTTTTCGTGCTCTGCTGGGGAAATCATGTCAGACTCTTTTCCCCTTCCAGTAGGAACAAGGAAAAACACACTCCATAAAACAACTCCTAACTTTTCCACCATTTCTGCCAGTTCATCTAAGTATTCATAATTATATCTTGAAATTACTGTATTAATTTGTAATGGCATATCCAACTCATGTAAGTAGTTGATTGCATTCATCGTCAAATCAAAAGAACCTTCCGTACCACGAAAATGATCATGGACCTCGGCACAATGACCGTCAATACTAAACGCCCATCTAGCAAGTCCAATATCTTTAGCTTTTTGCATTGCTTCTTTTGTGACATTCGGTGTTGCTGATGGTGTCATTGATACGCGAACACCTTTCTTAATTGCATATTCAGCAATATCAAATACATCAGGACGCTCTAATGGATCCCCACCAGTAAATACAAGCATTGGATTGTCCATTTCAAAAATATCATCAATTAGTTTTTTACCTTCTTCAAACGTTAATTCTAATGGGTGTCTGTGATACTGTGCCTCAGCTCTACAGTGCAAACAATGCAACTGACATGCACGTGTCAATTCCCATATAACAATAAAAGGATCTTTGTTATAATCTCGATTAAACATCTTTTTTCCCACCCTTGGTGAATTGTATTTACTTAAAGTGTAGCACGGCTGTATTTAATATGATGTGAGAATTGTCACACATCATATCCTTCATTAAAAACAACCCCCGATGATTGTCAATATCGAGGGTTATTTGATTTCGGTTATTTTTTACCTATTGCAACTTGCCAAAGATCAGGCCCATTTTCAAGGTATTCCCAAGTAAATAATCCTTCTTTTTCTATCATAAGTTGATATTGTAATGGCTTTGGATCATGGTCGTTCGATAGATGCATAAATTCACCTGGTTGTAATCCATCAAATGCTTCTAGGATTTTAACATGACGAATTCTTGGTGTAATATCTGGTGCATGAATTTTTACTTTATATTCGATACCATTCATTGTACTACCCTCCAGTTTTTTTAGATTTATTAATTTATTGCAGATACAAATTTTGAAGTAAGTGCACGTAGTTTTCCGTTACGATCAACCAACATGCTCGCAATTATTTAGCTTTAAAAAGTTGAAAAGCATTAACCTAGTGTATTGCTGGAATTGTAGATATACTCTATATCACTACTAAAGTAGCCACCATTTCTCCATGACCTTCACCACAGAAAATGTTGCAATAGATTCTATATTCACCAGGTTCGTCTGGTGTAAATGTTACTTCGCCATCTCCTTCGATTGTTACATCAAACTCATCAATCGATATACCATGATGTCCTTCTTCATTAGTTAATGTTAATGTTACTTCTTCACCAGACTGTACAACATATTCATCTTGACCAAGATCATAGTTTGTTGCTATTATATTTACATCATTATTTGCTGATGCTTCCGCAGATGAATCTGTTTCTTCTACCTGCTCCGTAGCTTCTGAATCTGGAGTATCCGACGTATCACTTGTAGCATCTGTATCTTCGCCACCACACGCTGCAAGCATTAAAATAAAACTTAGGAATAGAGTTACTAATAAACCTTTCTTCATATAAAGCCCTCCTAGAATATTTTTAACTATCTTGTCGACATCCTTATCATAAACCTTCATGAATCATTATGATGTGATTTATCGCACAAACTAGCTATGATTCTCATCACAGTGTTACGATTAGTAAGTGTCGTTAACATATCAATCTATCTCCTATTTTATAAATATGTATGCTACAATTAATTAGGATTGTTTTAATAGAGCAATTGACAATGACTTTTATCACACCAAAAGGAATAATAAATTGATAAAATGAAGGTAACTAAATGTAAACGGTTTATATATAAAGAAAGGATGGCCCACATGTTTCCAGTATCTGTAAAGGATTTGTTGCAGCGATTTTCTTTGTTTAAAGATTTAAATGATATAGAAATGGAGCCTATCGTTGACTTGGCACAAAATAGAACGTATCGTCAGGGATCACATATCTTTATGCAAGGTGACCCGATGACAAATGTATATTTCATTCATCAAGGAAAGATTAAAATTTATAGAACGGACATGCATGGAAAGGAACAAATCATTAATGTATTTGAAAAGGGGCAAATGTTCCCTCATCATGGCTTTTTCAGGAAAGATAATTACCCGGCACATGCTGAAGTGTTAGAAGATGCAGTCCTTATCTATATTCCTATCCATTCTTTTGAAAACTTTTTAATTACACACCCAGACATAAGTATTAAGCTTTTCCGAGTACTTGGAGAGCGACTTCTTGATTTACAAAATCGTTTAGAAGAAAAGATCTTATACAATACCTATGAACAAATCATTTTACTCCTAATTCGAATTGCAAATAATCATGGGAAAGAGTTAGACAACGGTGAAATAAACGTAACAACGCAATTTACAAATCGTGACTTAGCGAATATGATTGGATCTAGTCGTGAAACAGTGAGCAGGACGTTAACACAATTAAAGAAGAAACACTTATTACATACAGATAAAGATGGAAATATGATTGTTAGTGTTGAAGCATTAAAAGAAGAATTATTTTAACAATAGAGAGGCTTCCCCAGGTATCAGCAAAAAAACAAGAGGCTGAGACAAAACTAAAACCTTCCAATCAAAAGACGAATATTATAGCATAGGAATCTCAGAATGTTAACATTCTACAATTGAATATTAATTCATAGTTGATATAAAGTGTAGATATATTTAATTCATAATTGTTTTAAGCACTCCGTTCCGGAAAGACACTTCGCTTTCCACGGGCGGCTGGTGAGCCTCCTCCGTGCTAACGCACTACGCAGTCTCACCTAGGCCTATCCTCCCGTAGGAGTCTTCGTGTCTTTCCTCCACTAAGCTCCTGCTCTACTTGATTTCCACTAAAAAAACGATGCTTTTGCGAGGAAAAACTGCCCAGAACGTAATTATTTTATGTTCGATAGCTTTAATAACATCTAGAGCACTTAATATAGCGTAGGCAGAATGCGTAGACTCCTGCGGGAACAGCACGTGTCTGAAGACCCCACAGGAAGTGGTCTTCTTCCGAGGAGGGCTGAGGCCGTGCCCGCGGAAAGCGAAGCATTCTGCCGCAGCGAATGACTACACACAACATTCATAAGTGTGAGCGTGAGCTACACTATTCTGAATTAAATAGATCCGAAGTCTATACAAAGTCCTCCATTAATTTGAATTTAATGGAGGACTTAAACTTATAGTTCGGATTTTTCTTTACTAAATTTCTTTTGTCCCAGCCTCTTGTTGTAAACTCATTCATACTCCGATTTATCAATAAATAATGTTTGAATAAAATATATCATAATAGCTAATGCAAGGAATACAAATCCCCAACCAAGTGTTTTTTGTTCAACGATTAAATAATTATTGCAAAGTTGCGTTGGTGAAGCAATATAAAGCCATGCCATTACCCCAAATAAGACACTTAATGAGACATATATTATATTCTTACCAAGGCTCCCTAGCTTTTTCCAACTATCACGTAAAGGGATTCCAGCCAAGAATGGTAAACTAATAAACTTAAATATTTCTACTGCTGGGATTGTTAGTGCCTCATCCATCGTACGTGGAAGCAACCAGTAAAGTACAATAATCATAAAAAGGATAATTCCTGGTACACCATTACTGTTCCATTTTGCAAAGAAATTAGGAAATCGTTTCTGGAAAAACGGGGCCATTAGGAACCCTGCAACAACGAAAAGGGGCATTTGCATGTGCATATGAATTGCCATTACAGATTCTGCTAATGTAACAACTGGTGGGAGCATTAAGAATATATACAACACAAGTCCATAGATTGCTTGTTTCATCTTTTTTATTCCCCCACTTCTGTTGTTAGAATAGATGTAACTTTGTCTGCAGCTGCTTCTACCTCAGTATAGTCCATTACTTCAACTAATATCCCATTGGGGTCTACTAGATAAAATGCAGAATTATGTTGGAAGTGACCATTTTGATCTGGTATAACAATAACTCCAAATTCATTTAATAAATTATCTAATTCTGTTTGATTTGGGATTCTTGCCATACGCCATGTTTCCCCGTCACTATTAAAATATTGTCTATATTTTTCTAGTGTAGCTGGATTATCTCTTGTTGGGTCAAAGCTAATACTTAAAAATACAATATCCTCACCAATATATTTCTCTGGTATCGAACGATAAACTTCGTATAGATTCATCTCTAGTTCTGGACAGACATCCGTGCAGGCTGTGTAGATGAACGTTAGCATTACATATTTTCCTTCGAACGCACTAAATGGATAGACCCGCTCCTTACTATCTTCAATCGTAACTTCAGGAAAGACTGGGTTTTCCTCCATGAGTTTATTTATTCTAGCCTTCTCTACCGTAAATGCCTTAAAACCATCTGTACCAACAAAGAGCAATATTGCACCAAACATAAGAACAACTATCATTGCTAACCGATTATGTTTATTATTGATCATAAAGATCACGTCCTAGATTTTATTTATTTACCCTGAGAATCAGGGAAAATAAGCTTAAATACTGATGATATAATTCCAAAGAGATAGCCTAACGATTAGACTATCTCTTTGTCCTTCATTATTACCATGTTCTAAATGGTGGTGATCCTGGTGGTGCATTAACAATCATGTCTACAATAGGAATGACATATGCCATCGCAACAATTGCAATCATTAACGCAATCCAAAGTGTCCATCGTTCTGTCCATTTTGGAGTCTCAGATGCATCTTCTTCTGCTTCTGCGATTGGAAACTCTGTTTCTCCTTTAGGTGCTTTAAACATAAGATGGAATACAATGTACACCATGAGTACTGCACCGATGATTAATAATGTTCCACCTACAGCTAAGAAGAGTAAATATGGATCCCAACCTAATGCGGTTGCATTATCACCGTATGTTGTATAAGAAGTTCTTCTTGGTGAACCTAATAGTCCAACCCAGTGCATTGCACCAGACATGAATAACATACCTAATGACCAAACAATTGTTTGAATAACACCTAGTTTATTGATTTTAGGTGTAAGCACACGTTTTGTCAGATGTGGAATTAACCAGTATGCAATACCGCAGAATGACAATACTACTGTTACTCCTAGGGTTAAATGGAAGTGACCAACAACCCACATGGAGTTATGAACAACTTGGTTTAATTGGTTATTCGTTTGTGCAATACCACCAGCTCCTGCTGGAATAAAGCCAATCATTGCGATCATTGGTGCTAGGAAGCGAACGTCGCCCCATGGTAACTTTTTAATCCAGCCCAAGAGCCCTTTTGCACCTTTCTTACGTCCTGTACGTTCAAATACTGCAAACATTGCGAAAGCTGTCATTAATGAAGGGAATGCGATAGATAAACTCATAAATACGTGCATGAATTTAATCCCTTCTGTTATACCTGGGTCAATAATTTGATGGTGGAATCCACCAGTAATATTTAATACAACTAGGATAATAACAACTAAGCGAGCTAATGAATCACTTAATAATTTTCCGCCGATAAGTTTCGGTACTGCAACATACCATGAAGATACAGCTGTTAAATACCAAATGTTAACGAGTGTATGACCAAAACTCCAGAATAGCGTACGACTAAGCATAACATTAATTGTTTCTGTCCATCCGAATGCCCAAGGGATGATCATTAGAACTTCAATCGTAACACCGATACTACCAAAGAAGAATAAAACGAATGCACCTGTTGCGAAATATGCTAGTAATGGTAGATGCTGCCCTTTATGTTTCTTTCTCCAATCAGCTACATTGATAAATCCTCCAAAGAGAACAGCCCAAATACCTAAAACTAAAAATACTAAACCAACGTAAAACCAAGGGGATGCTGCCATTGGTGGGTAGAACGTATACATAACAGATGCGTCACCCATGATAATGGTTGTTGCAACAAACACAACACCAACAACCATTAATGCGAATCCAACCCATGCCATTTTTCTAACTTTTGGCAGAAGTCCTCCTAGTGTGTGAGAAAATGCCGCTAGGAAGTAACCAAGCATAAATGTTGTACTAAATACTAGAACCAATAATACCCCGTGACCAGAAAGTACTTGATAATAATTTAGCCATGCTGGTAGTTCCAAAAGTCCTGCACGATTAAGCCCTTGAAGTAATCCTAAAACACAACCTAGAAAAAATGCTATAAATGCTACTGTGAAAAATGTTAAAGTAATTCGTGCATCTTGTTTATTGACACCTGCTACTTCATTAACTTTGCTACCGAAAGTATTTTTTACTACTGCTTCCATAATATTGTCCTCCTTCCTACTTAACTGTAATTGTTGTAGCCATCATTTGATGACCAGCACCACAATACTCGTTACATAAAACTAAATATTCACCTGGTTCATCAAATGTTTCTGTAATTTTTTGAATGTGTCCAGGCATTACCATTGCGTTAACATTTGTTCCAGCTATTTGGAATCCATGTGTTACATCTTTAGAAGTCATCGTAAATGTAACTTCTGATCCGACCGGTACTTCAATTTGGTTTGGTGTAAATGAGAACACTTGTAAAGTCATAACAACTTCGTATTCATTATCACCTGTTTGAAATACACCTGGATTATCGAACGGTGCCGTTTCATCAACTTTCTGTGGATCAATTGTTTCTGTATGACTAGGTGGACCCATTTCTAATGCGAATGTTTGATACCCTGTAACAACCATCGATAACACCAAAATGGCAACACCAATAATGAGAAATATTTCTTCAAAACGATGCATTTTCATGCGATAACCTCCTTTTAATATCTAACCATGTATAAGATGAAAAGTAATAAAATACAAGCTACGATTGTTCCTCCAACAAATACAAGTGATGAAAATAATGAACCTCTTAGTGAATCTTCATCGTCATCTTTCGTGTTATTCTCTGGGATGATCCCTTTGTTTGTCTCCATTTGATAAACCCTCCCTTATTTACTTTACAATTACATTGTAAGTTGTAGGTGGGGCTTACTAAGTGAACTACATCACACCCAGAATGTGATTTTAAGCACACAATGAGGTGTTCGTGACAAAATGTTGAACAAAATGAGTTTTATGACTTAAAATAAACGAAATCAGATTTAGCCATACAAAAAGGGTGAAGATTACAGAATACTGTAATCTTCACCCTATACACTTACACTAAAACATTGCTTATAATTCACTTATCGCTCTTTTACCTTTCGATTCAATTATTAACCGAGTTAGAACGGTAATCGATACACTTGGAATGGAAGCCTTTGAGCTACTTTATCAATAGCCTCTATATTCCTCGAAATATGGTATGTCAACAGCAATTCTTCACATTTTTCCATTGGTCCATTCTATGCGTTTCAACCGAATTGTATCATGTTTATATTTGCGATTATTTTCTTAGAGAAATCTACATGTTCCTTCCATATTTCTGCATCTAATGTCGCACCTTCAAATTCCTCACGAATATCTACATTCAATTGTTCCAGTTCATTTACAACCATTTTCTTTATTAATTCCCTATTCTTTGTTGTCGGTATCGGAAATGCATATAATTTTAGTGCTGAATTTTCATTTGTTTCATATGTTCCATCTGTAATAAGTTTCTCTATCTGTGCAACTGGGTGGATTTCTGTAGTTCCCATATATACTATTTGTCTCTTATTTTGATCCACAATAATGTATAACCAATTTTCATCTGTAGAGATTCGTGCATGAATTATATTTGCTTCAAGGTAGTCCAAACCTTCCACCCCCATAGAGTCTCTGCCATTTTCTATATTATCACACAATTCGAGTGATAAATAAATTATTTTTGTAAGATTAGGAATTTATTAAGGGAGTGGATAAGTAAGAATGAGAACATTGCAATCATGAATTTCCCCACATTATGAACCTGAAGTATCTTCATCACTTCTGTATTCTAAAATATCTCCAGGCTGACATTCTAACGCCTTACAAATTGCATCTAAAGTTGTCACACGAATTGCTTTTGCCTTTCCGTTTTTCAATATAGAAAGATTAGCCATTGTTATTCCAACCCTCCCCGAAAGCTCTGTAACACTCATTTTTCTTTTCGCCAACATCACATCAATATTGATTATAATCGCCATGTTATCACCTCAAACCGTTAAATCATTTTCTGATTTTATATGAATAGCTTGTTGTAAAAGTCTTTGGAGAACAGCAGCAAAGACTGCAATTACCATTGAAGCACCAATAATGACCATTCCGATTAATATGAGTCCAGGTGCGTCATCCCATTCCGCTATGATATAGACAAATGGTAGGGCTACTATATGCAAACCACTAATTGTAATGGCACAGTTTTTTATATTCTTTAAAGCTCTTACTGAAATTTGAGAGAAAGCTTCGTTCTTATCGATATAACTTAAAAGTTTCAATGCCTGGAACAATGCAAAATAAAACGGTATTATCGATACATACATGACAATTAATATTGCAAATACTATATAAGCTAAGTCAGAACCTTCACCAGCTTGCAGAATAGCTTCATATGCTATTTGAGGCAATAAAAATATGCATAAAGCTAAAATAGGTATACCAATTAAAATAACAGCTATTTTTAAAAAGAGTGTTGACCCTCGTTTCATAAAAAGCACCTCACTAAATTTATTTACTTATTGATTCTAATATAACATTTATCGTTTTGCAATAAAAAAATATTGTTTATATTTATATTTTGGTAATTCCAGATAAAAAAGAGCATTCCTCACAAGGAAATGCTCTTTACTGTTAAACGGTTCAAAGATAAACAACCACTATAAAATTCGCGTTTGTTCCCCGTCAATTATCCTAAAATGAATATCAGACGATGATCCTCCTTCAATATGTTTCGGAATATCTGATAAATCAAGTAATTCCTTTAAGTGAATGGAATTTTTATGATTTGCTTCTATCGTAAAATGATGTGGACCAGCTACATTCATTAGTGACTCCATTCGTACTTCATCTTCAAAGTAAGAGGAATCTATAAATTCTAATTCAAATGACACATCTTCACTACTTCTGTTATGTAATACAAGATTGCATTCCCCATTCAATAAGTCTTCGCTCACATACTCAAAACTGCACTCGCCTTGACTATCGTATGAAATTGCTTGAATACCACTCGCTAACGTTTCTTGGTACATTGTAATTAATAGATTTGGTAAAATTGTATATACGACTGCAACAATTATAACTGCACGAAAGCGATATTTATTCATGCCAATAACAAGTAAAATCATAGCGATTACAAACAAAATGGACCCAATGATACCAAGTAATATATATCCATCTTGATTGCTGATTGGAAATGACATGAATTGAGAACGTGCTTCTAACGTTACATTGTTTGGAAATGGAAAAAATAAATACATACAAATGGCTAGAATAATAAATGAACTAAAGAGTGCTAGTTTACTTCGTACCATCATTATCCCCCTCTTTTTAATGACCTGCTGCTAATATCATTGTATTGTATATGTTTCCATCGCCTAAAAAACATAATATGCACCAATTCCTGCAATTAATAACTGACTAAGATTGTTAATAATCGTTTCATTTACTTCACAATCTTTCAAGTAAATACACCATAGCTGCTTATTATACATCCTGATCAATAAAACATGTTAATACTTGTGCTTCTTCATCATTTACTGGTACAAAGAGATGGGGTTTTGAACCTTGAAAATACGCACTATCCCCTTTTTCCATATAATAATTCTCTTCATCGTAAAGTAAATAAATCGCTCCCTCAAGAATGAAGATGAATTCATCTTGAGAATGGGTGTAGGATTCATTCCGCCTGTTCATATTCTTTGGTGCTACATGTACAATGGTTGGTTCAATCCCACTAGAATGAGCTCTATTAGCTAATAATTCATAGGAATATCCCATATGCACATCCCCAACCTTGGATTTACGGTTTGATCTTTTCTGTAATACAAGGTCTTCATTGGTTTTATCATCAAGAACCCAGGAAAGGGAAACGTCTAATGCTTCGCTTATTTTCGATAACGTGGCAACAGCAGAAGCCGTTTGCCCATTCTCAATTTTTGATAGCATACTTTTTGAAATGCCACATACATCTGCTATTTGCTGTTGCGTCTTCTTCTGTCTTAAACGTAATTGCTTTATTTTTTGCCCAATTTTATTCAGATCTATTGAAACTCATTCCCTTCGTCTCTTATCTTATGTATTGCTTTAATCATAGAATAGTACATGGGAAGGCGTCAAGGAATGGAGGTACATTATGATTTTCTTGAAGACCTCAATGTAGCTAGGCCATACTCATGATCCAATCTGCATTTAAATAGTAGTTAATTTCCTACAAACATAAACCATTTGATTACTATCTTCTTTTAAAGGACTCTCCTTCCAGTCTTCGTAGACATGCACGATTTCAAATCCATTCGCAAACAAGATTCGTTCCATTTCTTTTGGAAAGACGTATCGTAAGCTGATGTTGGTCCTTTTTTCATCTATGATTTCTCCAGATTGCCTTCTATACCTTCTAATCGTCGTGTTGTGTTGGATTTGGTTCAGAGAATCGTACTTGCTAATTGTAAATAGATCTACCTCAAGCAATGTTTCACTGTCCGTGTACGTTCTCCAATATTCTTCCGTACTTGGTTGCAGCAATTCATCGGCGCTTGGAAATCTCGTGCTAAAAATAAATACACCAGCCTCTTCTAAGTGTCTGTTAACTGATTGTAACAGACCATCCTGTGTTTCGTTAGTAAGAAAATGTTGAAATGAATTTCCAACAGAATAAATCATCCTACTTTTTGTATTCAGATGCAATTTTGTACAATCCTGTAAGACCCAAGCAATCTTCAATTGTGAATCTGAAGATTTTCTATTCGCTTCAGCTAACATTCCCTGATGTACATCCACACCGATAAGTTTATGCCCACCTTTTGCTAAAGGAATAGTCGCTCTCCCTGTTCCACAGGCCAAATCGATTATCGTTCCATCAACCTTTGAGGACCATTTTAAGAGGAATGGGATATCGTCATTGTAGGCATTGTTTTCCTTATCATATAAAATAGGGTCCTCATATTCTTCGTTATTTGATTGAAATAATTTTTCTTTCATGAAAAATCTCCTTTTAAAACCCTGTTACAAAATCACCGCGTACAGGATCCCATCCATTTTCAAATTTTATTCTAATGGAAGTGGCGGTTTTCCAGTCAGGCCCATCTGCCACATGAAAATGGATATGAGGTTCACTAGAGTTTCCAGAATTACCTGCTAATCCGAGAACATCACCAGCACTTACTTCATCTCCCACATTCACTTTTACACTATCTTTCTGAAAATGTGCGATTATACTGTATTCATTATTCTCATGTTCAATAATGACATGATTTCCTAGTGGCTGTTCCGTATTTGTATCAACGGTAGGGGTGTTATCTTCAATATTATTTTCAACGGACACAACAACTCCATGGTTCGGCGCAATCACTTCTTTTCCAAATGCATAGTAGCTTTCATTAACTGCTGGATTCCCATCAAAGCTACTGTCACCTTGTGTAATAACGAGATCATAAGCATACCGCTGGCTTTCTACTGCATAATGGTAGTTAACTAGTTCATTCGTTCCTCCCCAAAAAGTAAACCATTCCTCGTTCACAGGCATCTGATACGTATTTTCGGTATACTGTTCATCCGTTTCTGGATAAGAAGTAATTGGTAAGAACAGCAGCCCTTCTATCGTAAGGTCTTCGGAAAAATAACTACGAATCCCCTTATCTTCTTTATCATTCATCCATTGGTATTCGATTAACCCCTGAACAGGAACCTTTGAAACAAGTTCAAAATATTCGACACCTTCATTAAAAGAGCTACCAAGCTCCTTGAACTGTTCAATGGTTACATTTTCTTGAAACTCCTCACTTGCCTGCCCATAAATCCTGTCAAAATCACCATTTATAAGGTATTCAGGTAATTCCTCCGCATTGATAGGTTCCTCGACGACTAGATTTTCTTCCTTTTGATCAACCATTTCTTCTTCTCCTTCCGTATTACATGCCGTTAAAACAAAGCTAATAAGTAATAATAGATATATTTTTATACGTCTCTTCATCCTTCTCCCCTTTCCAGCTCTTCTATCATCGTTTACGGCATATGGGAAGGAAAGGTTTCAAAAATTACAATTATTGTAGTGATAAAGGAATCTTTAATCCTCTTCTTGTTTATTCATCCACATGATTATAAAGCTGACAAAATAGGTAAAGCACGTAATACCAAACAAAGCAAATATACTAGAAGTCATTAGAAAGTAAAGGCTTATCGGAAAGGACCAAAAGAAAGCAATTAACATATAAATTTTTTTTGAAGTTAGTGCCGACAGAATAGCTAAAACAGCTGGGAGAAGTAACATAACAAGTGTATTCATCATAGGCTCTAATTCCAAATTACTCGAGTAAGGATTGAAGAAGCCAAATATAAACCATAGAACTACACTGATTACACCCGCTATTAATCCAATAATTGAAGCAATTTTACGGATATGAAACACCCCTTATTATTAATATGGTTTAATTATATAACACTTTAACCACAAAAAGCCCAACAAAACCAAACGGATTACTTTCGTGTGGTCTTATTGGGCTTTCACTATCTTATTGTCCACTAGCCAATAGCGATCTACTTGGAAGCACCTTTCCTAATTTATTTTGAATGAATAATGATGCTTCCTGTATTTTTTTATCATTAATTCCTGTTTTAATTCCTAAACCATGCAAAAGATACAAAATATCATTTGTTGCCACATTTCCTGCTGCACCTGGAGCGTATGGACAACCGCCTAATCCGCCAATGGAGCTATCAAATCGGTTGATTCCATATTGCATGGATGTCATGATATTCGCAATTGCCATACCTCTTGTGTCATGAAAATGCAGGATAATCTTTTCCCTAGGATAGCGAGTCAATAATTCATCAAGCAACTTTTCTACTTGGGATGGAACAGCAGAACCAATCGTATCCCCAAGTGACAGATCATCAACACCAAATTCTAGTAGTTTCTCACAAACAGACAAAACTTTATTAGGAGCGATTTTACCTTCATAGGGACAATCAAAAACAGTAGATACATAGCCTGTAACTTTTTTACCAGCCCTTTTTGCTTCTTCAATCACTGACTTTAGAACGGGATAGGTATTCTGTATTGATTTATTAATATTATTTAAATTATGTGTTTCGCTTGCTGACATAAACACAGAAGCTCCATCAATTCCTGCTTCTAAAGCAAATTCAAGGCCTTTCATGTTGGGGACAAGTGCAGAATAGCGTACATTTGGATTGCGTTTTAGCTGTTTTCCAACTGCCCGTGCATCTGAAAGTGCTGGGATCCATTTAGGATTGACGAAGGAGGAATATTCAATTTCACCAAGACCCGAATCCGATAACATATTAATCCATTCAACTTTATCCTCAGTCGGTAGCCATTTTTGTTCATTTTGTAAACCATCTCGGGGACCAACTTCCTTTAACTCTACAAAATCCGGCAATTTTACCATGGTAAACCCTCCTGTTTAAAATATTCTTTATTGCTGGTTCAGGATGGTGTCATTTTTCCTTTAAGTATATTTTTATCGTTTTATATAATATGAAGTTTCGCATAAGTCTGTGTTTACTCCGAATGCGCTCACACAAATACGATTTAAGCTTTCTCATGTTACCAACATTTTTCTTTCTTACAACATATTCAATATAGTTTCTTCTTATTCAACAATGTTGAATAAAGTATATAATACTCCTATAATTGATGTCAATGAGGGACTTCCCAATTTTTCTCCAATGCCGGTTTCTCAATAATTATATCCTTGAGTATTAGCTAATTATTTGATAATATTGATAATAATTTCATAGACACCTTACTGATCGGTGAGGTAGAGGCGCAAGTAATAAGAGTAGTCTATCGGAGTATGACAGCGTTGATGATAGATGAAAGGATTGTTTGCCGAAGCATAATGAGGGTCAAACTTATTAATGCTGGGATGTTTCCTGAATAAGGAGCAGACTGTCATGCATGTTTTTTGCATGGAGAACTACTGATCGAAATGGAGGATAACGTATATTGTAAACAATGATAGGTTATTTTCTAGCATTGTTTTTTTGTGTACTTTTTTAATTTTAATTTCTTCCAAAAGCGAACCAGCTTATCCGGAAAACAGATGAACAAGGAGCGTTGTAGATGAGAAAGATCTTTATTAACGGAGTTATTTATACATTTAATCAAAATCACCCTACTACAGAAGCTGTCGTTGTAGAAAATGGACGCTTTGTTTCAATGGGGACAACAAATGAAATGATACAAAACTGGAAAAACGCAAATACCGAAGTAATCGATTTCGGGGGGAAAGCAGTTACTCCTGGTTTAGTGGACAGTCATCTACATCTTTCTATGATTGCAGACAACTTTATCAATCTCGATTTAACTGGGGTAGGCTCAAAACAGTTTATGTTAGAAAGAATTGGAGCACAAGCAAACACATTAAAACCTGGTGAATGGTTACTTGGTGGTGGATGGGATGAAAATCTTTTTACAGAAGGCTCTATTCCACCCCTAAGTGAACTTGACTACGTTGCGCCAAATAACCCTTTATACTTAACTAGAGTCTGCAAACATGCCGCTGTCGTTAACAGTAAAGCACTAGAAATGAGTAACTACCACCCAGCAATTACCGTTCCTGAAGGCGGTACAATTGTTATAGATGAAACGACGAAAAAACCAACTGGACTATTACTTGAGTCTGCATCTGACTTAATTAAGCAGCATATTCCCGCTAATTCTTATGAAGTAACAAAAAATGCTATGAGACAGGCGATTCAGTTTGCTATGAGTAAAGGAATTACGAGTGCACACTCTAATGATCCACTTTATTTAGGTGGGCTAGCGCGAACATACCAAATTTATGACGAATTATTAAACGAGGAACAATTAGGGTTACGCTGTAATCTACTAATCAATCATGAGTACTTGGATGATTTAAAAAACGCTGGCATGTATGCCGGATATGGAAATGACACATTGCAAATTGGTGCAGTGAAAATTTTTGCAGATGGTGCTTTTGGAAGAAGGACTGCTCTTCTATCCGAACCGTATGCCGATGACAGAGACAATTATGGTGACGAAATGTTAGATCCATACGCACTTTCAAACATTGTAAAACGCGCACGTGAAATCGATATGCCAATCGCTGTTCATACGATTGGTGACAAGGCTTTAGAAAATGTACTAGATGTATTAGACAGGTTTCCGACTGTTTCACATCGTGATCGTCTTATTCATACGCAAGTACTTCATGAGGATTTGATTCAGCGTTTAGCAGAACCAAGTAGAATTGCTGATATTCAACCGCGCTTCTTAGCTAGTGACTTTCCTTGGGTCGCAGAACGATTAGGTGAAGACCGCTTGAAACTCTCTTATGCATGGAAATCCTTACAAAAAGCAGGTGTTATTTGTGCAGGTGGTTCAGACTCACCAGTGGAACCTGTTGATCCATTACTAGGAATCCATGCTGCTGTCACAAGGAAAATTCCTGGGCAAAATACGATCTATAACGCAGATGAGAGACTTACGATGCATGAAGCATTTCGATTATTTACGGAGCTTGGTGCATATCCAACAAACGAAGAAACAATCAAAGGTACCATTGCTAGAGGGAAACTAGCCGATATGACGGTTTACTCAATGAACCCATTTAAGATGGAAGACCCTGACGAGTTATTAACGACAGAAATTGAAATGACCATTATCGGTGGGGAAATTAAATATTGCAAATAAAAAAACATCGCCTCAAGCTTTAAAGGGAGGCGATGTTTTTTTATTAAGTCTTACTCTCTGTTAAAAAGAATGCTTGGAACACCTGTGATTCGTAGTTTCTGCCCATCTTCTAAGTGAACATTGCTTTTAGAAGAACCAAATCCACCAACAACAATTTCATATACATCCACCTTACCATCAGGGTTAAAAACCTCTAAATAACCTAGTCCAGAACTACCAGAGATCAGATAGTTATCTGCTTTTATATCTATCCCTACCTCCCAGACACCTGTGGTTAATTCTGTATTCATTAAAGTCGGAACAGGTGTCAATCCAGCCTGGTCAAATCCTCCGTAAAAGTGAATGGTATGTTTTTCACTTAGATCAGCAGTGATACTTGGCACACCACCATACCCAACGATTTCGCGAAGTAGGACTTGGTCATTATCATCTGAAATTACAACAAGACCTGTATCGCTTCCCCAAATTTGATATCGTCCAGAAGGTACTGTTACTTCCGTACCTTCCTGTTCAACCGTTTCTATGACTATCTCTTCTGCTTCGGAATTATTTCGATCACTTGTATCTAGGATTGTTGGGCTTAGATTGCGTATTAATTCTTCTTTTTCTTCACCTGTTATTTCATAACTTTCTTGGTAACTTAACACCTTTTCAGTTTGTACTTCTTGTACATTATGACATCCCGCTAACAACCAAACACTAGCTAATAGCAGAAATATTGTCATGTTCTCCCGTTTCTTAATGGTAATGTTTTTCATAGTATTCCACCGTCCCAAGTGGTCCAATCGATAATTCTTTCTCTTTCAAGCCGAGTAACTGTTCCACCCATTTCATTTGTTCCGCTTGTTTCATACCTTTAAGCGGTAAACAAAATAGATGGCTGGCAATGTACAGATGATTATCAGGAATCACGTACTCATTTATTAATCGATTATATTGATGTGGGTCCAAGGAAATCTTAATATAGTCATCATTTCCCCTACCAAATCGTTGTTCATGAATAATTTTACCTTCACTTAAAAAAATTACACGGTCTGCATACAAATCTAAATTCTCCAATAAGTGAGACGCAATAAAGATAAGTTTCTGTTCTTTTTTCATCTCGATTAAGTATTCGGAAATGAGGGATACATTGTTAATATCTAATCCGTTCATCACTTCATCCATTAACATAATGGAACTATCTGCAGCGGCCATCATCGCAAAGCAGAGTCGTTGTCGCATTCCTAATGAATAGGTACGTACTTTATTCTTCACATAATTCCCCATATTTAATTTTCCGACAATTTGTGGTATATGCTTCGTTGTCCCCTTCCACATATTGCCGTACAATTTCAAGTGGTCGATTCCTGAGAGTTCATCAAATAAATCATCTTGATCTGGAAATGTTGTTAACCGTTTACGTATCTTAATTTCCTGTTTCTCCGATTTATATGTATAGTTATCATCGATAATCACTTCTCCTGCATTTGGTTTTAAATAGTTGGCCATGACGTTAAATAACGTTGTTTTCCCAGTACCGTTAGGAGCAGCAACACCAATAATTTCACCTTTTTCAGCTTGAAATGATAGGTCATCTAATACAACTTTGTCTTTAAATTTCACGGAGATATTTTTTAATGTAAGCATCGCTATTCCATTCCCCTTTTAACGAATAAATTCTTCTTTTTCTGTACATATGGCCATTTATTTTTAATATAGATCACACTTATAATCAAACCAGTAACAATGAATAACCAGAAAATGGCATGCCCATAATCAACCAATGCATTCTCCCAATCCTTAGCAAATACACCAGAAAGCACTTTCGAATAGTCAAGATATTTTATTGGATTCAGTAAGGATATTTCTAACCCAACTGCGCTTAGTATATCTGGTAAAATAAACAATCCAAGGCCGACCAATATATTTGTATATGCATTTTTGAAAAGTAAATTCATGAATACGGACAAATATAGAACTAGGACTGTAATAATTGCTAGCATTAATACCGAAATCCCAATATAGGTCATTGTTGATATGAACGTATATTCTCCATTATTCATAATAAGGATAGGATATGAGAAATCTCCAAAACTACCAGAATCTTTATAAGCGAAGTATCCACCTAAAACAATCCCTATCACTAAAAACATAAATAAATGAATAAAATAAAGAATTACTTTGCTATGGATTCTTTTCATAAAAGCAAGTGGAAATCCATTCATAACACTGTGATGTAGTCTTTCGTATACAACGATTTCGCTGGCATAGAGTAGAACAAATAAGAAAAACAAGATACCACTTAACGTCTGAAAAGCGACAACGAGATAGTTACTTGAGGCAAACGGATCTGTCATGATTGTTAAATCATGTTCTTCTATATAACGTAATCGTGCGTCCTCACTTAATATTTCATCGATAGGAGTTATTAAATTTTCTGGTATCCCAATGTTACCTAGCTCATGGACACGCATTCTTAATTCATTAAGTAGTAACCCATCTCTAATATACTCTTCATCCATTTCACCTTTTTCGGATAAATAGTACACCTGCATGTTTACTAAGGAAGCTTGTTTGGTAATATGTTGATACACTTCTTCTCCTTCTGGTGTTCCTTCCAAGTTATCAGGTAATTGGTTTAGGATGGAATACATCCGTTCGCCTTCGGTTCGCTTCTGGTCAATTAACGTTTCTGGTTGTGTTCCACTATAATAATTATAAAATAATGGAAAAAATAACATAATAATAATTCCTAATAAGGCATTTTTCCGATTATGCAGTAATAACTTTGTCTCAAAGAGAAAATATTTCCAAAACATATCTTTTACCTACCTTATGATACTGCTAGATTTTTAGAATTTATGAAGCTTTAAAAAATCGTCGTTTGCTTATGAGACGTGAAACGACAATCAGTATCAGTTCCACCATAATAAGGCTAAGTCCTAATACAAGTAGTCCTTTTTCAAATGTAATCGTATTAACATTTACAAGAAAGTTCTTTTCCCCTGTAATAACCTTTCCAAAATCAAAATAGGTTTGTGGGAAATTGCTAATTTCTATACCAAACAATTCTCTCGTTGTTCTAGTAAAATATATTCTTTCAGAAACTAACATAATCGTACTCAAAACCAAAACAACCCATTGATTCTTGAATAACAAACTAAAAATAACGTTTATTCGAATAAACAAATAAACTAATATTGGTATAAAACTAACTGTGAGCAGCAGAAAACGCGCAATGGAAATCGTATCATAATCTTCCAAAGAAAAATTCCACTTTTCCAATGTTAGAATTGGTACGCGAATGTCGAAGTTACCAAAGCCAAATTGTGCAGTTAAGAAAATCATTCCTAGTGCAGCTAGCAAAACGAGAATAATCATTGTATACGAAAAAGCAACAAACGATTTTATATTTAGTACGCTATACCATGAAAATGGAAATCCCTGAACAATGGAGCGATTATGACGATCACGAATTACTACATCACTGCTAAAGAAAATGGCGCAAAAAACAATGAAGTATGTAACATAATGAAGTATGTTATTTTTCAATACTTGTACAGCTGTTTTTTCTTCTATTATTGGAAGGGTAATTCGATGTTCTTGTTCTAAGTATCCCTGATAACGTAGTAACGTTTGATAGTAAAGATGATCGACATCCTTGCTCGGGAATGGCGATTCCATGAAATTTATGTATTGTTTATTATGGAAATCTATTGAATTAAACTCGAGATCATAGGTTTTTAAAAGGAGATAACGTAAATAATTTTGGTCCTCGTAAGCTGTTAACATATTACGATGCAAATGATAGTAATGTGCATCCATCGCATACGCCGGCATCCCTGTGTAAAGGATAATTCCAGTTGCTCCTCTTTCTTCCCTATCCCGTTGTACTGCATGTATTTCTTCAAGTTCTTTTGCCTTATCTTCTGGTACATATGTATTTAATGTCTCTTGATTTGGTATGATCAAAAAACAATAACTAGAAAGTAAAGCAAAAAGAAACAGAATAAAAAGAATATTTTTCTTGTTATTCATGATAAGAAAAAATTCTTGTTTCATATACGTTCGAATCATTATGGCTTCCCCTTTATATGTATCAGCATCTTCTTCTAAATAATCTATTATTTAATCTATTAAACTTTATCAAAAATATTTAAACTTGGCAAATTATCCCAAAATTTAAACTATGTAATATTACTTCCATAAAAATAGCCTAACTCATCATGAACTAGGCTATTTATGTATAATTTGTTTTATCAATTTTTTCATGTAAAATGCATGTTTTCGTTCAGTCTCCCAGGTAAACCTGATATCCACCAGTGGAGACATCAAACCGAACATGGTAGTTTGCTTCTCGATCATTAATTCCGAATCGTACTGGTATCATATTTAAAAATGTAGATCCATTCGTTTCGAGCTTCATTTCTTTAAAATAATCCCCTATATAAAATAATAGTTCATATTCTCCAACTTCTATTTTCTCATTAGTAAGTAAAACTTCATCCGTTCGCCCCTCTTCATTCGTATAGCTTACATGTATTAATTCCTTTTGTAAGGAATTTTCCATTAGTAAATAAAGCTCGACCAAAACGTTTGCAGCTGGTTTTCCATTGGTTTGATCCAAAATATTTGTGGTTAGCGCCACTCGCATTCCTCCTAATTTTAATTAGTAAATAAACTTTCTCTCTTAATCTATTTTGTGGATGATCGTTTCTCTCTGAGGATGTAATGTGCGGGCCCTTCTCTAAGTTTATTTGTATTATCCATTACTAGTAATTGGAGCATCCCTCCTTTCTTTACATACTATTTTACACGGTTTAATAATATTTTTCATTATTTAGAATAAAATAATTGTTTCTAATGAAAAATAAAATACATTTTTCGGAAACAGAGACGTTAGTAATGGGAACGGAAACATTTCTTTCACATTCCAGTCTATTTTCTATTATTCTCTCTCCAGCGTAACACTTACAATCTCTGGCCGATTAAATATTCGCTGAGGTATAATACTATTTCCTAACCCTCTATTAACAATTAACACTGAATCATTCTCAATATATTTTCCAGCGGTATATTCTGGAAATAACCCTTGGTCAGGTGCTACCAATCCACCTAAGAACGGTAATCTCAACTGTCCACCATGGGCATGCCCTGAGAATATTAGGTCAATGTTTTGCTGTTGATAGATAGAAAACATTTCTGGCCGGTGGGATAATAAAATCGTATACGCATCCTCGCTTACACCATCTAATACTTTTTGAAGGTTATCTTCTACTGCTATACTTTCCCCCGATGAATCCTCCATTATTGCTGGATCATCCATTCCAGCAATATAAATTTCTTCTCCGCCCTTTTCAATCCGCTCATAGCCATTTCGTAAAACGTTTACACCAACCTGTTGTACTGCTTTCTCTATTTCTGCAGCATTTCCTGACCAAAACTCATGATTTCCCGTAACAAAGTAAGTTGGAGCAATATTAGCCAACTTTTTCATTAAAGTGATATTACTTTCTTCATCCGCTTTTTTCTGATCAACAAGATCGCCTGTAAAAACAATAATATTAGGTCTCTCCGTTTCCACACGTTTAACCAATCGCGTTTGATTCTTCCCAAATTGCTTACTATGCAAATCGGATAATTGTACAATTTTGTACCCATCAAAAGTGGAAGGGAGCATACCTGATCGTACAGTAATTTTTGTTGTACTTAATAGATTATTTTGCGTATAAGAGAAGATCACTATAAATATTGCAACACATAGAATGATTATGCCTTTTTTCTTTTTCATTAATTGCATTCCCACCTTCTGTACATTATTGTATTATGTAAGCTTTTACGAAACCAAATGCGAGGTGCAATGATGAAAGAGAAAATCACAAACATACTGAAACAAATCGAAAGAGACTATTCGATCAAAATACTCCATGCTTGTGATGTCGGGAGTAGAGCTTGGGGTTTAGCTAATAATGATAGTGATTATGATGTACGTTTTATTTATGTGCACCAGACAAACCATTATTTAAGCATTGATCCAGTTGGAATTGGTAAGAAAAAGGATGTTATCGAAATACCGATTCATGATTCACTCGATATCAGTGGTTGGGAGATAACGAAAGCACTTAGGCTATTTAGAAAATCGAATCCATCCTTACTGGAACGTTTATATTCTACTATTACTTATTACGAGAAATTTTCAACCATCAAGCAATTAAGAAAAATGGTATCTGATGGATTTAATGCAAAACCCTGTATGTACCATTATTTAAATATGGCGAAGCAAAACTACCAGCAGATTTTACAAAGTGAAGATCGAAACATAAAAGACTATCTAAATGTACTACGTCCAGTCCTTTTAGCTTGTTTGATTGAAAAAAACAACGAATTCCCTCCTTTAGATTTTAACACATTAGTAGATGCGTTTATTTCAAAAGGCAAATTAAGGAATGATATTGATTCTTTAATAAAGTATAAAGTTACAGGTGATGTCCACTTTCAGTCTACACACATTGACTCTTTTTTAGAAAAAGAGATCACAAGGCTAGAACAACGAGTGAAAACTTTACATAGCAACAACGCTCATATATCTAGTGATCTTAATAAATTATTTCAGGACACGTTGTTAGAGGTATGGGGATAAGAGGAAAGCTTGCTCATGCCTTGAGAAGAAAGCTATATCCTTAGAAAAACGAAAAGCCATAAATCCCAAAGACTTATGACTTAAAATTTATTATGCATGTCCACTTTCGAACGGCTTTAACAAACCATAAAGCGTCTTAATAATAGGCAGTTTAAGACCTTTCGATTCTGCCATTCGTAATGCACCGCCTTGCAAGCTATCCAGTTCTAATGGAAGACCTTTTCGGAAATCTTGATGCATGGAGGATGTTGCATATTCTGGAAATTGGAAGGATTTCTCTTCAATTGACTGTAGAAATTGATCCCCACCTAAGTTAACACCGTACGCCTCAGCTAATTGCCTCATTTCTTCAGCAACCTCTTTATATAAGGTTAGCGTTTCTTTTTGCTTGCGAATGGCCCCTATTTCCAAACGACTTGCTGTAGTCACCCCAGAATAGGCAGTGATAAACGCATATTTATTCCAGATTTCATTTTGTATCTCATCTGTACAGGTAAAATTTACGTTCGCCTGCTCAAGTATCATAGCTAATTTCTTACAAAGTGCCCGTTGGGATTCTTTCAAAGGACCAAAGATAAGATCATGTTGCTTGCTAGTATGTACGATATGTCCCTTGTCGAGCGTTGAAATAATAAAGCATAGACCACCAATGACTGCTTCTTGTCCAACCTTTTTTTCTAGTACCTCATAATGTTCCATCCCGTTTAGTAAAGGAAGAATTTTTGCACCTTTATTTACGAGAACTTCAAGTTGTGGATAAATACCATCAAGATGATATCCTTTGACAGAAAGAATAAGCAAATCACATGCTTCAATGTCAGAAGCATTAGTTACGACATTAGGCTCCTTTAAATATGTATCTCCATTTACACTTGTTACGTTAAGGCCATCTTCATCCAGTTGCTTCTTTCGCTTTTCTCGTACTAGAAATGTTACATTTGCACCTGCATCATGTAGTCTTGCTCCAAAGTAACCACCAACTGCCCCTGCCCCAATAATGGTAATATTCACTTCCATCATCCCTTCCTTTTCTAATAAAAGCCACATTCTATAAATGCGGCCCCTATTTGATTATTTCAAAACAAACTGTGTCCGGCTAAACCCTTCTTTCGTTTTCTTCACTTCAAGGATTGCAGGGAACATATTTTTTATTTCTTGTACGTGTGAAATGACACCAATCATTCGGCCTGATTGTTGTATCTCAATCAACGCATCAATTGATTTATTTAATGATTCTTCATCCAATGAACCAAAACCTTCATCAATGAACATTGTATCAATCGAGATGTTCCCTTGGAAGCTTTGAATAACATCAGACATTCCTAACGCTAAACATAAGGAGGCATTAAATTTTTCTCCTCCTGATAATGTTTTAACATCACGTGTTTGTCCAGTATATGCATCATACACATCAAGCCCTAGTCCACTTTGTTTCCCGCGAACTTCCTGTCGATCGCTTCGAATTAAGTAAAATTGTCCATTCGATAATTCTCTTAATCTGCCATTTGCTGCATCTATAATACGTTCCAAATATTCGATTTGAAGATAACGCTCAAAGGAGATCTTTTGGCTATTTTGTCCTCTGAGAATATCATACAAATCAGCAATGGTTGCAAGTTTCTTACCATGTTGCTTAACAAGTTTGCTTGTTCCTCTGATACTTTCGCTGAGTTTGACCGTATCTTCATAGTAGTCCTTGGAAAGTTTCAATTTATTAAATGCTAACTCATAGGCTTTCTTTAATTCGCCTAATGTGCCTTCAAGTGTCTGTAAATCTATTTTTTCCTTACCTTTGAGTACTACTTCCAATTCACTAACTTGTTGTTTTAGTAATGTCATCTTATCTTTGAACCGCCCAATGGCATCCTTAATTTTCTGCTGCTCTATTTGTGACATCTTCGCCTTATGATACGTTTCTTCTAGTTCGAACCCTGCTTCTGTCCGCAGCTCAATATAACGTTTTTCTGCTACTTCTCTTTTTTCTTTTGTTTCTTCTAATTGCTTCTCGGCATGACCTAAATTAGAATCAGCTTTTGTTTTCTCTTCCTTCGCTTGCCCGAGTGCTGATTGCGCTTCTTCCCAGGCTTTTTCTAGTTTTAATTTGTACGAATTTGTCAGATTTATTTCTTTCTCAAGTATCGTTAATTCTCTAATTTCTTCAGGAATTTTACTGATACGGTCCACGTATATTGCTTCATATTTTTCATAGGCAGCTTTCTTTTCTTGAAAAGCGTTATTTAGTTCTTCTTTCTTAGCCTGTAATTGTTTAATAAGGTTCCGCGCTTCCTCATAGGCTGTCTTCTGTGATTGCAGCTTAACACGAGTTTGGTTTAATTTCTCCACTTCATCTGCGAACACTTTCCCATTTGTCACCAGTTTGTCGTAAATTTCCTCTGCATTATCAGTTGAAAGTGCCTCATTTACAAGTTCTTCGCGTTTTTCAAGTAATTGCTTCATATTGGCCTTAACATCTGCTTCAACTGTTTTAAATTTACTTTCTATTTCATCGCGTTCTTTTCTTAGTAGATCCAACGCCTCTTTTGTTACCGTATTTTCATTATGGGAAGCCTTTTCCGGGTGTTCAAGACTCCCACAAACAGGACAAGCCTCCCCATCATGCAATTGTGCTGCTAAACGAGTTGCCTGATCATTCATCCAGAGCTTCTCTAATTCCTGATAACGCGCATGAACTTTCTCGTAAGCAGCTCCTTTCATTTCTTTGTCTTTTACAAGTTCTTGTTGTTGATTGTTTAATTTAATATAAGCGCCTAAAACTTTAGCTTGCGTACGCATTTCAGAAAGCTTTTGTTGCTTATCTGGCAACTGGCCAACCGCTTTATCTTTGTAGGTAATTTGCTTATTCCATTCTTCTACTTCTTTATTCTTCTGTTCTAACTCTATTTTCACTTTTTCAAGTGCCTTATAAGCTAATTCCCCTTCATTCTTTAAACGCTCAATATGCTGTTTTCGATTATCCATATCTTTAACATCGGGTAAAAATTCCTGTAGGCGATCGAGCTTTTTACTTACGTCTTCACGTAATTGCTTATTTTTTTCTTCCTCTTTAAACGTTTTATGTGCTTGTAGAAGCAGCTCCACCATATTTTTTGCTACACTTTCAGCAAGCTTCAATTGATTTACTTTCTCTTTTACTTCATTACGCCATTCTAATGCTTGTTTTTCATAGATTTCTATATTACTAGCCTTCACTGCATTCTCTAGTTGCTTTTCATAGTTTGCTACAACAGGAACTTTCCCATTCAGTTCCTCCAATTCAGATTGCTTTTGAGTCAAGTCCATGAACCGATCATTTAGTGCTTTTGCATGGTGAAATTCCTCTTGCATTTTATTATGGGAGTTATATGCTTTTTCATAGTTTTGTTGATTAATGATAATTTGTTTTTCATAAAATGCTTCTTCTTCCGTTAGTCCAGTAAGAATCTGATTGGTATTATAATGTTCTTCACTAAGCAACATGAATAAAACAGAATCATCACGCTTTGGCAACACTGTTCCGATACTTGATACATGATGTGTCATCATTTGTTCTGCTTGTTTATAATTTTGTTCAACACTACTTTTCTTTTGTTTTAAAATTTCATTAATATGCTTATACGATTCCGTTTTAAAAATTCTTCGTAAAATTTCTTCTTTGTTTTCCGTCTCAGAGGTTAATAGTTTACGAAATTCGCCTTGTGGTAGCATCACAATCTGTTTGAACTGATCCTTTGTAAGACCAATGATTTCTTCCACTTTCTTATCAATTTCAGAAACAATTTGCCGGTCAACAGAAGGGATTTCTTTCCCGTCTACTTTTTCATAAAACTCATACTTTTCACCAGTCTTGGACTTATTCCCTTTTTTCACATGACCAAGCTGTCTTAAAATACGATAGATATGGCCATTTAACTCGAATTCTATTTCCACTGAAGTATGCGTATTGTCATCTGCAAAATCACTACGAAGCATATTGTTGTTTTCTCGGTCCGTTCCACTGGCACTGCCGTATAATGCAAAACTAATTCCATCAAAAATAGTAGTTTTTCCAGCACCTGTATTTCCTGAAATAACAAATAGATTATTTTGCTCAAGCTCTCTAAAATCGATTATCTCGGTTTCTTTATATGGTCCAAATGCAGTCATCGTTAGTTTAAGTGGTTTCAATCGAGTCTTCTCTCCCGTCCGCTTTTAATTTCGAATATACTCTTTTTTAGCTACATTAGATGTTTCATTTTCTTGTTTCAACAATTCATCTAGAACCTCTTTGAACAATTCTTCCGTTTCTTCTTCCGCTTCCATGCCCTTTACTTCTTTATAAAAAGCTTTGAAAAGGTCCAAATCACTCATTTTACTACGATTTACCGTTACTTCTCCGTCTCTTACATTTGATGCACTGGCATAATTCTTCCGTTCGACATGCATGGCATTCGGATAAACGGACCGAACCTTTTCCATTGGTGAAAGAACTGGTGCCATGTCAAGTAGGCGAACAAATACATAATCCTCATTGACTGGATGCTCTAGCAATTCTTCCATTGTCGCCTCTACCGTTCGGATATCTCTACGTGGAGTGAATAAACGTTTTTCTAGCTCAACATTCCCCGCCTCGTCCATTTCAACTACTAAAAATCCTTTCTTATGATGTTCCTCTGAAATAGAGTATTTCAAAATAGACCCTGCATAACGAATATTATCCTCTAATACCTTATGCGCTTGGTGCAAGTGACCTAGGGCTGTGTAATGAAAAGCTGAATAGAGATGTGCATCAACATACTCTGCCCCTCCGATGGAAAGGGGTCTTTCCGAATCACTTGTGTTCTCCTCTTCATCTCCAGTAGGAGTAACAAAGGCATGTCCAACAAAAACATGACGACTGTTCGGATCCATGTCTTGCTTGATTTTTTCAATCATTTTCCCAGCGGCATCATTATGAGAGCGTATTTCATCATCTTCTAAGATATTTCGAACAACACTTGGATCACAATATGGTACAAGGTGAAAGTGTACTTCACCATGTTCATCATGCAATATAACAGGCTGTATATCCTTTGTGAAATTACCTACAATATGAAAACCATTGGCTTTCATCATGCCACTTCCAAAGTTTAATCTGCTTGGGCTATCATGATTTCCTGCAACTGCGATAACAGGTGTTTTCAATTTGAGGACTATTTTCTCAAGTACTTCATCTAATAGTTGTACTGCTTCAGTAGGTGGCACTGCCCGGTCATACAAATCCCCTGCAATAACAACTGCATCTGGTTTCTCCTCTTCAATCGCTTGGATAAATTGCTCAAGAACGAATGCTTGGTCCTCAGTCATATATACCCCTTGAACAAGCTTCCCTAAGTGCCAATCAGCTGTGTGGAAAAATTTCATAATTGTCTCCTTTCGATTTGAATCATTTAATAGTTTGATAGAAATAGTTTATTTGTGGATACTTGCGGAAGTCGTGCGTGTGGTTTATTAGAACATACATTTCTATTATAACGGAATTGGCGGAGAATATCATCTTGTTTTTTGTTGATTTGTGATTTCTTATTTAACTTTTCTAGCTCACTATACAGTTCAATCGGCCATAAAGCCTACCTCCTATCTTTATTCTTTCTTGCACTATTATATAGGCCTTCAGTAATTATGCAAATATTAGAAAGTCAAATTTATCAATTGATAATGTGTAAAATTGGATTTCTCACAATCTTTTGAAGCCATTTTTTATAATTACAAAGTGAATGATGGACGGATTTTCAATTTCGAGATAATAAAATTAAATTTCATGATATTTTTCTATACGTATACACATAGAAGAAAAGGTTTGATTCTAATTTACTGCTTTGTTCCTTATTCCTAATCGCTCCTCGTTTTGCTGAAGCGTATGATGAATGAGTTCACTATTAAGTGGACCAGAATTTCCGCTCAAAACGATGATATCTGTTACATATTTTCTAATTCTAGGCATGACAACCTGAATCCTATCCCTTTCAAGTTCATGGAAAGAATAGAAAACTGCTAGGTCAATTTTATTCTCTTGACCAACCAAATACTTTATTAATTCACTTAAGCCCGGTCTTTTTAGATTTGCATTACCTATATCTCGGAACTTCCTACTCACTGTAATATGATTTGCATTCATAAATCTTTCTATCTCCGTTTCCTTCTCTAAATAAAGATTGCTCTGATTAGCAATGCGATGGGTATACATTAGCCCTGTTTTCGTCTCACTATTAAACATTATTTCTCCTCATCCTCTACAAAAGTCTAGTATTATATAGTTATCAACAATTTGAATAAATACTATACATTTAGGAAAAAGATGAAAACGTCAAAAAAGCAACATAGCTTTAACCAGCTATGTTGCTTTTAATCAAAAACAGAATAGTGCCAGGCACCTAACTAGTATCCAGATGCTGCTTTTGTTTCGTATATGGTTAGTAAATCATACAGCGATGTCCGTTCTGCATCCGTTAAGGGGATAAGTGGTAAACGAACACTTCCAACAGGGACTCCAAACCGATTCAATGCTTCTTTTACTGGTGTTGGATTTGGTGCTTTAAACAATTCCTTCATGATTGGTAGAAGATGACGATGGATTTCAGCTGCATGGGTCACATTTCCACTAAAAAAATGTCCCACCATTTCTTGCATCTCATTTCCAATTATATGAGATGATACAGAAACAATACCTGCTCCACCTATCGCTAACATTGGCAATGCTAAACTATCATCACCACTGTATACACTGAAATCTTCAGGTGTTTTGCTAATGATTTCTGCAAATGCATCCAAGTCTCCACTCGCCTCTTTAACAGAAACGATGTTTTCAAGTTGTGATAGACGAATAATTGTCTCTGGAAGCATATTGACTACACTTCGCCCTGGAATGTTATACAGCATGACAGGTAATGAGGTGCTTTCTGCGATTGTTTTAAAATGCTGGTACATGCCTTCCTGGGAAGGTTTGTTGTAATAAGGTGTAACGAGCATTACTCCATCTACACCGATGGCTTCCGCTTCCTTCGTTAATTGGAGTGATTCTCTTGTGTTATTAGAACCAGTTCCTGCAATAACAGGTACCCTACCATCAACCGTTTCTAATACTGCTTTAAATAGGCGAATTTTTTCATCATGTGACAGTGTTGGTGATTCACCTGTTGTTCCCGCAACGACTAATGCATCAGAACCATTCGCAATTAAATAATTCACCAACCCTCTTGTCCGTTCCATATCCATTTCACCATGCTGATCAAATGGAGTTACCATTGCTGTAATTACTTTACCGAAATTCATAACTTCACACACCCTTTTCATTATTTGTATTTTTTAGGTGTGGAGGACCAAATTAAAAAGCAACAGCGAGAGCTCACTGTTGCTTAGAACATTTTGTATCGTTCTTAGCTTGATAGCCCTCCATATAGTTTCCTATATGACAGTTCTGGTTTTATTCAATACCAGACCCAGCTTCAGGACAATGAGTATCCTTCCACTTCGGCAAATCCCCCTTTCCTTATGTTTCACGGGAGCTCATTCTCCTCCACATAAGTACTAATGGTTTCTGCACCTCTACCCTTACTAAAATAAGTAAGTTTTTAATTGTTAACTCTAATGTATCATTCTTAGCGAAATTAAACAACCACTTTTAGTCCTGTTTAAATTATTGGTTCGTTGTAGTATAATAACTTTACTAAGGATAATAGGAGTGTGAAACACATGGCAAAATCAAAAGCTAGGAAACTACGTCAGAAGCGTGTGCGAGAAGGAAGATTAGACCCACAAATAAACCGTAGTCCATTTGCACAACTGGATTTACGAACAAAACGTACGAAAACGAAGAAAGATCATCTATATCGAGCAAAACACAAGAATCGTAATCCGCAGATATTGGAAAACGATTCTTTTATTTTACCCTCATTTCCTTTATAAATTTATTTATTCCTCTGAAAAATAGATACTACGATCAAGGATATGCCTAATGAAAGGAAAGGAAGAATTATATTCCAAGAAGTTAAAGTGACTTCTGTATCAGGATAATCGTTTTTTGTACCAAATTTCATATAGTTACACTCAAATCCTAGTTGAAATAGCCAATTCATTTAAAAACGAATAGGAAAGAGAGCCTGATAAAATTCTCAAGCTCCCTTTTTGCATAAAGTTTACCGTTCCTTCTTATGCTCGATCCTCTTTCGTCGGTCCCATCACACCAGGTACATGCAGACCAGCTTGCCTTAAAAGAACTGTCATTTGACCACGATGATGCGTTTGATGTTCAATAAGCACACGTAATAATGCTCCCCTAGGTGTATCCTTACCATGGTTATCAACTGTTTCTATTAATTTTTCATCTGTGAAGTTCTTTTCTACCTCGCTTTTGACTGCTTCAGATACTTCCTTATATGCTTGCACTATGTCTTTGGCTTTATTAGGTACAACTCTCACATCACCCGGTGAAGTAATATGTAGACCTACTAACCCAGAAAAATACACAGGAGCTGTTGAAATATGCCATCCAAGCCATCCAAGTGTACTATGCCCCTCTACGATAGCTTGATCTAATTTCTCATCGGATAACGATTCTAACACTTGAAGTGTTCCATTTGTAGCAAAAGACCAATCTGCTAAAAAGTCATCTACTTTACGATACATCAAATTACCCCTTTTCAATTATGATTATGTTCATTATATCTTCTAGATAGGGTACCTGTCACTACCTTAGTTTTCGAAAGTATTTGACATATTAACTCTTTATTTCATTGTTACTCATTATTTCTATTTCGTCTAATGCTTGGGACGCTAAGTGGTCTGCTTCTCTGTTTAATTTCCTAGAAACAACCTCATATTCTGGTGTAATTCCTAATTTTTTAATTTGCTTTTCTACTCGATCAATCCACTTTAATAATTCTTCCTCATAGCATGGCCATTCATCTGTTAATTGATTTATGACAACTTTTGAATCACCAATAAAAGTAACCGACATGTGATGAACCCCTAAAATCTCTAATTCCTGTAAACCGAGATGCAGTGCTGCATATTCTGCTTCATTATTCGTATCGAGTTCATCTACAAGAGCATTTTTCCTTATACGAAACGGCTTATCATTTTGCTCGTAATAAATGGCACAGCCTAAGCCTGATTTTTTCGTTTTAATATCAAACCCACCATCAAAGTAAACCTTAATATTATGCGGTTCGGTTTTAATTTCCTCCAGGAATTTCCTTAATTCTTTAACTGTCCACGTTTGGTCATGACGGTCGATAAAAATTAATTCTTTTGCTCGTCCCGTTTTCTCTAGGTCTTCTGCTAAAAGTAGTGCCTTCTTTGCTTTCATCTCATCTGATTGGAACGTTGTTTCCGTTCCTTTTGGTGTTTTATACAATAACTCTATTCTAACATCCATCATTGTTCACCCCATAATAAGGTTAAATTTAATACCATTATTAAGGATAACCCTACAAATGTAAAATTATATCAACGGTGCCTGTCACTCGTCGAAGTTTGTCGGAATTTATCTATATTTGTCAATACACATAAAAATACCCTACAAGATAATTGTAGGGTATTTTCATTTTAATTCTCTTCTATTTCTTTACGATTCTTCTTAAATAACCTAGATAAAAATTCATAAACGATTGGAACGATAATTAACGTTAATAGTGTAGAGCTTGCTAATCCACCGATTACGGTAATTCCGAGACCTTTAGAGACTAAGCCGCCTCCACCTGATCCAACTGCCAATGGAATTAAAGCTCCGATTGTTGCGATAGCTGTCATTAGAATTGGACGCAAACGTGTTGCCCCTGCCTCTAGAATCGCTTCACGCATTTCCATACCATCACGTTCCATATGAATAATTCGGTCTACGAGTACAATAGCATTTGTTACAACAATACCAATTAACATTAATAGACCCATCATAACTGATACTGAAATTGTCTCACCAGCAATCAGTAGACCTACAAATGATCCGATTACTGCAAATGGTAATGAGAATAGGATAGCAAATGGCGCAAGACCTTCACCAAACGTTACAACTAGAATAAAGTATACAATCGCAATTGCTGCAATCATAGCAAAACCTAGTTGTGTAAAGGTTTCTTCCATATCAGCTGCAACACCTGCAACACCGACTGTTACACCTTTTGGTAAATCTAATTCATCAATCGCCTCGTCAACTTCAGACGTTGCTTTTGAAATATCATCATCAAGGATTGTTCCAGAAACGGTTGCATAGTATTCGCCACCACTACGCGCAAGTGTATTTAAGGTAGTTCCTTCCTCTACTGTAACAAGCTCAGATAGAGGCATAGTTGTACCTAGTGCTGTAGGTACCTCAGTCGCTAAAATATCGTCAACTGATTTCGGTTGTTCCACCTGCTTTTGCTGAACAATTACATCTAGCGTATTACCATCTTTTTCAACGGTTGTTAATATTTCTTCTGTATTACTTGGGCTTAACATCATCACTATTTGGCCAGTTGTTAAACCGTATTGTAATAATTCATCTTGTTCTACGTTAAATGTGTATTCCACATACGCATCTTCAGCGCTTGAAGAAACATCTTCTAAACCATCATTTTCTTTCATTACATCTTCTACCATGACAACTGCTTCATTTAGTTTGTCTAGATCTTCACTGTAGAACGTGTAACTAACTTCATTTGTAGCCATTCCCATAGAAGAGAAGTCTTGACTCTTCCATTCGCCACTTTGTCCGATATTAAATACATATTCTTCAATTTCCTCGCGAGCCTCTGGGAAGTCATCCATTTCTGGGTCAAAAATGAGGTACATTAATGAACCTCCGCCACCCATCATCGCTGACATTGGATCACTGCTATCGGTCACGGATAATTGAACGATATCAATATCTTCGTGTTTCAGCATTTCTTCTTCAACCACTGAAATGTTCTCTATAGTATCTTCCATTAACTCGCCAGTTTCTGGTGTGTATGTTAAGTACATTACTTTCTCTTCTTCACTTCCCAAGAAACTAAAACCGATTAATGGCATTAACGCCAAGCTACCTACAAATAGGATAATAGCAACAACAGAAGTAATTATCTTATGGTTAAGCGTCCATTTTAGGATGCCCTTGTACCAATTTGCTAATTTACCATGTTCTTTGTGACTACTTTCTGTCTTTTCACCATATATTTTCTTCTTAAATAAGAAATGAGATAGTGCTGGAACGATTGTAATCGCAACAATTAGCGATGCACCTAACGCAAATGTCATCGTCAATGCGAATGGCATAAACAATTCGCCGACCATACCACCGACAAAGATTAAAGGTGCGAAAACTGCCACCGTAACTAATGTGGAAGACATGATTGGTTTGAACATTTCAATCGTCGCTTCACGTATAAGTGCTCGGCCTGTTAGTTTCTCTTCTCTTAAATGCATCCGTCTATAAATATTTTCAACTACAACGATCGAGTCATCAATAACACGACCGATGGCAACGGTTATCGCACCTAGTGTCATAATATTTAAAGTGATATCTAACCAATTTAATAAAAGTATTGCCATAAAAATAGAAACTGGTATGGATATAATTGATATAATAGTAGATTTAAAATCACGTAAGAACAGTAGAATGATTAATACCGCGATTAATCCACCAAAAACGGCTTTTTCTACCATCGTAAACACAGATTCTTCAATTGGTTCACCTTGGTCAAGGGATACATCAACTACAAGACCTTCAATGTTTTCCGTCTCTTCTGCGATTAAATCCTTCACACTATTTACAACATCTACTGTATTCGCTTCTTGCCCTTTCACAATTTGAATGGCAATCGCGTCTTCCCCATTTGTCCGTGAGATAGACTGTACATCACCCACGACTTCAATTGTAGCAATATCACTCAATTTTACAAATGGTGCAGGCTGATTTTCTGAAGGTGTTACAGGAATAAGCATTTCCTTTAATTCATCCGCTGTCATGAACTTCCCGTCCACCGCTACAGCTTGTTCACCTTCTTCAAACTCATAAAGACCTAAAGAAACGGCAAGATCACTCGCTTGTATCACTTGTTTTACCGAATCTTCCGTAAGTTCAAATTCAGCCATTTTCGCTTCATCATACGTTAGTTCTACTTGTTCTATATGCTGACCAGTAATTGTTGCTGAAGCTATTCCATCGATTTTTTCGATTTTCGGTAGGAGAATTTCCTCAACTGTCGAAGTTAATTCAACAATATCCTCTGTTTCACTACTTACACTTAAAGCAACAACCGGCATCATGTTCATGCTAATTGCTGAAATCGTTGGCTCCTCAGCATCTTCTGGTAAGACAACAGTATCTAATGCAGATTCCAGCGCTCTTTTTGCCTCATCCATATCCACGCCATAATCATACTCGACCTGAATATTAGCCATATTTGCATTGGAATTAGAATATACGGCTTTCACGTCTTCAAGATTTTCTATCGCTTTCTCTAAAGGCATCGATACGTCTTCCATTACTTGCTCAGGCGTTGCACCTGGATAAACGTCCAATACCATTAAATATGGAATAGAGATATCTGGAATTGTCTCCATTTTCATCCTTGTCGCTGAAAAAACACCAGAGACAACAATAATAATGGTTAGTAACCAAACTGCTAATTTGTTCTTTATCACAAAGTTGACTAAACCTCTCACCCTTACACCTACCCTTAATTGACTTATAAAGCTCATTTCTTTATAATAATGACTAACCAGTCAATTGTCAACCAAATGCGCGGGAGAAGATAAGATGAGTAAGAAACAAATAATTATGGAAAAAGCATTAGAACTTTTTGCAAAGCAAGGGTTCGAATCAACCTCTATTCAACAAATAACAGATTATTGCGGTATTTCTAAAGGTGCTTTTTACCTATCTTTTAAATCTAAAGATCAATTAATTATTGCATTAATAGACCATTTTATGGAAGAATTCATTTCTGACATTGACCACTTAGTCAAAACCTCAAATGATGATGCACTTTTGTATACGTTTTATCATACAATCCTTCAATCTTTTCGTAAGCATTCAGACTTTGGAAAACTGCTCATTAAAGAGCAAACACATACATTAAATGATGAACTTCTTGAAAAATTACACTATTACAATAATGAAATGGATAAAATAATTCTCTACCTGATTGAACGGCAGTACGGTGAAGAAATCAAACACACTAAGTATGATTTAATGTATTGCATAAAAAGCTTTACAGGTATGTATTCAGAGTTATTCTTGTTCAATAGCGTTCCATTAGATTTAGATTTGAATCTATTATCTCAATCACTTGTAGAAAAAACGAGCATACTAGCAACACATACGACAATTACCTTTATATCAGAAGAAATTGTTCAGCTTTCAAAACTCCAAACCAAAAAAGAAATAAAAAAGGAAGAAATTATACATCTACTTGAGCAAAAGATTGAGGACATCAAGGACGCTATCACAAAAGAATCATTAATCCTATTAAAGCAACATATCTTGGAAAGAAATCTAAGCCCAGCCATCGTAACAGGATTAATCAAAAACCTCCAAAATCACCCCGACTGTAAATGGATTTCTTACTTACTTAGAGGTGCCTGTCACTTGTCGTAATTTGTCTTTATTTGTCGATATCCAGGGCCTTGTTTATATCTCTAATAATATGGGAATAAAAAGTAAAAGTAGTCATGTGTTCAGAAGAAAAAACACACGCTGGAGGTAATTGGGTGGAATTTCTAAGCAATCATGATTAATCGAAGCATTTGATAAAGCTTTGGAGATGAATTTAGAAGAAGATTTCATAGAATTACTGACGAATGAACGAAGCAAAAGAAACTTAACTATTCCCGAAAAGAAGTAAATTTTCACTAACAAAAAAACAAGGGGCAACACCCCTTGTTTAAATGACGTTTAAAAACCATATTCCGCTTCTTTATCTTCACGAATTTTCGTGTAAGTCTCCGTTAGTACAACCGTATCTTCTATTAAACGTTCGATTCGGAACAAGACATCATCATTTACAATTTCTTTTTGATAAAAATCCTTTTCTTCAATAAATACGTATGAACCGACAGTTTGTGCTTTCATATAGGACAAAATTGGTTTTAATTGTTGCTCCGGAATCAAGTAATGCTTCGGGGAACCAGCTGTGACGAGCACACTTACAACTTTGTCCCGAAACGCCTTCTCCGGTAGAAGATCAAACACGTTTTTTAACGTGGCTGGTATGGATGCTTGAAATATAGGTGTCCCAATAATGATTGCATCAGCTTCCATAAGACTTTCAGCAACATATTTTGTATCACCGATATATTCTGTATACAAACGACCATCACTAAATTGGACATCATAATCTGCTAGATCTAGTAACGTAATATCAGCAATAGGATATTTTTCATTGATAACTTTCACCGTATAGTCTATTGCAGTTCTCGTTTTTGAGCCAACGATAGACCCAGATAATGCAACAATCTTCACTTTCTCTTCCTCCTACACTAACCCAGTATATTTCTTTATTGCAGGTAAAATTTCATTCCCAATTATTTCGATATTTTTCTTTAATTTATCAAAAGGTACCCCACCAAAGTCCATCTGTGCAATATAACGTTGATGACCAAACAACTCATATTGATAAAGAATTTTTTCAATAATTTGCTGTGGGCTACCGATATTCATAACGTCTCTAACGTCTGCCCCCTGTGCAAATTGTTGTTTTGGATAACCTCTTCCGTTCGTGCGTTTCATACCCTCGTTAATGTGTGGATAATACTCTCGTTGCGCTTGTTGTGTGGTCTCAGCAGCATAGAAAAAACCAGCCGTAGCGATTGGAAGCTCATCCGGATCGAAGTCACGGCTCTTTGCAGCAGCACGATAGGCATTTATGGAATGCTTGAAACTTGTGGCAGGTCCCCCCAACATCGCTAAGAACATAGGAACTCCAGCATAACCTGCCTTAATTGCACTTGCTGGTGGCCCTCCTACCGCTCTCCATATTGGTAACGAACCAGATACTGGTCGAGGTATAATTTCCGCGTCTTTTAGTGGCGCGCGAAATTGCCCAGACCAATTAAGTGTTTTTTCTGCATTAATTTTTAGTAACAGATCAAATTTTTCTTCATACAACTCCTCGTAATCACGGAGATCATAGCCTAGCAATTCAAATAGCCCTACTCTTGACGCACGTCCAGCAATAATTTCAGCTCGACCTTTTGAAATCAAATCAATTGTAGCAAAGTCCTCATACACACGCACGGGATCAGATGTACTGATAATGGTTGAGGAGCTTGCAATTTTAATTTTATTTGTAGCCTGCGCAATTGCAGCTAATACAACAGAATGCGCTTGTGTGGCAAAATATTCCTGATGACTCTCACCTACACTAAAGAAGTCAATTCCTGCTTGCTCTGCTAACTGTGCTAACTCAATGATTTCGTGTATTCGCTGCTCGGCGGAAATCCGTTCGCCTGTTAAGGGATCTGGCAGGTGATCACCTAAAGTATAAATTCCAAATTCCAGCCCTTTGCTTGGATCTATCCGATATTTTTCCATCTATACCAACCCTTCTTAACTATATTATATAAATTAATGATTAGTTTGTCGCTTAACGAAACTTTTGAACAAATTTCAATATGTTTATGATACTATTACTATAGATTATATAAATTAATTGAGAAAGTACGCACTTAAAAGTGGTTAAGTATATAAAATGATACCATGGAGGAGATTAGATGGAAAAAAATCCAGATTATTGTCGTGTGGAGGATGCCTTAGGAATATTAGTTGGTAAATGGAAACCAATTATCTTATTAATTTTATTGCAAGAAGGTACAAATCGTTTTAGTGATCTAAAACGTAGAATGCCTGGCATTACTCAAAAAATGTTGACAAAACAGTTACGAGAGCTTGAAGAAGAAGATATTGTTCAGCGTGTTGTTTATCCTCAGGTACCTCCTAAAGTAGAATATTCCATTACAGAATATGGTAGGAGCTTAGAGCCAATTTTAGAAGCAATGCATGAATGGGGAACAAAGCATACGTTGCATAAAATGAAGCAAATTAAAACAACTACAAATAATGGAGCATAAGAATATCTAGTGCGAATTACAACAAACGCAATTTCATGGGCTATAATCTCAAATTAATTAGAACAACTATCATAGCGTAGGCAGAATATGTAAATTCCTCGAAAAACAAACCAATTTTCCAACGAAGATGTGGCGCTGTCGAAGCAACCCTTGTCCTACGTCCTACGGGAACAGCACGTGTCCGAAGACATCTCAGAAGTTTTCTTGGCGTCACGAGGGGGCTAAGGCCGTGCCCTTGGAAAGCGAAGTATTCTGCCGGAGCGAATGACAGAACCTAATATTAGTATGTGTGAGCGAGAGCTGCATTATTTTGAATTAAAGAGATCCGAAGTCTATATTTAATGGCAATTATAATAAGTAACAAATTATGCGAAAAGAGCCTAATAAAAAAGCGCTTCTCATACTCATTTGAGAAACGCTTTTTATTCCATTTATACTTTTACAACATTTGCAGCTTGTGGTCCACGGTCACCGTCAACAATATCGAACGTAACTTCTTGGCCTTCATCCAAAGATTTGAAACCATCACCTTGAATTGCTGAGAAATGTACGAATACATCGTCTCCACCTTCCACTTCGATAAATCCAAAACCTTTGTCTGCGTTAAACCACTTAACAGTACCTCTGTTCATACAAATTCCTCCATGTCTTGCGCCACACGAGCACTTCTATTACTTTTTCTTATCTTAAAAGATAATCACTTCTATTCATTCCACATAAAACTAGAAATTATACAAGGAAATGAAAACAATTATTGTGTAACATGTTTTTTCCGTTTGTTACGCTTTCCTTCTATTACTCCGATTGTTCCATTTTCAACACCTAGTTCATCAAGCCATCTTCGATAAGCGATTGTTAGCGCATCGGATTTTAGATGCATTTCAGCTTGCAAGTCTAATGGAAGAAGCTCTGGTTTTTGGCTTTCCACCACATCAAGGTCCTGGTAGAAAATAGTGTCCTGAAATTCAATAAAAGGATCATCAGGTTGATCTAAGTCATAATTTCTCGTTAAAAGCATAAATACTTTTGTTTGTTCATTATCTTCTTGGTTAACGGCAACCAAAATCGTAAATTCTTCATCTGAACCCTCTGTCGTTTTTGTAAAACGGGCTGTCGTAGGATTTAATATTTCATAAACATAGTCAGAATATCCACCTTTTGATCGACCATCTGCGTTCGGCTGATAAACTGGAATTTTACTTGTAACGAAACGATTATCAATAAACTTCACGTCATAGTCAACGACTTCTGCATGATCCTCATCTCCAAGTAGGCCTTCATGTACAAACATAAGATGAGAAACATCAAGGAAATTTTCAATAATTCTTGGTGCATTTGCCTTTACATCATACGGTCCACAAATAGCGGTCCGATACCGTTCCATGTTAGCTTCAGGATACCGTACAAGAGGTGCAGGCTCATCACCCAAGCACACCCAAATTAAACCAAGGTATTCTTCACAATGATAAACGGTAGCTCTTGCCTTTCTTGGGATGGGCCTATCACATGGCAGTGCAGGAATTTTCACACAGGTTCCATCTGAATCATACTCCCATGCATGGTATGCACAGACAAGCTTTCCATTTTTCACTTTTCCGAGTGAGAGTGCTGCACCTCGATGGATACAAAGGTCTTTAAAAGCATGTACGCCCTTTTCATTTCGAAAAATAACAACTCTTTCCCCCAATACAAAAACCTGTTTAGGATCTTCTAATAATTCATCCGCTTTAGAAACCGGATGCCACTCATTCCACAGTCTATCTTGTTGCATAACAAATCTCTCCTTTGATATTTTAATTAATTTTTCCCTGAAATGACATCATCAGACTTTTGTGGAAGAATAACGTTGAGTAATAACGCCACAATTGCCCCAATTGCTGTTCCAGAAGAAACGAAATATGTAACTAAACTTGGTAAACGATATAAAACATCTGCCGGCATAAGTACAGCAAATAATGCAAACATAATCGGAACGCCAATAACAAGCATGTTTCTTTCTGTAAATGGTGCTTGTTTTACTACTTTGAATCCGTTCATCATAATAACTACACAAAGAATTGCAAAAACGCTATTTACAACCGATGAAGGAATGCTCGCAATTACATTCATCAATTTAGGCATCATACCGAGTAAAATAAGGATTATTCCACCTGCAATAATTGGTCTCCTGCTTTTCACACCAGTAATAGCAATGATTCCGGCATTAGAAGAGTACCCTGTAACAGGTGTACCACCAAAGAATGACCCCGCGAAACAACCGAGTCCTTCACCAAATGCACCTCCATTTAAACGCTTATCATCTAATTTTTCTCCAGTTACTTCACCTACCGTAAACCATGTACCAGTTGTTTCTATCATGATGATAAAATAGATGGCTAGCATAATAAGAATTGCATCTAATTCAAAAACAGGTGCTCCAAACGCAAAGATACTTGGCAATGCGAACCATGATACGTCTTTTACAGATGAAAAATCAACTAAGCCGAAGAAGGATGCTACGATTGTTCCAATGCCTAAGGCCAGAATGACGGAAGCGATTTTTATGTACTTTAATTTCGTTTTTGATTTTTCACCGACATACATGCAAAAAATAAGAATCCCAGCTGTGACAAGTGCTACCAGTGCATTTGTTGAAAGTCCCCCAGGTGCAGAATATATGGAATTAATTGCGGAGGGCATTAGTGAAATCCCAACCACAACAATCACTGTTCCCGCAACAATTGGCGGAATGAACTTTCTTACTACTTTACTGAAGACTTTAAGTGGTTTACCTAAAATTGAAATGAGTAAAGCACCTGGAATTAAGCTACCAATCATCGCCCCAATTCCTGAAGTCGTCCCAATTGCTGCGAGCGCGCTAAGTGGAACAAATGATGGACCTTGCATCACAGGAAGCTTCATCGCAAATCCTGCTTGAATGATTGTTGCAATCCCACAAGCAATGAATGTCATTTGAATGAGCATTGCACTATCAGCAACAGAGAGAGATAGTAACCCAGCTAAAATAATTGGCGGAATAAATAAATCCATTGCCATTACATGTTGCAACCCTACGAATAAAGACTTTCCAACACTTACATCCTTTGAATGATGTTGCTCCTCCGTTACTTTCGACCCAAATTCTCTAGCAGCACTTTCCATTTCGTTCCCCCTAATTTGTATATTTCTAGATTTCTAGTTTAATAGGTGATCAGAAATAAGAATCCCCGTTTTTATATAATCGTTGGAAAATAAGAAAGCCCGAAATACATACCTCTACTATGTAGAAGCATGTATTCCGAGCTTAAAATTCGAAATACGAAAGAAAAGATATCATCACTAAATAGATAGTATCTAATTCTCGCTTCTCATAGTCAGTTTATTTACGGTAAACCGGTAGAAACTTGTAGGCCATATCCCCACGATTATATGAAAAACAATATTTACTTTTGATTGGTATTAGTATAGCATGCATTTTATCGAAAACAAGGTTGATTTTAATAAAATTAAAATTCAAATAATTCGCTTAAATGGGTTAGATCCATACCCAGTCTATGTTTTTGGAGGAAAATAGAAATAAATAAATTCCATAGACGGAGATGTTTTTTGCCTATATAATGAACTATATAACACCTAAACACGAACATTCAGGAGGTAATTATGAGCAATTATACGCATATTTTCCATGGAACTGCATTTTCTAGCAGAGCACCAAAGGAAGTAATGATTTTAGAAAATCACTTATTTTGTGTTAATACAGAAGGACTAATTGAAAAAATCATATCGCCTGCTGATACAGATTATCAAGAGTTATTAGAAAAATATCAAGGTAAAGATAATTTTCACCGCTTAGAAGATGGTCAATATTTCTTACCTGGATTTATTGATTTACATGTTCATGCTCCGCAATGGGCGCAGTCTGGTACAGCACTTGACCTCCCACTTAATGAATGGTTAAACACCTATACTTTCCCACTTGAAGCAAAATACTCTAATTTGGATTTTGCTAAGGAAGTGTATGAAGACTTGGTCAATACCCTGCTTGCTAACGGAACAACGACTGCACTCTATTTCGCTACAATACATAAAGAAGCAAGCCTAATGCTAGCTGAAATATGTGCAAAGAAAGGGCAACGGGCACTCGTTGGAAAAGTCGTAATGGACGATAAGGAACAAAATCCAGATTATTATCGTGATGCTGATACGGAAACAGCATTAGCCGATACAGAAGCGTTTATTAAGGATGTACAGGAATTAGCGAAAGCAACAAAACAAGGTGTTTACCCTGTCGTAACACCACGTTTTATCCCAAGCTGTACGGATGAGGCTTTAAAAGGTTTAGGCGAACTAGCTGCAAAGTACGACACACACATCCAATCACACTGCAGTGAGAGTGACTGGGAACACAATTATGTAAAGGAACGTTTCGGAAAAAATGATGCTTTTGCATTGCATGATTTTAAACTATTAGGAAAGAAATCAGTAATGGCGCACTGTAATTTCTTAGATGATAACGATGTTAATTTGTTTGCCGAAACTGGAACGGCGATTGGCCATTGTCCACTATCGAATGCCTACTTTGCTAATGCAGTTATTCCAATATCCCATTTTCATTCCAAGGGAGTTGATATTGGATTAGGGACAGATATTTCTGCAGGTGCCACACCGAGTTTGTATGATAACGCGAAACAAGCTATCGTCTCGTCTAGAATGCTAGAAGATGGGGTCGATCCTGCATTACCGCAAGAAGAACGAGGGGTGCCAAAGTCACGGATTAGCCTTAATGAAGCCTTCTACTTGGCTACAGCAGGTGGTGGTGAGAGTTTAAACCTTCCAATCGGTCGAATTGAAGAAAATTATGCATGTGATGTACAAATTATTGACACGAAGGTAGCATCAGCTAAACTCCCTATCTTTAATGTGGAAGAAGCGTTATATGATATATTCCAAAGAATCATGTACCTTGTAAAGCCAGAAAACATTCGCGCAGTATGGGTACAGGGAGAAAGAGTACGTTAAAGGCGCTGTCTCTGTTCGATTTCAGGCAAAATACAACAAGTTATTTACATTAAAAACAGGATGCAGCTCAAACTAAACTGTATCCTGTCTTTTTATTAATTATTATCACTTATATGTCTGTAATTTTTTCCTTTGGAACACCCGGTAGCTGGTCTTTTGTCCATGTACTTGTCGCAGGAATCTTTGAATGATCTGCGCGGTGTGCATATTTCCTCGCAACATTTGTAACCTCCTGCAATAAGCCCTCATCAAGCGTAATAGGTTCTAAACCTTTGGACAGGAAAAGGTCATTTCGTACATGCAGGTCATTTTCTGGAGCTTCATTTCGCGGATTTGAAACGTATGCTATTTCTCCACCAGTTAGCTCGCTAACTAGCATAGCTAAATCACGAACACGATGCGTTTCAGTCATCTGATTGAAAATCATCACCTTATCTTCATATGAAGGCGAATTTTCAATTGCTAATTGCACGCATCGAACCGTGTCCTGTATATGTATAAAGGCACGTGTTTGTCCACCAGTTCCGTGTACCGTAATAGGGTGACCAACGGCTGCTTGCATTAGGAAACGATTCAGCACTGTACCATAATCCCCATCATAATCAAAACGATTAATCAATCGCTCGTCTTGCCTGGTTTCTTTCGTATTTGTCCCCCAAACAATCCCTTGATGTAAATCAGTGATTCGCAAGCGGTCATTCTTATTATAGTATTGGAAAAGTAGTTGGTCTTGAGATTTCGTCATATGGTAAACAGAGCCAGGATTAGTCGGATATAGTATTTGTTGTTTGACACGTTCTCCCGCTTCCGTCTCCACTTCGATATCAAGATATCCCTCTGGAATCTTCATCCCTGCAGTGCCGTACCCATAGACTCCCATTGTCCCTAAATGAACGAGATGAATATCAAGCCCAGACTCCACCATCGCACATAATACGTTATGTGTTGCATTCATATTGTTGTTAATTGTGTATCGTTTATTCTTTGAGGATTTCATCGAATAAGGTGCGGAACGTTGCTCTGCAAAGTGTACAATAACATCAGGTTTTTCATCATTTATGATTTTCAGGAAATGATCATACTCTAAAGCTATATCTGTATTGTAAAATTTGATTTCTTTGCCCGAAATTTCCTTCCATACCTTTAACCTAGTTCCCATCGGCTGGATTGGTGTCAATGACTCTGCTTCTAATTCATTATCGATGTTACGCCTTGACAAATTGTCAATGATAATCACTTCATGCCCTACGTTAGATAAATGAAGACTTGTAGGCCAGCCACAGAAGCCATCCCCACCTAATACTATAATTTTCTTAGATTCTAAATGCCGATTATCTGCGTTCATTTTTTAACACCCTTTATTTATGATTTTATTTTCAAATTCATACGCTATTTTATTCATTCTACTTTATATACCGATTCACCATGCTATTTAGGGATTTTATTAACAACTCATCATGGAGTCACCCTTTTAGATGTGCCTGTCACCATAATTGATTTCTACTCATAAAATAAATTAGCTAAAGTGGGGTGGTTTTTTGAAGAAAAGCATGAAGGCTTTTATTCTAACATACCTTTCTATTCTATTTTTTGGAAGCTTCTTAGTATTAGCTCTACTACGCACTGGCTTTGCGGTAGACTGGTTTCCATTTATTAAAAAAATTGAGATCTTCTTATATTACTTTTTCGCAGGAGCTATCGGTGGCTCACTACGCCATCTCTATATGTTCTGTTCCCATTATATGAAAAACAAATTGAACGATTACCGCGAATGGGTCATGTATATTTTCTATCCTATCTTCGCTACAGGAACAGCTGTTGTTGCTGTCACACTCATCCAGAGCGGCATCTTTCTAATTGAATTTACCGAATTTGATGATGCACCCTATGCCCAAATCAGTATTGCCTTTTTTGTCGGTTTCGGATTCAATCGCTTCTTAAATCGATTAAACATTGTATCAAAGAACTTATTCAATAAAAATGATACAGCTAAAGAGAACAATAGTGAAATAAAATAGTACTTTCATCAATCTAAGGGTTCAGGAAACTGCTCGTTTCTGATTATAATTTGTCTCGAGTTTTTCCAAGATACCTTTAAATTTCTCATACGTCACTTGAAAAATTGGACTTTGAATAAATGTAAATATAAATGTCACAACAAAAACAGGGCCTCCTAATAATAATCCAATGATCAGCACCAAACTTTCTGTTATAATCCGCACCCAACTAACTGATAATCTCGTCTTGTCAGAAATTGATAACATAAAGCCATCACGTGGCCCTGAACCAACTCCCGCAGCATTATATATACCGCCACCAATACCCATGATGACAATTCCGACGAGTATTAAAACAATATCTACCCATGTTTGGCTTGCCTGCGGGAGAAAATCCAACCACATATACACATCTACAAATACACCAATCAAAATCGCATTAAAGAATGTTCCCAGTTTGATGTATCGTTTATCAAGTATCCACGAGATCGCAATCAATAAACCCGAAATAATAATTGCCCATGAACCAATTGATAAACCCACCTTCTCGAACATCGCCACATTTAATACGTCCCAGGGGTGGATTCCTAGATGCTGAACGTTGATTGTCATTGTAATACCGAGACTAAAAATCATAAGCCCAACAAAAAAAACAGACCAGCGAATAACTTTATTCACGGGTATTCTCATCGAAATCAAGCGCCCTTCCATATTATCTTCACTACCAATCATAACAGATTTCTTTCCTGATTTGTGGGAATTTTTCGTTTAAAGATCAGTAGTTGCTTCGTATGTTATAAACACTAAGAAAGCGAATGGGCGGCTTGAGCACCGTTCGCTTTTTTAGGCATATATTATTGAAGTTCTGGAACCCGTTCATCCGAAGAATTCATCCATTCAAACTGTCTAACCTTTAATCCATAAATTGTAAGCGGGTCTCTAAATATCTCTGGTTTTTCTCTCATTTCACTTAAAGTTGTGTGCATTTCTTTCATTTTATTTTCTTTTTCTTCTATAGTCGCATGCAATTCTTCTACAGCACTTGAGAAAAACATGTTGATGTCACGTTCAATTGATTTCTCAAAAAGCTCGAATTGTTGCATAAAAGCGGCAGTCATTTGCTCTGCAATTACACTATAATCCTTGTTTTCGATAAACTTCTTATATTTACTTTGCAGAAGTCCTTTGTTTTTCGGTAATACTTCAAAGAGTTTCCCTGCACGTTTCATTATAACTTGAACGGTACTATGCATGATGATAGCCTTTTTCTCTATAAACATAACGCCCCTAGTCATGCGATTCATGTCCCTTCGCCAATCATCCAACACCTGAAAATCACAATGTAACGTTATCTTCTCATCATACAATTCATAAAAACTCTCACTCATCTGATTTAAATACAATTGACTCTCTTTAAACGCTATTTCCCGATCGTTAATCCATCCTTCAATGGCGTGACGATAGCTCGGCAATGCTTTTTCCTCAATATAAGCATTCACACGTCTATTCATTTCATCATTTAGCTTGTCATGTATTTTATTAAAATCCGTATCCTCTTTAATCACATCTGCACAACTTTTGAGCAAATCAGGAATCCTATTCAGTAAATTATTCATTAATGTTTCTTTAATCCGACGATAAGCACCTTTCGTACCCTGTCCACTCTCTTCTTCCATGTCACGCAATTGATTGATTGCACCACTTACCTTTGTTACCACCTCTTCATTCCATTGAATCGTATCATGAAGCGTATTTTCAATTTCTATTCGTTTTTCAAGCAAAAGACGAATCAATTCCCTACAATAATGGAGTATCTTATGTTTACGTTCTTTTTCCTTATTGTAACCACCCGTAATTGACTGAACAAATGCTGCAATCCTATTTAACTGATTATCATGCACATCCATTATCGGAAAAATTAATACCCGTGCAGTCGGAAAATACGTACGGATACTTGACGTTAACTTTTCATTACTCTCCACAGTTGTATCTATATCCGTCCTCGATAGGAGAAAATGAATTGGTAAATCTGGTGCATGTTCTTTTATCTTGACAGCCATCTCAAGTTCATTAGATGTTAAAGGGGAATCAGCATTCAAAACAAACAAAAGACTATCAGCAAGATGAAGATAAGGAAATACACCTTTTCTAGATTTCCTTTGTTCGGTAAGGACTGGCGTATCAATTAAAGCAATTCTATTCTCACGTAAAATAGGAGCGGACATACTGTAGCGAATCAGTGTTTGTTCATCAGTTCCGTGCTCCTTAAAGTCATCTACGTTAGTTATTTGCTTAACCCCTTCATCTCTAATATCAAGAATTTCCTCTTTTTCTGTATCATTATAAATCACAGTAGCTAGATTTGACGCATCGACAACCTCTCCACCTAACAATATATTACTAATGAGTGATTGCTCTTCTGCTTCAGTTCCGACAATCATCAAATTAAAGTCGGATGATTCACGAATCTGTTGGACCACCCATTCAAAGCGAAGACCAAGATCCATTCCCTTATCCTTTGCCCACTCGATAATCGATTCAAAAAGATTGTACACATCATCTGAATCATAGTCATTTTCCCCGTGTTGTTTTAACATCGTTTCTGCTTGATTCACAACAGATGATTCCATTCCTGATGGAAACTTCTCATTCCACGCAAGTACAGCACTGGAAGCAATGAGAGCATCTGCTGCTGAAGACCCACGCACCCAGTTGATTAATAGATTTGGTATGATACTTGAAATGTCTTTGATCAAATGTTTTCCACTTAGTAATGACATGTACGTTTCTCTAAATTGAGTGGAAAGACTTTGCCAACTATGCGTATTGCTTAAGTCTTTCTCCAATAATAACTGATTAATTTCCTCTAACCATCTAAAATACAAATCTCCATGTCTATAACTTTCCCAAATCGCTACAGCAAGATCTTCAAATCGGGGTAGATTTACGTCATATAACACCTTCAATGCATCGGTTAAAGCGCTTGGCTCCATCTTATTAGTAAATCCTTGTTCCACATAACCTTGCAAAACAGCAAACCATTGTAGGGATTCTGCTCGTGTTGCCTCATCAATTGCAAGATCAACTGCATGCCCTATGTACCGTTCATTCTCATAATATTCACGGGCTTTCTCTGTGACGCCAGGGTAGTCTGGATTAAGAACTACCGCTTCTTTAATTGAATGAAGAGCTGAATCGAGTTTTTCTTGGTTTCTATATAATAAAAATAACTGCATCAGTACTTCAATTTTTAATGTATCTGAATTAGTTTCAATACCTTTATAATAATCTTCAGCAACGTCCAATAAATCTAGCTCACCATGTGCATCGGCTATATTTTTCTGCGCCCAAGGTATGAACGATTCATCTGTAACATTTTGCCATTTGAATATAGCTGTCTCATAATCTTTGTTTTCAAAATAAACCTCGCCTTGTGCATAACGAATAGCAGATAAGTCTTCTATTTCATTCTGCTGACCGTTAAACATATCTCCTAAAACCTTAATTGGATGCACATTTTGGATGCCATCCATAAATGTATGATAATAGGATTTACGAATGAGTTGTTCTTCTCTTTCTATCATCTCGTTCCCCCACCGCCTTACTTCAATAATTGTAGAATTAGACTATCTATTTTATTAACTACCTTCTTATATTATTCGTAAATGATGAATGATTTATGGGGGACTTGCTTTTTACTAACAACAAATAGATCAATATATCCATTTTAATCGAGTACATTCAATAGGAGCAATTCAACAATAACCAGTAACCCAAAAAGGGTACCAAACACATTTTCCCAATGACAAGATAAATAGCACTACTTTCTTCTTTCGAGGAAAAGGTAATTCCCCTTCCATGTAAGGTATAGTCATTGAGTGAGCACCTGAATGCGTGGTTAAGAACCTGAAAAAGAAGCTCCCTCTTGATTTTTCACGTGAGAAAATATATCAAAAACACGTTCAAAAAACAAAATAGACCAAGAAACATATCTTGATCTAACTTGTTTAAAACCCTATATTTCGATTTCCTTAATCACTCTAGCAGGGTTCCCACCGACAACAACATTATCTGGAACATCTTTCGTTACAACAGCACCAGAAGCAATCACAACATTATTTCCGATTTTAACTCCCGGATTAATAACCGCTCGTCCCCCAATCCAAACGTCATTTCCAATTTGAACTGGCTTCGCATATTCAGCTCCCGAACTTCTCTCTTTCGGATCTAATGGATGTGTTGCTGTGTAAATATGAACACCTGGTGCGATAAAGCAATTATCACCGATTCGAATTTCACATACATCTAAAAAGACACAATCGAAATTCGCATAAAAATTATTACCTACATGGATGTTGTAGCCATAGTCACAACGAAAAGTTGGTTCAATGAATAAATTTCCATCGATTGTACCAAAAAGTTCCGATAAGATTTCTTTCCTATTCTCATCATCCGTTTCTATTGTCTCATTATATAATCTCGTAAGTTTACGCGCATGAATTCTTTCCTTTACAAGCTGTGGATCTTCTGAAATATACATTTCTCCGTTTAGCATCTTCTCTTTTTCTGTTGTCATGTTTCATTCTCCTTACGATTCGATAAATCGTTCTAACGCTTTCATTAACTGCTCTGCTGGAAGGATTGTATCTCCCCCACCTTGGGCAACCTGATTATTGCCTCCACCTTTTCCATTTATCATAGGTAACACTTGCTTGATCAACTGGTTCATATTCATATCTAAGTCATCCGTTCTCGCGCAAACAAGTTGAAACTTACTTTCATTTTCTGATAGCAACACGATCAAAGTACTGCTCGTTTCCTTCATAATTGATTTTGCTAACAATTGTAGTTCTTTCATTGGCCGATTTTTAAAAATAACTTTCATCGTTTTACGACCGGGAGCAAGCCCAGTCCCATCGATTAATTCCTTTGCTTCATACTTGATTAGCGCTAATTTCAGCTCATCAACTGTTTTTTCAAGGTGCTTCGTCTGTTGCAAAACCTTACCAGTTGCCCGAACGAGTTGTTCTTGTGGCGCACTCAGAAGCGAAGTAAGACCCCCTATGACATGTTGCTTTTCATGAAGTTGTTTTATCATTCTATTTCCACTAACAAAGAAGACACGAATGTTTTTCTTTTGCTTTTCCCAATGCAATATTTTTATCGCATTGACTTGTCCCGTAGAATTCGGATGTGTCCCTCCACAGCCATTGTAATCAAAGTCAGGGATGATAACAAGTCGGATATTATCAGAAACAGATAATTTCTTTCGTAGAGAATAATTTGCTAGTTCATGTTCTGTCACCCACTTTGCTTCAATTGGGCGATTCTCTAGAATAATGTTATTAGCAATTTTTTCTACGTCGAAAGATACCCCATCCGTTAACTCTTCCACCTCAAGATCGATGGAACACGTTTCCTTCCCAAGGTGGAAACTTACCGTTTTATATCCATAGGTGTCTTCAAATGCTGCGGATAAAATATGTTGACCTGCATGCTGCTGCATATGATCGAATCGTCTCTCCCAATCTAATTGTCCAACACATTCAGTACCAATCTCCATTGGTCCCTCTATGTAATGCCGAATCTCCCCTTCCACTTCCTCCACATCATAAACAGTTACGTCATTCAACTTTCCAGTGTCATGCGGTTGTCCACCACCGGTCGGGTAGAATGCTGTTTCATTTAAAACGGCATACGTACGTCCACTCTCATCAATATCTAATTTTTGAACCTTTGTTGTAAAATTACGAATGTATTGATCTTGATAATATAATTTTTCTGTTGCCATTTTTTCACTCTCCTGCTGTAACTAAATAAGTTTATTTAATCTACTTACCAATGATTCCTTCCACTCATCAGCCAATTCTTCAACACCCAACAATCTTTTTATCCCATCTAGATCCTTTTGCTTATGAAAATAAATCTCATTACCGTAAAGAATAGATACTTTTTCAGGATGTGATTCTAGTAAAGTAATGTTTGAATCTTTTCGGACAATGCCTTCTTCTAAAACACGACATAGATAACCTGTAAAGCCGGTTTGTACCATCCTTTTTAAAAGAGCTGGATTATTTGTTCTCTTCGTGATAGTGCTACATGGAATTCTACCCTGTGTTACTTGAATTACAGCTTCACCAAGCCGAAAAACATCTCCAACATTAATATCCTTTTCCAGCATATTTGTTACCGTTAAGTTCTCACCAAAAGTTGAAGGCGCTAAAGGACCTCCAAATTCTTTCTCCCAAAGTAAGTAATGCTCATAAGGATATACACATACAGCACGATCTAACCCTCCGTGATGTTTTAAGTCCCCAACCCCGTCTCCTTGAAACCCTTCTTTTTTTAAAAGGGCTTCTTCGGTTGTTTTTTTGTGAATTGCTGTATTTATTTCTTTCCCATTTCCGTACTTCAATTTTTTGGGTAATCCAATTGAAAAGTTCTTTAATTCGATTATGTCATTTTTTTGCACTTTAAGTTACCTGCTTTCTATATTTGCTTTAACACGATTGAATAACGATATTCCCAACATATTCAGCTGTTCCTTCATTTGAATGGAGCTCAAATAATAGTTTCAAGAATCCTTTCATAATGCACCACCATAATATCTTCGTAATATTTCCCTTATCATTCTCTCTTTTTCTTCCGCACCATAACTTTCAAGCACAAATTCATTGCCACACTTACTTTTCGTTAATTTGAAACCTGTATAAACAAGATTGATTTCTTCGCCTTCCGTAAAGGTTGTATACCCACCTGTTCCAAACATACTAATACATTTTTCACTTATTGGGGTCCGATTACCACTATCATCCACATAGAAATATTGATCTGTTACCGTGCCATAATCCATATCAGGTGTTGATGTAGTGAAATATCCTCCATCATTAATGACATGCACCTCAAAACCATCTTCCGTTTCAACTTCTGGCGCACCGCGTACATTATAGAATGCTAGAACATCGCCCTCATAATCTTCAGGAATCAAATAGATATCATTCGTTTCATCACTCGTAACTCTCTGAAAAGTGTAGACAGCTACTACGGTTATACCTATTGTAAGAATTAAACATAAGCTAATAAAAGCTACATTAGATAATCGGTTGTATTTCCTTAAAATTATCTGAATAAAAAAGAATAGTATACCGGCGAAAAGTATGACCGGCATAATGAAGTACATGTTCCAAAACAAACCTTCAACGAAAGAAAAGTAATACGTATCCACAGACCTCTCTGAAACGGGCGTATAATTTAAAATTGCGACGATAAGCGAAACAATAAATGCTATAATGACTGCAACCAACATTATTTTTAAAAATTTCATAGGCCCAGGTAAATCCCTTCCTACTTTTTTACAAAATAAATTATCTACTATACCTTCAACACCATCCGAATCGTTTGCAATATATGCCCATCGAAATTATCATCAAATTCTTTAACAACCTCGAACCCTTTTGCCTCATAAAACGTTCGACCAATGCTATTTTCTTTTTCTACATCAATATAAATTTCCCGAGCCGAATCTAAATTTTCTATCCCTATATATAGTAATGCCGTGCCAATTCCCTTCCCTTGATATTCAGGGTAGAGGTAAATGGCAGACAAGTCGGCCTTGCCATGCGAAACTTGCGAAAAGTTTGAAAAGCCTACTATCATCCCGTTCACTTCAGCAACAAGAATGAAGGAATGCTGCACGCGCTTCTTCATCATTTCATCATTATAAGCAGATTCCAAAAAGTTATTTTGCATCTCTAACGGAATAATACCATCATAAGTAGCGTTCCAGCTTTTCATTGCAACATCCTGTACTTGACTTATATCAGTTATTAGCATTTTTCTTATTAGAAAATCCATTTATATCCCCCTCCGTTTATTGAATTATTTTTATTTCTCTAGGTAGTTTCCTATTTCATAAATTTCTTTTGCACACTAAATACAAATCTCCCTTAGCGTCTTGATAGCTTTAAAAACAAAAGCAAAACAAGGAGTGAGTATATGACAATCCAAACAAATGAAAATATGGAAAGTTGTGTAATGCTTGTACCGCTCCACTCCATAAGCGAGGACTGCGTGCTAATTGCAGGGGGAATAATCCAAACGATATTTTTAAAGATGGAAGGTAAAACATCATAAATCCCCAAAGCTGATATCGAAATTGTAAGGCAGAGTGCTAGCCCTCCATAAGCACTAATTGGGCTCTTTATGACCTCCCTACTAAAGATACTTGCAACACTAATCCCTAATATTGCTAAGACCATATGATTAAGAATAGCAACAAATCCTAAGGTGAAGTTTACTGGTTCACGAAACATTTGAAATAGAATTGGATAGAGAAATGCATAAACAGTAAGCACAACGGTCACCAACCATATCGAAAGAAGCTTTCCAACAAAATAGCGTGTATTACTTTTTAGACGTAAGATTATGATTTGTTTTTGTACCGTTGAATCAAGTGATAGAAAACTTACACAGAGCCAAGCTGAAATAACAAATAAAATTAACGCTGTTACTGCATAACTATCAATTATTGGATTCGGTGTGTATGTATAAAAAACAAAAATTATAATGATATATGTCGAAATAGGAGCAAAATATTTTTGCGAACGGATATAATCTTGCAAACTATACTTTATAAATTCAAACACATCGCCTACACCTTTCCTTTTATAGTGTCTACCGTTAAGACGCTATCAATAGTCCCTTGCAAATGAAGAATTTTTGATAAGACAGTGTCACTATTTTTCTCGAATACATAAAGAAGTAACTTGTTATCTTCGGTGATTGCGTGGATTACTTCACCCCATTCTTTTACCGCAGACTGATTTAACTGCTTCGCGATGATTAATTTCATAGGCTCTATTTCTGTTGTTGGAATCGTCGTTGACAACTGGCCACCCTCTAGATAATATGTTTCTTCTACTAGGTCATTAAAAAAATTTGATTCATGATAGGTTAATAATATCGTTGCCCCTTGCTCCTTCAATTCTTTGAGCACGATAGATAATTCTTGCTGTGCATGTTGATCCAAACCAGAAATTGGCTCATCCAAAATAAGTAAATCAGGAGTTTGCAAAATTGCTTGGATGATTCCGACTTTTTGTAAATTGCCTTTGGACAGCTTCTGTATCCTTTGATTATCTTTCAATTGAAAACGTTTAAGCAAGTAAGGGATTCTCTTTTCAAGAATTACTTTTGAGACACCACCAATCCTCCCGATATAATATAAGTATTCACTAGGAGTGAATCGAATCATTATCGGAAATCTTTCTGGTACATATCCTATTTGAATACTTTTAGTTGGATAAACTATATTTCCTGAATTTGGCCGCTCAATTCCAGCTATTAGTCGTAAAAGCGTACTTTTCCCCGTACCATTCCCCCCCAGGATTGCGATCGTTTGATTTTTATAGACGGATAGTGAAATATTATTTAGAACAACTCTTTTTGAATAAATTTTCCTAATATTTTCGAGTTTGACTAGCCTTTTCAAAAGATCACCCAATTTTCTACATCATTCATACATAAATACATTCGACAATGATATAAATAATCCTGCTTTTTTTGGGTGCCTGTCACTTGTCGAGAAATGTCTGTTTTTGTCGAGTGGATTTTCATTAGATTTCAGTTGTACATTTTTCTAATATATTTTAAATAGCTGCAACCTTTTATAGGTGTTGTTCGTTAATTGATTGGGAAGGGGGAGAAGAATTGGACATACAAGAACTATATAAATTATACATTAATGATGTCTATCGATATCTTCTCTCTCACTGTAAGGATAAAAGTTTGGCAGAAGATTTAACGCAGGACACGTTCATGAAGGCATATTTATCTTTAGATAAAAGTCCACCTAACGCATTAAAAGCTTGGTTATTTAAAATTGCTTATCATAGTTTTATCGATTACATAAGACGAAACAAGAGATTAGATATTTCGGAACCAGCATTTTTTACAAATATTGCACAGAGCGTATCAGTAGAAGCAGAATTCCTTCAGAATGAAGACAAAAATGAACTCTACAATAATTTAGATCGATTAAAGGCCGTTCAAAAACAGGCAATTATGTTATGTGATATTGAGGGTTACTCCTATAAAGAAGCTGCTTCTATCCTTTCAATAAAAGAAAACACATTAAAGTCACACATTTTCAGAGGGCGGGGAAAACTTAGACAGCTTTATAACAAAGGAAGTGTTGAGAGATGAGTCAAGAGTGGAAAGAAAAACTAAAAAAGTACTATGCAGGTAACCTCTCAGATGAAGAGGTAAAAGAAGTTGAAATGGAAATTGAAAAGCTAGAAGTATATCAAGAATTACTAGAAGAAGAATTGGATGACGAGACCGTTCGCAGCGATAATACAGTAAAGAAAAAAGCAAAAGTTTCCACTGACCTACCACCTAAATCAATTGATAAAATTTTAAAAAGCGGCATTCGAAATGCGAGATTATCTTTAGTAGCATACGTTATCATGATTCTGTTACTTATCTACCCTATTATGACGATAGTAAGTTATATTTACTACGGATGGGGTGGCAAGGCTGAAGATCTCATTGATGTTGCCATTCAAACAGTCTATGTAACCGAACCAAATGTTAGCTTAGAAGAAATGGAAATTGAAGAAAAAGTAGGTTTATTTACATTCGATGTGTACATGGATTTATACAAAAGAGTGGGAAAAAGTGATATCAAACAAGGCGATTGGATAGTAAATTATCAATTTGATCAAGCGACGACACCGAAAAGGAATTATATTTCTGAATCACCACCAAATGATATTCCATATTATGACACGATGAAGTTGTTTCATCCAGAAGCAAGAATGACCAATATAGATGGAACGGCATGGACAACATTAAACAAACTTCCTGAAGGTACTGTTGCGGAAGTGTACATATCTTTAGAAGAATTATATGCTCCTGAAAAAATAAAAGAAATAACAGAAAATCTAAATATAGAGTGGAGATGGTATGCAATTGACACGGGTCTAGAAGCAGAAGGAAAAAGTTCAGATGGCGGTTATCTTGCGCCAATTGGATATCCAGCACAACCCGATCCAGATGCATGGTCCCCCTACAATACCTTTGGAGAGAATGAAGGTCAATTTATGGATAGCCTTCGTTTTCTCGAACAATATGAACAGCAAGCAGTAGATATCGCCCATGGAAAATGGCTCGATTTAAGTGAGCGAATTCGTTATCTAGAAAATAATGGAATACGAGCATATGGAGGCGTGCTAACTGGACCCACGAAAGAAATACTAAAATTACGAGAAAATAAAGCAATCCGCACCATTCATATTGGGGAGGTACGTTTATGGAATTGGTAAAGCAAATGAAAAAGAAAAGAAAAAATCGATACAGAGAATCCAAGCTTAGCATTTTCTCCTTTATTTGCGCATTATTGACCTTAGCTTATTTTAATATATTTCTAATGACACTAGATGGAATTGACATACTTACAAATCTCTTTTTACAAATACTACCAACCATCGGCATCCTTACTGCACTTCTTAGTTTCACTAGAGTAAACCATAAAAAAACCTTTGCCTATTGGTCACTTGCTTTATATTTATTTATAGTCATATGTATTGTCGTTGTTGGTTTTTTTGAACTTTCTATTTATCCTAAACCTTAAAGATTAAAGGGGTAGATATCGTCTATTCGATATGTACCCCCTTGCTCTGACATTATAGCTGTTTTCTGAAGGATTGTTGCTTTATCTTACATGTAAGCAGTGACGTAAAAGATGGAAACTGTGAGGTAACAATAATTTGGGAAATTTTCTTGAGAGAGCTTATCAAGTTCATTTCATGAGGGTTTTGCTCTATTTCAATCTTGAGAAGGCTTATCAAGTTCATTTCATGAGAATTTTGCTCTATTTTAATCTTGAGAAGGCTTATCAAGTTCATTTCAAGAGAATTTTGCTCTATTTCAATCTTGAGAAGGCTTATCAAGTTCATTTCAAGAGGGTTTTGCTCTATTTTAATCTTGAGAAGGCTTATCAAGTTCATTTCATGAGAATTTTGCTCTATTTCAATCTTGAGAAGGCTTATCAAGTTCATTTCAAGAGGATTTTGCTCTATTTTAATCTTGAGAGAGCTTATCAGGTTCATTTCATGAGGGTTTTGCTCTATTTCAATCTTGAGAAGGCTTATCAAGTTCATTTCATGAGAATTTTGCTCTATTTTAATCTCGAGAAGGCTTATCAAGTTCATTTCATGAGGGTTTTGCTCTATTTCAATCTTGAGAAGGCTTATCAAGTTCATTTCATGAGGATTTTGCTCTATTTTAATCTTGAGAGAGCTTATCAAGTTCATTTGAAGAGAATTTTGCTCAATTTTAATCTTGAGAGAGCTTATCAAGTTCATTTGAAGAGAATTTTGCTCTATTTCAATCTTGAGAAGGCTTATCAAGTTCATTTCATGAGAATCTTGCTCTATTTTAATCTTGAGAAGGCTTATCAAGTTCATTTCATGAGAATTTTGCTCTATTTCAATCTTGAGAAGGCTTATCAAGTTCATTTCATGAGAATCTTGCTCTATTTCATTCTTGATAGCTCCGTTGAGTATTGGCATTCATAATTCTTTATTGATCTT
>NZ_RBZO01000050.1 GCF_003628445.1 Oceanobacillus bengalensis
CATATATGACTTGAAGACCAGTATTAGCTATATTCTGTGAATGATAATAGGAAGAGCCGTGTGCGATAATACCGCACGCACGGTTCTGTGAGGAGTGAGGAACACGTCCTCGAAGAGGATTATATTCCCGCTTACTCGACCGGGAACAGCACGTGTCCGAAGACCCCACAGCGGTGGTCTTTCCGCGAGGAGGCTGAGGCCGTGCCCTAAGGTCCGCGAAGCATTCTGCCGTAGCAGGTTCCAGCACATAACAACCATGAAAGTGTGCGAGAGCTTTACATAATGATAATTTTCATTATCATTACGCAACACTTTATATCATTTTCGTCATAACTTTAACAAATTCAACAAGCAATGTAAAAAGTATAAAAAAATCACAAGATAGAAAAGTACTTGTCCTACCTCAAAGTTTATGCTATACTCATTTAAGTAATCAAATAATACTTTAAACCATTTGTTTGACATGATTGTTAATAAATGGTATGATAAAAAAGTTGACAAAATTAAATGATCTTTAAGACAAGTAGAAGCACCCGCTTCTCACCTGATCGACACCAAAAGGTAGTTGACTGGTTCCAACTTAGATAAAATTGCTATTGGAAATGTGTGGGTGCGATGTAAGTGCCGACACTTTTTTAATTTGTAAAAAGGCTTGTCAGATAGATCAATAATCAATATTCCTTGGAGGTGGCTAACTATTAGCAAAGATATGAATGTCAATGAGAAGATTCGTGCTAGAGAAGTACGTCTAATCGATTCAAACGGGGACCAACTTGGTGTGAAATCTCGTCAAGAAGCATTAGAAATTGCTCAAACTAGAAATTTAGATTTAGTAATGGTAGCTCCTAATGCGAAACCACCTGTTTGTCGTATCATGGACTTTGGGAAATTCCGCTATGAGCAACAGAAAAAAGAAAAAGAAGCTCGAAAAAATCAAAAAGTCATTAACATTAAAGAAGTACGTTTTACACCAGGAATTGGTGATCATGACTTCGAAACAAAATTAAAAAATGCTAAAAAGTTCCTTGAAAAAGGGGACAAATTAAAAGCATCAGTGCGTTTCCGTGGACGTGCGATAACGCATAAGGAGCTTGGACAACAGGTATTAAATCGCTTAGCTGATGAGCTAAAAGATGTTGCGACTGTCGAATCCAGACCTAAAATGGAAGGCCGTAATATGTTTATGATGTTCGCTCCGCTTAATGAAAAATAACCAAATGATGTAACGTTACGAGGAGGAAATAGTTATGCCTAAAATGAAAACTCATAGAGGATCAGCAAAACGTTTTAAAAGAACTGGTTCTGGAAAATTAAAAAGATCTCATGCTTATACAAGTCACTTGTTTGCAAACAAATCTCAAAAACAAAAACGCAAACTACGTAAAGGTGCTGTAGTATCTTCAGGAGATTACAAACGCATCAAAGCAATGCTACCTAAATAATAAAAAAACACATGATCAATCGATATATATGGAAATGTACTAGGAGGGAATTATTATGCCACGTGTAAAAGGTGGAACAGTAACACGCAGACGTCGTAAACGCGTCCTTAAATTAGCTAAAGGTTATTATGGTTCGAAAAGAGCGTTATTTAAAACAGCAAAACAACAAGTAATCAAATCAGGTCAATATGCTTATCGTGACCGTAGACAAAGAAAACGTGATTTCCGTAAATTATGGATCGCACGTATCAATGCTGCAGCTCGTTTAAATGATATTTCTTACAGTAAATTAATGCATGGTTTGAAATTAGCTGGTATCGATATTAATCGTAAAATGCTATCTGATCTTGCTATTAATGATGAAAAAGCTTTTACTCAATTAGTAGATCAAGCAAAAGCTGCATTAAAATAATAGTGATAAGAAGTGACCAAACCCATATCGAGGGTTTGGTCATTTTTATCATATGGGAGGGAATTTAAATGGAAAGTGCTAATAATATTCTATTTTTTATTATTGGAGTAAATATCATTGGGTTGTTTATGATGCGTATTGACAAACAGAAAGCAATAAAGGGTGCATACCGAATTCCAGAGCGTACAATGTGGATTATTGCATTTTTAGGGGGTGCAATCGGTACATATATGGGCATGAGGATGTTCCGACATAAGACAAAGCACCGTTCCTTCATAATTGGTATGCCAATATTAGTGATTATGAATCTTGTATTATTTGCCTACCTGCTTTTTTTCATGTCATAAAGGTTTAGTCTCTTGTCATATATATGAATTAGATGTAAATACAACTAGATTTGCTGTTATAAAGGAGGAAAAGTTATGGAACTTTTCGGGAACTATATAATGGCATTCATCGAAACGGGAGGTGTATTTGGTCCACTGCTTTTTATCAGTTTTCACTTACTAAGGCCATTGTTGTTTCTACCTGTTGTTTTTATCTGTATCTCAGGTGGAGTTGTATTTGGGCCGGTAGCAGGGACCGTCTATTCCATTATTGGAATAACCTTATCAAGTATCTTTTTTTACTTAATCATTCGATGGAAGCCAAAGCAATTCGAACGATTAACACATCTAAAACAGAAACTACTTGGTAAGTATGGCAATTTATCGAAAGCACAGATTACAGTCCTAAGGCTTGTACCATTTATCCACTTTCATTTGTTATCCTTATGTTTGATTGAAATTACATCTGGGTTAAAAGATTACATGAAATCATCATTCTTATCTAGTATACCGTTAGCATTTGTTTATACATCTGTTGGTGGGTGGATTTCGAACTTATCCCCTATTTATATCTTCACCTTCTTAATCGCCTTGTTGCCGCTTATTTACCTTTTAAGAACAAAGGAAATGATCATCAAATGGCAGGACTTTTTTCAGGTTAGTACGTAATTCACAAAAGCGGAAGCGTCCGTTTAGCGACGTACGGACTGCGCCCACGTTGTTTGTGGGTGGTTCGATTTTAATCGAACATTCCTTCGTAGGAGATAAAGGAAACATGCCCCTTTATGGGGTATGCCGACATTGGGCATAGCCCGTACTTAGTCGGCCTTCCTCAATAACTTGAGTCGATGTTGACCTTATCGTACGGAGGTGAGGGAAGTCTCGCTACAGCTTTAGCGCTGGAGCTAGCCGCTCACGAACATGAAAAGCACTCATTAAAGAAATGAGTGCTTTTTAAAGTTAGTCAAGGTTGGTTAATAGTAATTCATTAATCGGATGGTTCCATTTAATTTTAGCATGTGGGTAGCGAAGTAGAATCTCATTCTCAAGGAAATAGAGGTCTTCTCTTGTAAAGCCTTTTAATTCCATTGCTTCTTTGACACTTATATGAATGTTAACCACCTCGAAGCTATCTTCAGTGGTACCTAGGTATTTCTCTCCTTCGAATAGACAACCCTTATAAACAAACTGGAAGTTCTTCTTACTATTATTAGGTTCATCAAATAAATAGTACTCTTTTGCTGCCTTCGCTATATTTAATCGCCTTCTCGGATTGTTTAGGTACTGAACGGCAGTATAAACAAGAAGCACAATTGCAACCAGTATAAGTATGCGAAATAATATAATAACCATATGGAATCGTCTCCCTATTCATAGATACATCTCCCTTAGCTACGTATTAACATTAGATAAGGTTTCACTTTTTTTAATAAAAAAGGTAAAATTAGAAAAAGAACTTTACAAAAAATAATTAAAATGGGGAATCTTAATGGAACATAAGTTGAAAATTAAATTAATACATGATGAGGCAAAATTACCATATCGTGCAAATGAAGGTGACGCTGGCCTGGATTTATTTTCGATCGAGGAGAAGATAATCAAGGCTGGAGAAGCTGAGTTAGTTAGAACAGGGATACAAATTGAGTTGCCAGAGGGAACAGAGGCACAGGTTAGACCTAGAAGTGGTTTAGCCTTGAAACATTCGATTACAGTTTTAAATAGTCCTGGAACGATTGATGAAGGGTATAGAGGTGAAATTAAAGTAATTTTAATTAATCACGGTAAAGAGGATTTTAAGGTAGAAAAACATATGAGAATTGCTCAAATGACTATTGCACAAGTATTACAAGTACAACTTGTACAAGCAGAAGTTTTGTCTAACAGTGATCGAGATAAAGGTGGATTCGGCTCATCAGGGAAATAGGCCGAGCGAAAGAATCGATCTGTCTATTTTAATGAAATCTGTATATCGGTTCTTTTAAAAGAGGGGATTAGTACTAACCTCTTTTTTGGCTGTCTTTAAAAGACGAGGTGTGGTTAGAACGGTAAGACACTATGAATGAAGATGGAACAAATAATACAGGAACAATGTTTATGTTTAGCCGATTGACAGCGGAAACTCCACCTTGGGTAATTGTCGTCGGATTTATCTTGATTATGCTTAGCGTATCCGCTACGATGATGCCAGCTGAAACAAACGGGTTGAATCAGCTTCCGAAACGCTTATATCCACATGGTACAGCAGTGATGACAACATTACAGCCCTTAAGTGGTGCAATTGGCGTTTCCGTATTTATCAGTATTCTAAATTCAAAACAAGCAAGTTATCTAGAAAGTGTTGCAAATCCAACGTCGAAAGAATCAATAACACAAGCGATGGTTGTTGGGGTAGAAAATGTCTACTTTATTATCTTTATCATTACACTTATTGCAGTGATATTGTCATTTATTGTGTATCGAGCACGACCAGTTGATGAGAATATTCCTTCTAAAGAAAAGGAATCGTAAGCTAGACTAATACGTGTATGTTCTGACCCTAAGGAGAAAGAAATATAAATAATACATCATAAGAAAGCTCAGAGAACTTTGAGTAGAGTTTATCATGAAAGGAGTCGTTTCACAACGGCTCCTTTATTAATTTAACAATGCTGTCAAAGTTATTTAAAGAAACAGTGATGTCGAATTGACAATATATCGTTCTGATTTTATAATGAAAATATATTCATTCATTAAAAAAGGAGAATTATTAATGCAAGCAGGAGACAAAAAGTTTACAATTGTAAAAGCGGATAAGCTTGAAATAGATGTAAGTATGCAAATGTCTGAGATTTTTGCGGAGGGATTTTCACAGTGGTTGGAGTATTTTTCTAAGGACAAAAACAAAATTGCAAAGGCTTTTGCTCACATGTTTGTTTTAGAACAATTTTATGTAGCTGTAGTAAACGATAAAGTTGCTGGAATGGCTGCATGTACAGACGGGAAAACGTTATCGATAAGACTCAATAAAAAAGAACTGAAGAAGCACTTAGGATTTATAAGAGGTAGTATTGCGGGGATTGTTTTAAAAAAAGAATGGGAAGCTCCCATTGAAAATTTCCCTCCCGATACAGGTTCAATTGAATTTGTCGGTACAGCTATTGAATATAGAGGACAAGGTGCAGCATCGCAGATTATCAGCCATATTCTTGAAAATGCTCTGTACAACGATTACGTAATTGAAGAAGTTGCTGATACGAATATTCCTGCTATGAAATTATATAAAAAATTAGGTTTTGAAGAATATAAAAGGAAGTCTTTTCCGGAAAAAATGGCCAAGATAAATGGAATTAATCATCTCTTGTCCTTGAAGTATGTTAAATAATAAGTGCAAGTTTCTATTTGGTGAATAATTAGAGTGGAAAGGAGGGAAAAATCTTGCCTAGAACGGAAGAACAATATGAGGCAATGAGAGCTGCAACCAGAGATAAAATCCATTCGGCTGCAATAAAGCTGTTCGCAAAAAAAGGTTTTGCCGCGACAGGTGTTAAGGATATCGCGGATAGTGCAGGAATCAGCGTAGGGCTTTTGTATCGTCACTATAAAACCAAAGAGGATTTATTTAACGAGCTTGTCTCCTATGCTGCGGAAGGTTTAAAAAGAATAGCGAAAAAGTTTCAAAGTAATGAGTCTCCTTCAGAGTTAATTCAACAATTCACGCTAGAAATTTTGAGTGATCTTGATAAAGAGGATGAAATTGCAGGGTTTTACATGCTTATGAATCAATCTTCGACGATGGAAAACCCTTCTCCTCAAATTAAAAATCTTAACAAACAGAGTGAAGCAATGTTCAGCCGAACAACCCAATTAATCGAAAAGGGTCAGAAACTGGGTCAGTTTAAACAAGGAAATGCTTCGGAAATGGTATTATACTATTTTGCTTCGATACAAGGGATGATGACGATGAAACTTGCAATGAGTGATCGATATATTACACCAAGTCCCCAAATTGTAACAGCATTTTTGATTAGGGAAAATTTGTAAGTTAGCTGGAGAATTGTAAGGTTAGAATTGAACAGATTGTAACATTAATTTCTTCCAATCCAGATAATACAAGTGAGGAAGTAAATATTTACGAGAACTAATTTTGGAGACTGAAATACTACTTAAGTAAAATCACATTTGCAGCATACATATTATTCAAAGAATGAAATAAATTATAAAAGGCAAAATAAAGGATATTCGTGCTAGAAAGGGTTATAATTGGAAGAACCTGATCAAGGAGGTAATACATATGGTAAAATTAGATGAAACATTAACAATGCTAAAAGATTTAACGGATGCAAGAGGAATTCCAGGAAATGAAAAGGAAGTTAGAGAAGTATTTGAAAAGTATATTTCTCCATATGCTGATGAAGTAACAACAGACAATCTAGGTAGTTCAATTGCGAAGAAAACAGGGGATGCAAACGGTCCTAAAATTATGATTGCTGGACACCTTGATGAAGTTGGATTTATGGTAACACGAATAGACGATAAAGGGTTCGTGTACTTCCAAACAGTCGGTGGCTGGTGGAATCAAGTAATGCTTGCGCAACGTGTGACGATTTTAGGTGAGAATGGTGATGTAACTGGTGTAATTGGTTCAAAACCACCACATGTACTACCCGCAGAAGCACGTAAAAAGCCTTATGATATTAAAGATATGTTTATAGATATCGGAGCTTCTAGTAAAGAAGAGGCAGAGGAATTTGGCGTTGCACCAGGTCAATCGATTGTTCCTTATTTCGAATTTACACCTTTAAAAAATGACAAAATGCTTTTAGCAAAAGCATGGGACAACCGTATTGGTCTGGCGATTGCGATTGAAGTCCTAAAACAATTAAAGGATGTAGAACATCCAAATGTTGTTTATGGTGTTGGTGACGTACAAGAGGAAGTTGGTTTACGTGGGGCAAAAACTGCTGCACATTTGATTAAACCTGATATCGGCTTTGGTGTTGATGTAGGTATTGCTGGAGATACACCAGGAATTAAGCCTCATGAAGCAGATAGTAAATTAGGGGATGGACCACAAATTATTCTTTATGATGCATCCATGGTTTCGCATAAAGGATTGCGTGATCTTGTTGTGAAAACAGCAAAAGAGAATGCTATTCCATTCCAATATGCATCCATTGCTGGTGGTGGAACAGATTCGGGTTCCATTCATTTAACAGCAAATGGTGTGCCATCATTATCGATTACGATTGCTACACGCTACATTCATTCGCATGCTGGTATTCTGCATCGTGATGATTTCGAAAATGCAGTAAAATTAATCGTTGAAGTAATTAAGAAATTAGATACGGATACGGTGAAAGAACTTATCCTAGCATAGCATAAGAGAAAAATTTAAAACACTTGCGAATTCATAAAGTAATTTGCGGGTGTTTTTTCTTTACCTTTTATTATTTCTTGTAAAATTATGTACATACAATTAAAAAGTCATGATATTGCCTCCTTTTTGTTATACTGTTGTAGACTGACATCATCTAAGCATTAATCATATAATAATGGAGGCAAGCGAAATGCGTAATATAATTTTTATATTAATAATTTATGCCACCTATATCAGTTTAGGATTACCTGATTCCCTATTAGGAGTAGCCTGGCCTGAGATGGCGGGAGATTTTAATGTTGGATATAGTGCAGCTGGAATCATTTCAATGACAATTGCAATTTGTACCGTTATTTCAAGTTTGCAAACTATACGAATCACTAAAAGACTTGGAACAGGCAGGCTAGTTTTAGGTAGTGTACTCCTTACTGCAATAGGATTAATAGGCTTTGCAATTACGCAAAATTTCTTTTTATTAATCGTTGCAGCATTACCTTTAGGTTTTGGGGCAGGTGCGATTGACACTTCTGTAAATGATTATGTGGCTGTCAATTTCAAGGCACATCATATGAATTGGTTGCATGCTTTTTGGGGAGTCGGGGCAACGTTGGGACCAATTATTATGGGGATTAGTTTAAATAATGATTATTCATGGAGAAACGGATATTTGATTATTAGTGGTATTCAATTGATAATAGTTATTATTCTCCTATTTTCTCTACCTCTTTGGAAGCAAAAAGAAAACGTATCACCTGTTGAATCTCGGGAAAGTACAAGTTCTCTTCGAACAGTATTGAAACAACCAGGAGTTATCTTTTCTCTATTATCCTTTTTGTTTTATGTTGGTTTAGAAGGAACTATTTTTTTGTGGGGAAGTAGTTACTTAATTGAAGTGAAATCGTTATCTGTAGCAACCGCTAGTTTCATCATATCCTTATTTTTTGCAAGTGTAACGTTGGGGAGGATTCTTTCAGGATTTATAACTTTCTGGCTATCTAATCAAAAGATGTTGTTGTTTAGCGAAGTGTTTCTCTTTATAGGAATTCTTACAGTTGCCTTTGGAACAGGTAGCATTTTATACGGGGGATTTATACTCATTGGTCTCGGTTGTGCAGCAATTTTTCCAACCATGATGCACGAAACACCAAGAAGATTTGGAGAAAGATATTCAAGTGCGATTATTGGGTTTCAAGTAGCTTCTGGTTATGTAGGAATAACAGTTTTCCCACCGTTAGTAGGTACATTATTTCAGAATTTCAATATGAATCTATTTCCTATATTTTTAATTGTTTTCACTATTATTCTTCTAGGAGCAACCATTGTTATTGAGAAGGGGAGAACGGTAAAAAATTAAGTAACAAAGACATTGTACAAAAAAATCCCCTATGAAATCATTTTCGATTTTGTAGGGGATTTAAATCGTTTTTCTTAATTATTACTTAACAACGAAATACGTTACGCGCATTGGTAGATCTTATTAAAATTTAGGCTAAATAAGTATTCATTACTTTCTTTACATAATTCTGTGTTTCGGTAAATGGTGGAATACCATTATATTTGTCCACATTACCTGGTCCTGCATTGTAAGCGGCAAGCGCAAGTTCTACATTCCCATTATACTTATCAAGCATTTGACGAAGGTATTTCGAGCCTCCATCAATGTTCTGACGTGCATCATAAGCATTCGTTACACCAAGTGACCTTGCCGTATTTGGCATTAATTGCATTAAGCCTTGTGCTCCTGCAGAACTTTTGGCGAAAGCATTATAACCAGATTCATTTTTAATGACTGCATGAACGAGGTTTTCATCTAAGCCGTATTTTTCAGCAGCTGCTGTAATGTATGGGTTGTATTTGGTATTTCTGACTATTGATTGCTCAGTGCTTGATGTACCGGGTAGTGAATACATATACGAATTTGGATTTGAAATGTTGTCCATCGAAGCTGCACTGGTACTAGAAAGCTGTGTTGCTTGATTTATTTTATTAAGAAGCAATTGTTTAAATGTTACATCCATCATTGGGGATTGCTGATTATTTGAATGTAATGTAAGGTTTGACATTGCTTGTAATAATATTTTTTGTTGTAATTCTCTAATTTCCATGTTGAATTCACCCCATTATCTTTATTTTACGGGGAATCGCTAGAATAAGCAATATTAAAATGATAGTATTTCTTTGCCATTATTTTGCAAGATTTCTTGGTAAAAAGGATCCTCCCCGATGCTGATAATTCGGTCACAGAGACTAGTAATCTCATCCATGTCATGGGAGATATAAATAATCATTTTATTTGATTCTTTGGCTAATTTCTTTAAATAGGTACCAATCTCTATTCTTGACTTTAAGTCGATGCCAACTGTTGGTTCATCCAATAAAAGAAGTACTGGGTCATGTATCAGACTAATCGCTAAATTTAATTTTCGTTTCATCCCACCCGAAAGTGTTCCAGCGGGTTCTTTCCATTTGTCTAATTTCATTTCTAAACAAAGCTGTTTTAATTGGTTATTGTTCTTTTTTTCCCAAGAAAGCTTCTCAAAGAAAACCATATTTTCCTCAACTGTAAAATTATCCCATATTGCAATATCTTGTGGGACGAAGCCCACTTTTTTTCGAATTGCTTTTCTATCCTTTTTAAAATCAAGGTCATTAAAATAAATATCTCCTGATGAGGATTTTGTTAATGTTGCTATGATGGAAAGAAGGGTTGATTTTCCAGCACCATTCTCACCAACTAGTCCTATTATTTCACCAGGTGACACCGTAAATGATATATCCTGTAATATTGTTTTTTTTCCATAATTTTTTGTAAGAGAATGCACGTTAAGCATCAGATTCTCCTTTCATAATCCAAATAACAGTGATTAGAATAAAAACAAAGAGCCATGGATTTAATAATGAATGCTGGCTAAAGGCATGTATTGGGTTCAGCATTGTTACATTTCCTTCTATCGGGATGATAATTCCACTTAGAATTGCTAAAATTAACGAGATGATAAAGGAGATAACATAATAAAAATAGATATTTCTAAAAAGCAATGCGAATAAAAAGCTACCTAAATTTACGGTTATACGAAATACGATAAGTGACAATATGAGTTGCAAAGAAATTGGCTCATCGAGGAGAAAATGAAAAATGAAAACCGCTAATAGATCCATAAGGAAAAATGCACATGTGTATAACAATAGATTTTGTAACATGTAGCTTTTTAGAGAATATTTCATAAAAGCATAGCGGACAGCAATGGCTGCCTTTCTTTCTTTTATTATCCAGTCTGATACTAGAAGGGTGGACAGTACACTAAAGATTGCCCACAACATCCAGTTGTTCAATAGACTTTCTTTTTCTTCATCTACAGATTGATGCGTTTTTTGATAGGAAAATGAAGTACGTAACAAGTTCTCTTCTTCCTGAATTTCTTTTGATTTTGCGATAATTTCGTCGGCTGTCCATGTGTTAGCTCTGTTTTCAGATAGGTTCATAACCGTTAATGCGGTTTTTGCCCTGCCTGTTTCTTGCTGAACATATGAAATGATCATTTCACTAACTGGAATGTAGGCGAAAGACATGTCTGACCGATAACTAGTAATTAATCGATTCCGTTTTCCTTCTAATATATTCTCTTCATAATCCTTCTGTATTACAAATGCACTGTCTAATTCATGGCTTTCAACTTTTATTCGGGCCTCTGCTTCCGTAACATCATAGACTCGAATGAGAGGGTTTTCCTGTATCACCTCGTACAGGTCATTGCTAAGTGCTGAATCTTCTTCTAACACAATCCCGATAGGTATTTTACTATCTTCCTGAAGCTTGTCGGTAAGATAAATAACAAAGAGTGTCGCAAGGATGGGAAGAATAAGCCAGAAAATGAATGAAAAAATGTGCTTACGTAAGTGGATGAGACGTGTTTTGAAAATAGCAATCATCTGTCAACACGCTCCTTCCAAAGTGAAATCCCAATGAACACAAAGAATCCAGCAAGTGTCATTAATAATAATGGCAAGAAATCGGCATACAACCGATTATTGAGTAGAATCTCCGTTAACCAGTAAAAACTCTCATAGGAGAAGCTATATGCTAATAATTCCTGTAAACCTATTGGTAAATAAATAGTAGGAATAATAGCTCCACTAATGATCAAAACAACTACTGTAAAGACGGCATGAACAAGTAGCCGCAGCTTTTGCCTTCGGATAATCGTTTCACAAATTGCTAGGCAAATTAAAAATAAAAGGGAGTAAAGGAAGATTAGTCCCGAAATTCTTAGAACATCTACGCGGACTAAATCAAACGTTAAAAAGTGATTCAAGACTAAAAAGACAATAAGTGAAAAAATCATGCTCATGATTAGTGAAACAGACATTCTTGCTATCATTTCACTTAAATTGGTAACACCGTAGAGCTTCATTCGTTGTTTTAAACGTTTACTATTCTCTTGATATAGAAGGTGGTAAAATGTGAGCAACCAAATGGTAATGAGTAGAAGCCACGCTCCTATGCCGAAATAGTGAACAGGGGAAGCGGTTGATAGGTTAGTTAATTCCACGTCACGTATTACCTGATTCGAACCTAATGTATAAAAGACAAATTCCTTAAATTGTTCAAATACAAGGTCATTTCGCTCTTCATCATTCATTCCCATTTCCTTTGCATAATGGTTAATTGCTAATATATTCGCTTGAGAAGCGCGTATATGTAGACTAATACTATCGATGATTTCACGAATAGTCATGCTTTCTAGTCTTTGCTTGGGATTGCCTACAATTGGGATGATGACGGAATTCCCTTGGTATAGATCATTTGTAAAATTTTCTGGAAAGACAAGATAGGCACTCAGCCGATTATTCCCAATTTCTCCCTGTGCTTTATCCTCATCCATAGAATGTATGCTCATGAAGCTACCAAATTGGGAAGATTCTTCTATTAGTTGTGTCACTAGCTCTGTTTCCTTAGACTTATCTAAATCAACTAGACCTACTTGAATTGCCTCCCCGTCTTCAGGCATGATAAATGAAACAATTACGATACAAATCAAACCAACTAATAAAATAGGGAAGATGAAAAGAAGAGGAAGTGATAACCACTTCCTCCTTAATTGCTGTATATTGTTTGTAACAAATAGTAGGATGTGTTTCAATATATCCATACAAGCACTTCCATTTCTTTCTGGTTAAAAACCTTCTCCACCAGCCATCATCATTTCAAAAATCCACTGCTGGAACTTAGGTGTTAAATCAACTTCAACATAATTCATTAATTCTTCTGCCGGAAGTCCTCCTAAATCTTTCACACTATCTTCTTTTGGCATATCGACACCATCGATATATTTTCCTTCAATGAATGCATGGAGGCTAAACATATCTGGGCCAAGTTCTGGACTATCAATTGAGAAGTGATGTTCTGAATTCATCTGGTCATTATTATAAGTAGAAGAACCATCCCACAGTAGACTTCCACCAGTCATGGAATCCTCATATGAAAAGACGCGTTCAAAGTCTCTCGTTCCATCATTTATGCTCTCTGTTCCTTCATAAGAAAGGGTGTACTCACCAAATGTTAGATTAATAGAGTCTGCTGCTTTGTCATTTTCTGAAGATAAATCAGCTACAATGTTCATTGTTCCATCTGTCAGTGCATCAGCAAAATATAATTCATAATTAAAATGCTGTGTATTATCCTGTAATCGCTGCGTACCATTCATTGTGAATGTGACTAAATCACTTTGATCTGGACCTAATTCAATGTTTAGATCACGTTTTGCGATAGTCTTGTCATGAATCCAAATCGTTGAAGTGAAACCATCTGTTATTTGAAAGTCTTGTATACCTTCTTTCGCATCTGCCATTGCCGTTTCAAACTCGGCAATCATCTCGTCAATATCAGAATCAATGGACATTCCGCTAAATTGCTGCTCCATTTGCAAACGAAGTAATTCTTTTACTCTATCATCCTTTTCTAATTTCGCGAAGATGTCTGAGAGAAGGTCTTTCACTTGTTGTTCAGATAAGTGGAATTCAATTTTCTCTGTATCTAAGGATTCGCCATTTACTTCAATGGATTCATTTTCAGAAGTAAACGCCTCATCTGGTAACGTATCATAAATCATTTCAACGTATTCTTTCTTAAAGTAATCCAAGTCATCTTCTGTAATAACACCATATTCTTCAAATATCGTATCTAGCTCAAGAGATTCTTCCCCAGTAAATACCATAGGATCTATTTCATGTAATAAGGGTCCTAAATCTTCATCTTTAATTTGAAGAATTTCCTCAATAAAAGGTAATCCTACCATTAATTTTTCATCCGTTATATATGCACTTAATCCATCAATTTCTATACCGCTAATATTTGCTGCAAGTTCAGTTGAAATTTGCTTATTTGGTACATCTGCTTGTGCAGTTAGGGTGATACTAGAATTATTGATAATCTGTGCGGGATCTACTGTTGCATAATTTTCTGTGCCTGCTGCTGGATCGTTATATTCTGCAGATAATTCAATCGCTTGTTCTGTAGGTTTTTCGTATGACGCTTTGCTCCAATCGATTTCTGCTTGATAACGTTCCTCAATTTCCTCTTTCAAAGATTCAAAGGTATTTTTTTCTGCTAAAAAGTATGCCTCTTTTGATGAAGTATTAGACAGTACAAATGCAGCAGCCGTACCACCAGCTATTAGAATGATGGTAATAATAATTGCTATTATTCCTTTTTTCTTTCCCCCGGTTTGCTTAGAATCGTTCACGATATTTCCCCTTTCCATTTATCACTTACATGTCTCTCTCTTATAATGTATTTTAGAAAATCTAAAAAATCACTATAGTATTCTAATTTTTTATACCACTAATTGAGTATATAAGTCAAACGCTTCTTTATCTTCGGACAAAGGACCTAAAAATATGGAATAGGAATAGTGGATATACGAAAAAGGAACTAGAAAATTAAGATATGTAGATATAAAAAATATTATTTTCTAAAAAATTGTTGCTATTTTTTAGGTGAAGTGTGGCGTAAAAGATTTAAAATGCGCAATAAGTGCTTTGTTGATTTCCGCTCCGGGCAGCCAGTACGCTTTCCGCGGGCACGGCCTTAGCCTCCAAAGAAGCAAAGAACGCTTCTTCTGGAGTCTTCGGACACGTGCTTTTCCCGCAGGAGTCGACTGGCTGCCCTCCGCTCCAATCAACAATGATAATAGTGCTAAACCATGATTTATTTGAGTAAAGAGCAATTAGTAGTGGAGGAAACACACGCAGACTCCTGGAGCGACCGAGCATAGGTCGTAATATATAGCGGGTGGGATTCCCGTCGAGAAAGAACTAGCCATTCACTCGTAGCGAGTCTTGGAGGGCAGGTGGTAACACGCTGCCTTTAA
>NZ_RBZO01000051.1 GCF_003628445.1 Oceanobacillus bengalensis
ATATTACTAGCTCCTTTCGTATTATAGCTCTGATTTGGTATTTGGGTTTTGTAATGCAGTATTACCAAATTAATCTACGATATTACGATTAAGGGGCTAGTTTCGTTCATGATAACTCCTGCAGGAGGAGAGGCCTAGATGAGACACCGTAGTGCGTCAGCACGAAGGGGGCTCATCAGCCGCCTTAAGGTGCGCGAAGTGTGTTTCCGGAACGATGTGTTTTGCACAATACTGAATTAAATAGATCCGAAGTCTATACAAAGTCCTCCATTAATTTGAATTTAATGGAGGACTTAACTTATCGTTCGGATTTTTCTTTACTAAATTTCTTTTGTCCCATCCTCCTCCTTATTTATTTTGCTTCTTTTGCTTTTTTAACTGCATGGGTAATACTTAGACCAAGTCCCCCCCAGATAATAACCATACCAATTACCATTACGAAGATAGCTCCAGCCGTCATTTATTTTGCCTCCTTCGTTTCTTGTAGTTCTTCTGCACTGTTCGTTTCTTTTCTCCATTTTGTAAAGGACATTATGATACCAATTATTAATGCACTGGCCGCAACTGCCCAGCCACTATAAATAATAAAGTCATCCGCATAGTTTCCGTAGTTACCAGTGTCCGTATCAAATTGTCTGAGCAAATTTTGCACAAATAATTGAACCATCATAACTCCGAGAACAATTGGTGTAATTACACTTAAACTAAAGCCCCACCAAGCACCTAATTGAATATCAGAAATGCCATTCGCATGTTCTTTTAAGTTCTTCACTTCTCGTAAGAACCATGCAACAACAACTACCTCCACTAGACCAATAAACGCTACACCAAATTGATTAATAAAATAGTCGACAGTATCTAGGAAATTTAATCCGCCTCTTGTTGCATAAATTAATGAAATCACAGCAGATAACCCACCACCGAAGAAAACTGCTTTCGCACGTGAAATTTTAAATTTATCAATGATCGCAGAAATGTAAGCTTCTGTAATTGAAATTAATGAACTAAAACCAGCAAGTACAAGTGATGCAAAGAATAGGAAACCAACTAAACCATTTAACATTGGAAGTTCATTAATAATTTGTGGGAAAACAACAAAGGCTAATCCTACCCCACCTGCTACAACATCTTCCACTCCAACTCCAGCTTGACCTGCCATAAATCCTAACGTTGCAAAAACACCAATACCAGCTAATAACTCGAAACTTGAATTTCCAAATCCAACGATAAATGCATTATTCGTAATATCTGACTTTTTAGGCAAATAGCTTGCATATGCGATCATAATCGCAAACGCAATGGATAAACTAAAGAAAATTTGACCATAAGCAGCAACCCATACATCAGCAGACATTATGGCACCAAAATCTGGTTGGAAGAATGCATTTAGACCATCTAAAGCACCAGGCAATGTAAGCGCATAAATAACAATAAATAAGAATAATACCACTAGAAGTGGAATAAAAATGCGGTTAGCAATTTCAATCCCTTTCTTTACACCTGCAAACAGAATGGCTAATACAACCGCCCACACAATAATTAATGGAATGAGAACACTTGGAACAAAACCACCAAACTCACCAGGAGCTGCTAACTGTAGATAATCATTGAATAAGAAACCTTCTGTATCTTCTCCCCATCCTAAATTAAATGAGAAGGTAGAATAAGATATGGCCCAAGCAATGATTACGGAATAATACGTAGAAATTACAAATGCTACGAGCGCACCCCACCAACCAATCCATTCTGCTTTTTTATTCATTTTACTAAATGCCATTGGTGCTGATCCCCGATATTTTTGCCCAATTGTAAATTCCATGATGAGTAATGGAATCCCTGCTGTGAGCAATGCAAATAAATAAGGAATAAAAAATGCACCACCACCATTTTCGTAAGCAACAGAAGGAAAACGCCAAATGTTACCAAGTCCAATCGCTGAACCTGCTGCCGCTAAAATAAACCCTGCCCTTGTCCCCCACTGTGAACGTGTTTCCATATAAATCCCCCCTTATTATTCTACTTTCAATAGTGAATATTTAAAATATTCACGACTATAGGTATTTATATGTAGTATATATCAATTTTAGAATATGTCAAATTATCCAAATATATTTTATATGAAAAATCTCTCACCATTGCTAGATGAGAGATTTTTTGTATTATCATTTGTTTTTATTAAATGAATGAATAATCAATCCGATCATAATAACAAACGCTATCGAAATGAAAAGTGAAATAAAGATTTGATGCGTAAAGCCTACTAATAGATAACCCATAATTGAAACAGACGCAACAATCAATGCATACGGTAATTGCGTTAATACATGATCAATATGGTTTGCTCCTGCACCAGTTGACGACAGAATCGTTGTATCCGATATTGGTGAACAGTGGTCACCAAATACAGAACCAGCAAGAACAGCAGCTAGTGATGGTAAAAGCATATCCATATCAGTTACCACTGCAATCTCTGCAGCAATTGGCAGCATAATACCAAAAGTTCCCCATGATGTACCAGTTGCTAGCGCCATGAATCCTGCAATAATAAAGAATAGAACAGGTAACAGTGAGCTACTTACCTGTGCTTCGCTAAATTTTTCTGCTAGGAACAGACCAGTTTCTAATGTATCGATAATGGAACCGATCATCCACGCCAAAATCAAGATATAAATAGCTGGGAGCATTGTTTTTATACCTTCAACGATTATCTTCCCAACATTTGCTTTCGGTTTTCCTAAACCAACATGGAATAACAATGAGGTAATAATTGCAGCTACTCCACCAATAAATAACGATAGGTTTACATTTGTGTTAGCGAATATAGTGAGTATCGTAATATTATCTCCACTAGCATTTGCACCTGTTATTACCATTGTTAAGACAGTACCTACTATCAACACAATAATTGGCATTAATAAGTGATACACTTTTCCATCTTGATGGGCTTTAAACTCGTCACTTAGATCCCCAGGAACCTTGCTTTGACTTGGATCTAACAATTCCCCTGTTCGGATTGCCCGTTCTTCGTGTTTTCTCATTGGACCTATATCTAATTTAAAGTAAGCGACCATAAACACTAGAATAATTGCGCCAAGTGCATAAAAGTTATGTGGAATCATTTGAATAAATGCGGTTAATGGCTCCATGTCTGTAATCCCATTAGCAGCAAACATCGCACCCATAATACCAATGATGTATGCCCCCCAGCTTGAAATCGGGGAGATAACGGTCACTGGTGCTGATGTAGAGTCAATAAAGTAGGCTAATTTTGCACGTGAAATCTTGTATCGATCTGTTAGTGGCCGTGCTATTTGCCCAACTGCTAAACTATTAAAGTAATCATCAATAAAAATAATTATCCCTAATACGCCAGACATTACTCCAGCACCTCTACGTGTTTTCACACGTCTCATCATCCATTCCCCGAAAGCTCGACTACCACCAGATGATTGCAAGAATGCTGTCATCATACCTAATAATAAAAGGAATCCAAGTAATAGAAGATTTCCTTTGTTAAGTTCTCCATCTGAAATAAAAATTCCATAAAAAGCGTTCCAAATTTCCTGAAGGCTTTCTATGAAATTAAAATCATGAATAAATAAAGCCCCCACAATAATACCTGCACCCAAAGACAGTAGCACTTTTCTCGTTAGAATAACAAGAATAAGCATAAGTACTGCTGGAATAAGAGAATAGATTGTTCCTTCCATTGTTTCTACCTCCATAAAATATGTTATATATTTGAATGTAGAACTGAAACGAGCATAAACAATTTTTTGCACACAAAAAAACAAAGACAGAAAATAACCCATCTTTGTTTTATCACAAAATACGTTATCCTCCATTTCGATCAGTAGTTCTCCACGCAACTTCCCTGCATGACAGTACACCCTTTATTCAAAGGAATACCAGCTCTAATAAGTTTGACCCTTATTATGCTTCGGCAAACAACCCTTTCACAAGCAATCATCGTTGTCATTCTCCTGCTCGTTACTATTGTTGTATGCACCTCTACCTCACCGATCTGAGGTCTATTAAATTATATTACTAATATACTAGATTACTCGTCTTCTTGCAAGTCCTCTTCCTCTTTTAGAAAATCCTCCTTTGGTACAGATATGGAAGGACCACTATCCTCACCACCATAAAATTCTGGCACATCCCCCATAATAGCACCCCCATCAATATAAATCTCTGTATTTATCGTTTCAACTTCTGTTGTAAACGGAATAACAACTTGAACGTCTGCCTCTACATTTACGTATAAGGATACCCATGAGGCATTTATTCCAAATGGTTCTACATCCCTTACAATATTTGTTCGGACATTACCAACGAACTCCAAATTAATCGGTATTTTTGGTCCAAGGTTAGCTAGAACGGCATTCCCAGTAACCTGCCCAAGTGGGACTTCGATTAATGTTGGGTCTTGTTCTACACGATCCTCTGCACCATCGCCATATTCATAAGGCTCATGAAGGGAATAATCATACGTTATCGGATCTCCTCGATTCACACGTTGAAAGAATTCTTCTACTCTATCTGTTGCAACCCGATTTATTTCACCAACAACCGCTGGATTCCAACCATATCTAACAACATTTCCCTCATTATCATAGTTAATATCTAGTACCTCATTATAATCATATTCTTCAGCAAATCGGACAGCTTGATTAATCGCTCGTGTACCAAATTCATCAAGTTTTACTGAAGCTATATCGTATAGTACTGGTTCAACTTTTTTATCGATAAACCATACACTCCAAGTGACCGCAATAATAAATAAAATGAGCGTTATGAAAAAAATATTCTTCCCTGGAGGTGATGCAAATTTTCTTCTATATCTTCTCCGTGGTCTACGCATAAGAATCCCCCCTACAACAACTTATGCTTGTTTTAGGGGGGATAGAATCACCAAAAGCGCAAGCGCCCGTTTAACGACGTACGGACTGGACTGAGCCATAGGAGATAAAGGAAACACGACGACCGCAAGGGAGTCGATGTTGACTTATCGTACGGAGGTGAGGGAACTCTCGCTAGCAGCACGGGCGCTGGAGCTAGACGTGGCCAGTCCTGAAAAGGAATTTAAATAGGGTAAATTAGTATTTTATTACTTTCAATGAGAAACTAATCCTTCAACACGGAAACAACCATGATATTCATCACATTACTTAAGTCAACCTCGTATGGCGTATCCACTTGCCGATCCTTATCATAAATAATTCGAATAACAGGACGATCACAGAGATGCTTATTTTGCCTCGCAACAATCCCCTTCCTACCATCACTTAACTCTACCGATATACCATCTGGATAGACAACAATGCTTTTCTTAAATGCCTCTACCATCTCTTTATCAAACAGGTTTACAGCGCCTGAGTATAGAATCTCTAATCCCTCATGTGGCAACATTGCATCGCGATATACCCGATTACTTGTAACAGCATCAAAGACATCAGCAATTCCAATGATTTTTGCATACAGATGTATCTCATCTCCACGTAGTGATCGTGGATATCCTGAACCATCAAGTCGTTCATGATGTTCTAATGCACAATGTGCCACAACAGAAGAAATATCCATTTGCTTCCGTAAAAAATCGTATCCAATTTGTGCATGTTCTTTAATTATTTCAAATTCCTCATCCGTTAATCTACCGGGCTTTTGCAACACATCCTGATCAACGAAAATCTTACCTATGTCATGTAATAATGCACCCAAACCTAGTTCCATTAATTTCTGATTAGGTAGATTCAGCTTTACACCTATTGCAAGCGTATAGATTGTAACATTTAAAGAATGATGAAAAACATAGTTATCTGTTAAGTAAATATCTGCAAGGAATGATAAGGGCTTTTCATTATTTTTTGTCTCTAGCATTAGATTTTCTATAACGTTTTGCAATTCTTTCCCTTTTTTATCTAAAATAAAAGTAGAATTATTTATTCCTTTATTTTTAATATCAGTAAAGATACTTTTAACCGTGTTTAATGCCTCTCTGCGTACCCTATCTGAAATAAAGGAATCAACAATAATACCCTTTGATAAATCATCTTCTATATACACATATGTAATTCCATAATTATTTAATCGTTTAATAATATTCCTCGTTAATTCCATGCCTTTTGCTATCAGCACAATACCATTTTCATTATAAATGGACTGCGCTAAAATTGCCCCAGGTTCAATTGATTTTGTACCCACTAGTTTCATCTTGTTCACCAAAACTTTTCGACTTTTTTTGACAACTCCTATAAGAATAGTAACAGAATAAAACGATTTTATCTATCATTTCTGCTAAAAATTGGCAATTAAAATGCCTTCCACTTGGAAGACATTTTATCGTTATTCTAATTTCAACAATGCATCCTTACCAATCATACCGATTTCCCAACCATACAATTCCTGAGAAGCATCGGTAATTTTTGCTAACGGTGCATGTAACAGCTGGTCTATCGTACGAACACCTTCTGCTCGACCAGCGATTACATTTCTTTTTTTCAATTTTTCATTTGCATCAAAGAAATCTACATCTAATGCCGCACACATAATGTATCCCACATCATTAGAAATGACCAATAATGTCGTCTTCGGAAGTTCTACTGTTGTTGCAGTGAAATGCTTCCCTTCCACTTCTAAAGGCTTCACTGTAATCATAAAGCATTCTGCCTCCTTCGTAATATACATTATATCTGTATGCACGAATGGCTTGGTTTGTCACACACTTTAATTATAGAGGCAGGGACTGACATTCTATAGGGTTGATGCAAACTCTCTTTGTAGTGTTTCAACCAAAAGATCTCGCAAAAATTCCGGTAACATATATTGTTTTGTTTCAGACCTGGCAATTTCAGGTAGAAGCCTTCCAAAAGTAAACGTATCTGCTGTCGCTACATTATATAGCCTATCACCATCTGGCTTTGTTCCATCCTCAAATACAACATTCTTCACGTACTCTTCCCCATTAACATGAAATGCCGTTTCCACCGTGATTCCTGAGAATACCATCCGTCCAAGCATTTTACCACGAAACCCAAAGCCTTTTAGCTTTAGTTCCATAAATTCCTTCGTTAACGATGCACGAATAACTTCAATCAATTCATTCCCATCCAACTTCACGACAACTGGGTTTATCGGATGTGGGCAAATTCGATGCACATCTTTATAACTAACTTTACCTGCTGGAAAATCTGCTAACAAAACGCCAGAATTCAACAACGCACAATCTGCTTTTGTATGGTTTTTTAACGTATTGGTTAGTTGCTGCATGATTTCTGTATGTTTAAACCACTTTACTTCAATTGGTTTTTCAAGTTGGACGATTGTGTCTCCCAACAATTGATCAGCCTTCATTTGAAGACTTTTCAAATTTGTCTCCGTTTCGGGATCTACTTGATAGTGGGTGATGTCTGTTGCATATGCTTCTTGCCTCACCAGCTTCTTTGCTTCGTGATCCCAGCTCAGGATTGCCTCACCAATATAGAAACAATGTTTACCAGCTGCTGTAATTAATGTATGATTTACTTTTTCCCCAGTACGCAATAGGTGATGGGTATGTCCACCAATAATTAAATCAATGTCTGGAAACTTCCTAGCGATTGCTTGGTCTTCACTCAATCCTAGATGAGATAATAAAATAATAATATCTGTTTCTTTTTTTAATTCACTAACATATTGTTCAAGTGCTTGCCTTTCAGATGAAATATGCCAACCGAGTAACTCATAATAATTATTAAAAGGAGCTGTTAATCCGATTACCCCAATTCGAATGCCACTTGCCGATTCGATTTTCACCGTTCTTTTTAACCAATTCGGATTCCCCACTTCCGTACGATGTAAATTTGTGCAGACGACCTCGAAGTTTGCATCATCGTATAAGCTATAGAGTTCATCATGAGAGAGTGTAATTCCTTCATTATTTCCAATGGTAGCAATATCATAATGTAAATCATTCATCAATTCTACATTCGCTTTTCCTTTGAATGCTTCAGAAATTGGGTGAACACGGTCCATATGGTCGCCAATATCAACCGTCCAATATGCATCACCATGCTTCTCACGTTTAGAAGTAGCATCCTTCAGGTATTTAGCAACCCTTGGCCATTGGTCAAAATTACTATGTAAATCATTCGTATAATAAAAATAAAGTTTCTCTATCATCTGTAAAACTCCTTAAGAAATTACTTATCTATATCTACTATAGCACTAAAAAATCATTCGAAGTCCATTGAAGATTAGCAGTATTCGCAAAACCCATTCAAGCGTCCTTCCATTTAGCATCTGATTAACTTTTGCACCTATTTTCGTCCCTATCCATGCACCAGGTATGAAGGGCAGAACATATTCCCAAGCGATATTCCCCCATCTAACCCCGCAATCGAACCAGTAAAAGCTGCGAGTGTACCAATTATTAAACATGCAATAAAGACCAAGAAATTCCCCTTCTATCTATATATTCTGTATATCTAATCTTAGCATTGTTTATTTTAGATTCCTACATATTTGGATTGATATTCCATTAACCTAGAAAAAAATCCCAATTCAGCTACTCGCTAAATTGGGATTTCCTTAAAGTTATTATCCGATAGAACCTTCCATCTCGAACTTTATCAATCGATTCATCTCAACTGCATATTCCATTGGAAGTTCTTTTGTAAATGGTTCAATGAAGCCCATTACGATCATTTCTGTTGCTTCTTCTTCAGTCAACCCTCTACTCATTAAGTAGAATAGTTGTTCTTCAGATACTTTTGAAACTTTTGCTTCATGTTCTAATGAAATATTGTCATTGTAGATTTCATTGTATGGAATTGTATCTGATTTCGATTCGTTATCCAAAATCAATGTATCACACTCAATATTTGCACGAGCACCGTCAGCTTTTTTACCAAAATGTACTAAGCCACGATATGTTACATTACCACCCTGTTTAGAGAACGATTTTGAAACAATCGTAGAAGACGTGTTAGGTGCTAAATGATACATTTTTGCACCCGCATCTTGAACTTGACCACGGCCAGCAATTGCAATAGAAATCGTGTTACCACGAGCACCTTCACCTTTAAGGTGAATAGCAGGATATTTCATCGTAAGTTTCGAACCAATGTTACCATCAATCCATTCCATTTGCCCATTCGCATCAACTGTTGCACGTTTTGTAACTAAGTTATAAACGTTATTCGCCCAGTTTTGTATTGTTGTGTAGCGACAGTAGCCATCTTTTTTAACGATAATTTCAACAACCGCACTATGAAGTGAGTTCGTTGTATAAACTGGAGCTGTACATCCTTCCACATAGTGAACAGATGCACCCTCATCAACGATAATTAATGTTCTTTCAAACTGTCCCATATTTTCAGAGTTAATACGGAAATATGCTTGAAGTGGCGATGTAGCTTTTACACCTTTAGGTACGTAAATAAAAGATCCACCAGACCACACTGCTGAGTTTAATGCAGAAAATTTATTATCGGAATATGGAATAACTGTACCAAAGTATTCTTTGAATAATTCTTCATTTTCTTTTAAGGCAGTATCTGTATCTTTAAAGATAATACCCATTTCTTCAAGATCCTCTTTTAAACTATGGTAAACTACTTCAGATTCATATTGAGCAGATACACCAGCTAAATATTTTTGTTCTGCTTCTGGAATACCTAGTTTATCAAAAGTTTGCTTGATTTCATCAGGTACTTCATCCCAAGTTTTCCCTTGTCTTTCAGATGGTTTTACATAATAAACAATCTCATCAAAGTTTAGTTCTGATAAATCTCCACCCCATTGTGGCATTGGACGTTTGTAAAAATGTTCCAATGCTTTTAATCGGTAATCTAACATCCACTGAGGTTCTTCTTTTAATTTAGAGATTTCTTCAACGACTTTACGAGTTAATCCTCTTTCCGTACGAAAAACAGAGACGTCTTTATCACGAAATCCGTATTTATATTCTTCTATTTCTGGTGCTTTTTTAGCCAATTATAAAACCTCCTTTTAGTACTACTTAACCCTCGTTCACACCTTTTTCCATCGCCTTCCATGCAAGTGTTGCACATTTGATTCGAGCTGGAAATTGTGATACACCTTGCAGTGCTTCAATATCACCTAAGTCTACTTCTGTATCATCTATTTCATTACCGAGCATCATGTCAGAGAAAATCTTTGACATTTGGACGGCGTCTTCAATTTTTTTACCCTTTACTGCTTGTGTCATCATCGAAGCAGAGGACATACTGATGGAACAGCCTTCCCCTTCAAACTTCGCATCTTTAACGATCCCATTTTCAACGAATAGTTGGAGCCTGATACGGTCCCCACAAGTAGGATTATTCATATCAACCGTAACAGCATCTCCCTCTACGATACCGCGATTTCTAGGATTCTTATAATGGTCCATAATGACTTGTCTGTAAAGTTGATCTAAATTATTTAAAGACATTGCCAAAATACTCCTTCGTTTTCAAAAGTCCGCTGACTAACTTATCGATGTCTTCCTCTGTATTATACAGGTAAAAACTTGCCCGTGCAGTAGCAGTTACATCTAACCATTTCATCAATGGTTGTGCACAATGATGACCAGCTCGAACTGCAATTCCTTCTGCATCAAGTACTGTTGCAGTATCATGTGGATGAACATCATCTAGATTAAAGGTAACAAGTCCCGCACGCTCTTCAGGACCATAAATCGTAATTCCATCTATTGTACGTAACTGCTCTAGTGCATATGCTGCTAACTTCTTATCATGTTCAAGAATATTGTCCATTCCGATATCCTCTAGGAAGTCAATTGCAGCTCCAAGTCCAATGGCACCAGCAATAATTGGTGTTCCACCTTCAAATTTCCATGGTAGCTCTTTCCATGTAGAATCATAAAGGTTAACGAAATCAATCATTTCACCACCAAATTCGACTGGCTCCATGTCTTCGAGGAGGACACGTTTCCCATAGAGTACCCCAATACCTGTTGGTGCACACATTTTATGTCCACTAAATGCGTAGAAATCACAATCTAATTCTTCTACATCTACTTTCATATGTGGTGCTCCTTGTGCGCCATCAACAACGATAACAGCTCCATTATCATGAGCGACTTTTGCGATCTCTTTTACCGGATTGATTGTACCCAGAACATTAGAAAGATGTGTAACAGCAACGATTTTGGTATTCTTTGTAATTGTACTTCTCACGTCTTCCATCGCAAGCGTCCCATCAGCTTGCAATGGAATATATCTTAAAGTTGCTCCAGTTGCTTTTGCAGCTTGTTGCCACGGAATGATATTACTGTGATGCTCCATTGGAGTAATCACAATTTCATCCCCTGCTTTAAGTTTTTGCCGAGCATAACCGTATGCAACATAATTAATAGAGGTCGTTGTGCCCCTGGTAAAAATAACTTCAGCAGTACTTCCTGCATTAATGAACTTTCTTACCTTTTCACGTGCACCTTCATACTTATCCGTAGCCCTCGTTCCTAGTGTATGAACACCGCGATGAACGTTAGAGTTGTCATGACGATAATAGTCATTAACAGCCTCTATAACAGATACAGGTTTCTGTGAAGTAGCAGAAGAATCAAGGTATACTAAAGGATTTCCATTCACTTCCTGATCTAATATCGGAAACATCTCACGAATGGCTTTAATATCCATTAGTTTACTTTCCTTTCAATCACTTGTGTTAGTTGTTTTTTCACGGATTCAATTGGCAATTGATCAACAACTGGTGCAAGGAAACCATGAATCACGAGACGCTCTGCCTCTTCCTTTTTAAGTCCACGACTCATAAGGTAATACATTTGCAGTGGATCCACACGGCCAACTGATGCTGCGTGACCTGCAGTGACATCGTCTTCTTCAATTAATAGAATTGGGTTCGCATCCCCACGCGCATTTGGACTAAGCATCAATACGCGGGATTCTTGTTCCGAATTCCCTTTCGTACCACCATGCTCAATTTTACCGATAGCATTAAAGATAGTTGTTGCACTTTCTTTCATAACACCACGTTGCAAGATAAATCCATCTGTTGCTTTTCCGTGTTGAACAATACTTGCAGTGAAGTTTTGTATTTGTTTGCCACGACCAACTGAAACAGCATTTGCTTTAGAAGTAGCACCGTTTCCGATTAAGTTTGTAATATTCTCAGAAACAGTATCCCCATCGTTCATTTGGCCTAATGCCCAATCAATCGTTGCATCATCATATGCAACACCACGGCGGTTAACATATGAAGTTGTACCAACCCCTAGATTATCTACTGCACCGAAGGAAATTTTAGCACCATTGTGTGCAAATACTTCTTCTACAATGTTAGCAACAGTTTCATTCTCGTTATTAGAAATATAATTTTCTACAAATGTAAGTTTACTATTTTCATCCGCTACAACAATAACATGATTAAACAATGCTGATTCTGCATTTTCATGCCAGAATACGACTTGAAGTGCTTCTTCAATTTCTATGTTTTTAGGAACATAAATAAATGCTCCACCATTTACTAATGCCCCGTGAAGTGCTGTTAAACGGTTTTGATCAACAGATACAGCATCTTTCATGAAATATTTTTCTACTAAATCACTATGTTCATTAATTGCAGTGAAAATATCAGTGAAAATAACACCTTTATCTTTTAATTCATTATTTAATGATTGAAATGCAACGGAATGGTTGCGTTGAATCAGTAGATTCTCAGGTATATTTTCCTGATCAAAATAATCCTTAAGTTCTTCTGGTAATTCTTTAATAGACCCGATTGTTTCGCCTGTTGTATATTCGTGTTTAAAATCAGTAAAGTTCCAACGAGTAATCTTTGTTTTATCTGGCTTTGGCATTTCTAGTATTTCTACTTGATCCAAAGCTTGTAAACGCAATTTACGGAACCATTCTGGCTCATTTCTACTGTTTGAAAACTGTTCGATATATTCTTTATCATATGGAAGCTTTGTTTCGACAGTCATGCTAATCCTCCTAACAATTACGCATTTTGTTCTACAGTTTCGTCTTCAATTCCAAGTTCTTCTTTAATCCAGTCATAACCTTCCGCTTCAAGACGCTTCGCTAATTCTGGACCACCAGATTTCACGACACGACCTTGCATCATTACGTGTACATAGTCTGGTGTAATGTAGTTAAGTAAACGTTGATAATGCGTAATAATTAAGCAACCAAAGTTTTCTCCACGCATTTTGTTAATCCCTTTAGAAACAACTTTTAGTGCATCAATATCTAATCCAGAGTCAATTTCATCAAGAATTGCAATTTCTGGTTTTAATTGCATCAATTGAAGGATTTCATTACGTTTCTTCTCTCCACCTGAGAAACCTTCGTTTAAGTAGCGTGTAGCCATGCTCCCGTCAATTTCTAGGTAGTCTAAGTCTTTATCTAATTCTTTAATAAATTTCATTAAAGAAACTTCATTTCCTTCCTCACGACGAGCATTGATTGCTGAACGTAAGAAATCGGAAGTTGTTACACCACTAATTTCACTTGGATATTGCATTGCTAAAAATAGACCTGCGCGTGCGCGTTCATCCACTTCCATTTCTAACACATCTTCACCATCAAGTGTAATCGTTCCTTCTGTTACTTCATATTTAGGATGACCCATAATTGCAGAAGCAAGTGTGGATTTACCTGTTCCGTTTGGTCCCATGATTGCGTGGAATTCTCCACCTTTTATCGTAAGGTCTACACCTTTTAATATCTCTTTATCCTCAATGGATACATGTAGATTTCTAATTTCTAAAACTGATCCTGCCATTGATAACCCTCCAAGTACTATATTTTAATTGGTTCATTCTCAATCTATTCTCATTACAATCTTATATCATTTCAAATTAATAATCAACTCATTCACTATATGGATTCTTCCTTTATTTACAAAGCTTTTCCACCTATTCCTTCATTATAGGAATATCCATTTTTTACTACATTTAAAAATACGATGTTTTCTAAAAGATTGTTGTTAACTACACTATTTGTATAAACTCCAAACTAACTTAATTCAGATTATCTTAAATCGGAGCACATCTCGCCGTCTGGGATCGCTCCGGGCGGATGCTTTCCGCGGGCACGGCCTCAGCCTCCTCGTGACGCACAGAACGCTTCTTCCGGGGTCTTCGGACATGTGCTATTCCCGCAGGACAAGGAAAGCTTCGTCAGCGTTACATCGCACGAAGAAAATGGCTCTTTATTTTCGAGGAGTCACCGCCCTACACTCACCCAGACTAGTGAAGTAGTACGATGCT
>NZ_RBZO01000052.1 GCF_003628445.1 Oceanobacillus bengalensis
TCTCACTCAATATAATCACTCCTGATGTTTCCCCCTAACATGTCATTAGGGTTATTTTCTATCAAAAGTGGCTCAGTTTTCAATTGCTATGGTGGCTCACTTTTAAGTTACCATATACAGAAACTTAAAAGTAACAGGGAAATAATCTCATGGCAAAGTAGTGATGGTCTTGAAATAGAGGGCGTTTTATCAACCCCAGTAGAATTTGACGCAAATAACAAATATCCTTTATTAGTTGTAATCCATGGTGGTCCGGCTTGGGCGTCCTTTCCGATATTCTCAGATTGTTTTAATGAGAAATATCCGATTGAACAATTTATTGAAAAAGGCTTTATCGTTTTAGAACCAAACTACAGGGGAAGTTCTGGTTATGGTAATGAATTCTTGAAAGCAAATTATCGAAAACTGGGAATTGCTGACTACGAAGATGTTATATCTGGAGTGGATAAACTAGTTGACATAGGGATTGCAGATAAGAATAGAGTTGGGGTTATGGGATGGAGTAACGGGGGATATATCTCAGCATTTTGTTCTACTTTTAGTAATAGATTTAAAGCTATTTCAGTTGGAGGCGGAATTACGAATTGGAGTACCCATTATGTAAATACAGATATACCTTACTTTATTAGGATGTATTTAGGAGAAAATCCTTGGAATGACCCAGAGATATATGCTAAAACTTCACCAATGACATATATTAAATCAGCCTGTACTCCCACTTTAATCCAACATGGTGAAATGGATGCAAGAATTCCAACAGCAGATGCTTATGAGCTATATCAAGGATTAAGAGATATGGAAGTTGAAACCGATTTAGTTATCTTTAAAGGAATGGCCTATAGTTCAGACCAGCCAGGGATCAATGTGGCGATTATGAAGCAAAATTTGATGTGGTTTTCACACTATATTCTTGGAGAAAGTATGGAGGATTTTAGCGTTTTATGATTTATCCATCGTGAGAGGAATTATATTTTCACTAACGGGTGCTGCTCTCCTTCAATATGAAGTAGAGCTTTTTTTCTATTCGGTTCAGCTTAATTTAACAAGAAAGATATTTCAATCCAATAAAGTATTCATATGGAATATGGATATAAATGTGGTTTATTAAATAATACCCATAGGTTATACCCTACCTCGATGCAATTAAGATGAAGATGACTACTTAGACTATTAGTTTCCGAAATCGTGTATTTATGCTTGATTATTTATTCTTTTTTCTCCCCATGCACACATTATGTCTAGCACCTCTCTTAAAGTCTCTCCGATATCTGACAGAGAATACTCCACTTTAGGTGGTACTTGTTGATATACATAGCGATTAATAATTCCATCATTTTCTAACTCTCTTAATTGCTGAGTTAACATTTTTTTTGTGATTTGTGGTATGGATTTTTGCAGCTCACTAAATCGCATCTTTTTATTTTTTAGGTGGCATAAAATAAGTACCTTCCATTTTCCACCGATAACCTCTAAGGTAGCTTCAACTGGAATATTATAATGATTCCCTTTCATGATTTCATCCTCTTTCATAAAAACTAGGTTACTTAATAGTTACTAGGATACTAAAAAGTAACTACTTTTAAAAATGATACCATCGTATTATACTATTTTTATTATAAAAAAGGAGAGATAAATATGAGGTATCCAAGAACATTTTCACATATTGGCCTTTCTGTTCCAGATTTAGATAAGGCTGTAAAATTTTATAAAGAAGTTATGGGATGGTATATCGTTATGGAGCCGTCCGAAGTAAAAGAAGATGATAGTGCCATCGGTATTATGTGTAAAGATGTATTCGGCACTGGCTGGGGACAATTTCGTATTGCACACTTAGCAACTGGTGACGGAATCGGTATCGAGATGTTTGAGTTTAACAATAATGAAACACCTGAAAACAACTTTGAATTTTGGAAAACAGGTATTTTCCATTATGCAGTTCAAGACCCGGAAGTAGAAAAACTTGTAGAAAAAATTGTTGCTCATGGCGGCAAACAACGTATGCCAATTCGTGAATATTATCCGGGAGAAAAACCGTATCGTATGGTTTATTGTGAAGATCCATTTGGAAATTTAGTAGAGATATACAGCCATAGTTATGAATTGACATATTCGCAAGGTGATTACTAAAATTCCTTTTTTAAAGGGATAGAAAAAGTTGATGGCTTGGTTAAATGAACAGCTCGGCAGTAACTGTCATTTAACTTTAGATTTAAAAAAAGCATCATTCTAATATTACTAGAATGATGCTCCACATTTAATTTATATATCCCACCAATGGAATCCATCTTTTTCTAGAAGTTCGTCGGCTGCTTTTGGCCCCATGGAACCTGATTTATAATTAGGGAAGTCAGCTTTTTTGGTTGACCAAGCATTAAGTATTGGATCAACAAATTTCCAAGATAATGCAACTTCATCCCAGTGCGTGAAGTTTGTTGCATCACCAACCATACAGTCAAATAGTAATTTTTCATATGCCTCTGGTGTATTTATTCCAGGAACAGCATGTTGATTGTAAGCAAGATGAATTGGCTCAGCTAATGTTCCCGAACCTGATTTATTAGCATTCAAGGTAAGGGTTATCCCTTCATTTGGCTGAATGGAGATGTTCAGTAAGTTAGGATACCTTTCCTTGCTGGACTTATAATATAAATTCATCGGCAAATCTTTAAATTGGATTACAATATTGATTGCTTTCTTTGCCATACGTTTTCCGGTGCGAATATAAATCGGAACACCTGCCCAGCGATAGTTGTCGATGACAAGTTTACCTGCGACATAAGTCTCCGTGTTTGATTCTGCTAATTCCTGATCTTCCGCGCGGTATGCTGGAACAGCTTCTGAGTCAATCTCTCCTGCATCATACTGACCACGGACAAAGTACTGATCGATTTTATCTTCTTCAATTTTCCGAAGTGCGCGTAATACTTTAATTTTTTCAGAACGAATTTCGTCTGTAGTGAGTTTAATTGGCGGCTCCATTAATAGAAGGGAAACGATTTGCATGATATGGTTTTGCAGCATATCACGAATTGCCCCAGAATCATCGTAGTAGCGTGCACGATCTTCCACACCAAGAACTTCACTAGCTGTTACTTGAATATTTGAGATGAACTGGTTATTCCATAGATGCTCAAATATTCCATTAGCAAAACGAATAACTTCTATATTCTGCACCATTTCTTTTCCTAAATAATGATCGATTCGGTAAATTTGTTCTTCATCAAATGCCTCGCGAATTTCATTATTTAAATCCTCTGCTGAAGGATGGTCGTGTCCGAATGGTTTTTCAATGATGAGACGTGTCCAACCGTTTGATTCCTTCAAACCATATTCTTTTAGTTTCTTAGCAATCATTCCAAAGAAATTAGGCGCCATCGCTAAATAAAATAAACGATTTCCTTCTGTTTGATACGTTTCGTCCAATTTACTCATTAATGTATTTAACCCAGCATACGTAGAGTCATCTGTTACATCAAAGGATTGATAGTAAAAGTGAGACGCAAATTCACTTAAATCTTCATTTGGTGAAAAAGCTTTATCCACAGACTTTTCCACATTCTCACGTAATACTTCATCTGTCCACGGTCTACGTGCAAGCCCGACAACAGCAAAGTTTTCACTGAGTTGCCCTTTTTTATATAAGTTGTATATAGAAGGGTAAAGTTTTCGACTTGCTAAATCCCCTGTAGCTCCGAATATAACAATAACTACCTTTGGTTGTAGCGCTTGATTCAACATGGAAATTCCTCACTTTGTATGTATTGTATATCTTATTTTAATGGTAACACGAATCTTTATCAAATGATGGATACTCTTTGGCATTAGAAAGTTTCCTTACTATTGGTTAAGAGAGAACAAGGGAATCGCGCAACAGCCTTTGAAATTCATGCGCCCACCTTCCGAAATCGCGCAACAACAATGAAAAATCGCGCGACACTCTATCAAAAACGAGCAAGGCCCATGGAAAATCGCGCGACACTCTATCAAAATCGAGCAATCCTCATCGAAAATCGCGCAACACTCCGTCAAAAATCGAGCAAGGCCCATGGAAAATCGCGCGACACTCTATCAAAAACGAGCAAGGCCCATGGAAAATCGCGCGACACTCTATCAAAAACGAGCAAGGCCCATGGAAAATCGCGCGCCACTCTATCAAAATCGAGCAAGCCCCATCAAAAATCGCGCGACACCGACACCCCCACCCGATGCTACTACTACCGCTTTACAAACACCTTTTTCGTAATTTGATTAATGACCTCTGAAAACATAAGCCCAATTGCGATAGCGCCGGCAAGTAACATGACTTGAGCCGATAGTTGAAGGGCGATATCGTAATTATTTTCTACAAAATTACGCATCGCATTGTAAGAGACACCACCAGGTACAAGTGGAATTATCCCAGCAACATTGAATATGATAATTGGTGTTTTGAAGGTTTTTGCGAAGATGTGACTGACCACTGCAACAAGCATGGCACTTAAGACAGTGGCAGGGATTGCGTCCATCCCACCAGCAACAAGCACATAATATAGAATCCACCCAGACATGCCGACAAATCCGCACTGGATCAGTGTATTCTTCGGTGCATTAAATAGGATGGCAAATCCCGCTGATGCAATAAAGCTTGTAATAAGTTGAGCAATCATGAATCTTTCCCTCCTTCCTATCAAATAAATGCAAATGTTACAGCGACTCCTGCACCAATCGCAAATGCGGTTAAAAGCGCCTCAACCCCCTTGGAAACTCCTGAAACGAGGTGTCCTGCCATCAAGTCACGCACCGCATTGGTTATATGTAATCCTGGGACAAGTGGCATAACAGCACCGATAATGACCATATCTAATGCTTTACCAAAACCAATTTGGATAAATATAATAGAAGCAATCCCGACAATAAAGGCTCCAAAGAATTCCGATAAGAAGCGAATTTCTACTAATCGCTCAAATCCAAGCATCGCCATAAATCCGAGTCCACCAGCAAAAAATGCCGGGAGGAAATCTTCAAACGACCCACCGAACATAATTGAAAAGCAACCACTCGCGATCGCGGCAATAAGAATCAATACCCAAGCAGGATACATCGCATTGTTCGTATCCACTTCCCTTAATGCCAAGTATGCTTCCTCTATGTCAAAGTCTCCAGCAGCAATACGTCGTGAAACCTTGTTTACTTCAGCAATTTTGTGTAAGTCTGTTGAACGTTTTAAAATGCGAAGTGAATAAGTTGCCTCTGCCATGTCAGTAGAAAAGTTAATGCCTGTTGGTGTTGCATAACTTTGTGCATTTTCCACATCAAAAGCAGCTGCAATTCGGTTCATCGTATCCTCAACACGGTACGTCTCTGCCCCGCTGACAAGCATGATTTTCCCAGCTAATATGCATACTTTTTCTATTGTAATCTTCTTCATAACATCACCTGCATTCCTTTAGCTTCTATTATTATAGTGGTCTTACGTTTAGATGAAAAGAAAAACATACGCCCGAATGATTCGAGCGCATGCTTTAACAAAAATAATTATGGCGCCATCATGAATAGCGCAACCAATGAAATGATTGGAATGGCGTTTATTAAGGCAATACCAATGAAGCTAAAAGATCTGATAAGGCCTTTCTTATCTTCATCAACATCGATCTTACTCTGTAATAAAACAGTGATAACAGCATAAGCCATTAGAAATAGGATGATAATTGCTGGAATGAATAATTCTTCAATCGATGAAACTTGTTCCATTTTTATAAAACCATATACAATTAGTAAGATTGGGATGGATTCGGACAATGCCGCCCCTATGAAAAGATTGGTTTGTGCCTTTTGCAATAATTCAGGGTTTTCCTTGATTTTATTAATATTCACCCTGAATACAGTTGTGATACCGAAGACGGCAATTGCCGCTGCAAGTACAAATATGTAGGTTACCATGAACATCTACCCCCTTTCCTTTAATTAAGATACCATATCGATGTAAATGAGGAAATAGCAATCATGTAAAGATTCTGCAAAAGGATGTTCAAAAAGTCCGGTAAAAATGACACATCGAATTTCGCACGAATGCTTGCTTTTCCGCTACTCACGTATAAAAAGCATACGTTCCATTACGGGGAGCTACGCCGCCTTGAACTTCTCGGTCTTTTTATCCTCCTTTTTGAACGCGCACTGCAAATAAATCAAATGTCCCACCAAGGATATAAATTTGTTATCATACGATACTTTTCGCTATAATTTAACGTATATCGGTAAAGCTAAATTTAAACATACACACTTAGGAGTATTCTATGATACATTATTTCGATTTAATTATTGCATTTTTTATTGCACTTTTTGCATCCCTTTTGCTTACGTATCCCGTTAAAAAATTTGCTATAAAAATTGGTGCGGTCGATTTCCCGAATTACCGCAAAATCCATACAAAAGTAACCCCAAGGCTTGGGGGACTGGCTATTTTCCTAGGTGCCTTCCTAGGTGCGCTTTATTTGCAACCAAAGCATGAGCATCTTCCAGAAATATTACTTGGAGCAATTGTAATCCTTATTACAGGGGCACTAGACGATAAATACGCGATAAGACCCGTAGCAAAATTGACAGGACAGCTCATTGCAGCATCCTTTCTCGTAAATTCTGGCTTAATCATTGAACGAATCACAATCCCATTATTAGGGATGATTGATTTAGGTGTTTTCAGTGTATTAATTACCGTTCTGTGGGTAGTTGGAATTACGAATGCTATTAACTTGATTGACGGGTTAGATGGCTTAGCAACTGGAGTTAGCACCATCGCGCTTGTAAGTATTTTCATTATGTCAATGATGGATATGCAGCTGATTGTTATCTTCTTAAGTATTGTTCTAATTGGTGCGAACTTGGGATTCCTGTTTCACAACTTCTATCCGGCGAAAATTTACATGGGTGATAGTGGATCAAACTTTCTAGGTTACATGATTGCCGTCGTTTCGATGCTAGGGTTATTTAAGAATATCGCATTTTTTAGTTTTGTTATCCCAATTATCGTATTGGCTGTTCCTATTTTCGATACATTATTTGCAATTATAAGACGAGCGCTCAATAAAGAGAACATCATGAAACCAGATAATAAGCATATTCATTATCGCCTCATTGAAGCTGGATTTAGCCATAGACAAACGGTGCTAATTATTTATGGATTCAGTGCTTTGTTCGGTGCAATGGCGATTCTTTTTTCCAATGCGAGCGTCTCTACTTTACTCATCATTACCGTATTCGTCCTTCTTTTATTGCATATTTTTGCAGAACTTGCAGGGATTGTGCTAGGAGGGAAGCGGCCGATTATTGATACGGTTGGACGGATGTTTCGGCGGATGAGGGGGGAGTCCTAATAAAGGGATATTTATCAGCAATTTTAGAAAAAACATAGTTAGTTTTAAAAAATAATGTCCATACTTGATATAGTATGGACATTATTTTTTGAAAGAGGAATAACATGGCTTTAAAACAGTTACAAATAAAAAGAATCGAAAATGCATTTATTTATTTTTTACTTTTGCAGCCAATATTAGATGTCTTGGCATATTTCGATATACCTATCTCATTGGTTGTTCGTTTTTTTGTGTTATTAATCGGAGTTATTTATCTAATGCTTCTGCCAAAATCAAAACAAAGAAAAACAGCATTAATGTATTTCTTTATTTTCGCTCTCTTTATGCTTACACACTTCTGTCTAAATTGGGTAATAAAAACAGATTACATCTTTATATCTGAGGTAACGTTAATCATAAAAACAATCTTTTTTATCGAAATGTTGATTCTCTATTTTTTTATTTTGCACACCTTTTCCAAAAGAGAAAAAGGATGGCAGTTGGCAATGGAAAGAATAATATTTATAAACATGTCCTTTATTGGACTAATCATGTTAATCGCTGATATTACGGGTACAGAGAAAAGAAGTTATGACATGTTAGCAAAAGAAGGGCATTCTGGCTGGTTTTTTGCAGCAAATGAATTGAGTGCCATCATGGCAATGGGTTTTTGTATTATGATTTTGTACATGCTTCATCAAAAAATACTTACAAAAAAAATAGTATTACTTCCGTTTATTTTGATAATCATTTGGTCGATGCTAACAGTTGGTACGAAGGTAGGTTTGGGAGCGGTTATTATTACGTTTGCATTTTCTATTTTTGTTACCGTTATTGAAGCCATCAAAAACAAAAGAAAATGGGTAGATGTCACAATACTAATTATCTTAAGTCTCGTGACTATAATTGCATTGCCAAATACTGCAGTGGGTAATAACTTAAATCTTGCTTTTAGTGAACATCTGGATACAGGGAAAGGAAATGAACAAGAGGAAGAAAAAGTAGATGAAATTATCTACTATCCGAAACCTATTCTCAGTGGACGATCTGATTACTTTAGCCACACTTGGGAAAAATATAAACAAGCACCGATTTCACAAAAGGTCCTTGGTTTAGGTGCAGAGGGAGAAAGCCCCGATTCCCATATGCTAATAGAGATGGACTTTTTTGATTGGTATTTTAGTTTTGGTATGTTGGGAATCATTGTTCTGCTTTTCCCTTTAATCTATTTGGTATATAAAATTCTCGCAAGTCTATTTAAGACACGGCTTAAGATTTTGAATCAATCAACTGTTTTAGTAGGAGTTTCTGTATGTTTGGGATTAGGGACTGCATTTGTTGCAGGTCACGTTCTTTCATCACCAGCAGTTAGTATTTATTTAGCGGTTTTTGTTAATTGGTTGTTCCTATTAACGAAGAATAGCAACAGCAATGTATAAGATAAAGGGTCTCATGGGGAAGATAACAATATGGTAAATATGAAGAAGGGAAGCGCATAAAATTGCAGCAACAAAAGAAATTACTTCTTATATCATCTGTTGGCGGTCATTTAACGCAATTGCTACAACTAGAACCACTTTTTAAAAATTATCACTATCATATTGTAACAGAAAAATGCGAAGTGACGAGCGAACTGAAGGATCAATATCCAGTTTCTATGTTAGTTTATGGAGCGAGAAATTATCTATTTCGCTATTGCTTCAAGTTTTCCTTTAATGTCTTTAAGACCATGCTTATCTTTATGCAGAAACGTCCAGATATTGTCATTACTACTGGTGCACATACGGCAGTACCAATGTGTTATATTGCAAAGCTTTTTCGGAAAAAGGTGATTTTTATTGAAAGCTTTGCTAAGTCAACAAGCCCAACACTATCAGGGAAAATGGTTTATCCTATTGCCGACTTATTTATTGTGCAATGGGAGTCAATGAAGGAAATTTATCCAGATGCAATCTATGGGGGGTCTATCTATTGATATTTGTCGTATTAGGTACACATGAATTACCATTTAGAAGATTGTTGCTTGAAGTGGAACGATTAAAGCGTACTCGAATCATAGATGAAGACATTATCGTACAACATGGTCATACAAAATATCAAAGTGATCATATGATTTTAAAGAAATTTATCAATACGAAAGAGATGGATTTATTGTATGATCAAGCGAATATTGTGATTACACATGCTGGGACAGGATCCATCATGAATGGTTTAAAAAGAGGGAAAAAATTGATTGCTGTTCCGAGATTAAAGAAATATGGTGAACATAATGATGATCATCAGCTACAAATCACAAATGTGTTGAAGAGTGAGGGCCATTTACTAAGTTGGGAGGAAGGAACCAATTTGGCAGATGTGATGGAAGAAGCAAAATCCTTTGAACCAAAGCCATTTCAATCTAAGAGAGACCAAATGCACCAGATTATTGAAGAATTTATAAAGAAAATCTAGAGAAACCTGGAGAAGGGGATAAAGGACTCCAGGTTTCTCTTTCATTCTTTTGAATGATAAACAGCATTTACTAATCCTTCACTTGAAACGCCTCTAGAATACTTATTCCATTCATTTGAAAACTCCCTAATCCTCCCTAAATCAAAATCCCTTGAATGTATGACACGAATAAGTTCATCCATTGTTTCTATTACTGGCCCAGGAACTAGCTCCTCATAATTCTCCCAGAAACCTCTTTCTTCAGCATATTGATCAATGTCATATGCATAGAAAATCATAGGCTTATTTAGTAGCGAGAATTCAAAAGGAATGGAGGAATAGTCTGTAATTAAAATATCTGCAATCGTTAACATATGATTAATGTTATAACTACTAACATCAAACGCGAAATCAGGATATTTATTTTTTATATTAGCCTTAATGGCAGGATGAAGACTTAGAAATAATACATATTCATTATGGAAATTTCTGTACATTTGATCTATATCTAGTTTAATATCATGTATATTTAATTCGTTGTCACGATAAGTAGGTGCATATAATATTACTTTCTTTTCTTTGATTATTGGAAAGTAGGCATATAATGCTTCGGATGCTTTTTCTGTTGCTTCGTCATCATAAAAGAAGTCTGTTCTGGGAATGCCTGTACGTAATATTTGTTTATTCTTAACACCGAAGCCTTCTTTGAAAATATCAGCCATTTTTTCAGACCCAACAATGATATAATCAAAACGCTGATATACTGCTTTAAATCGCCTAAATGCACTCTTGGGTCGATTCTCGATAGATAGATCTCGAAGTCCAAATTGTTTTATCGCTCCAGCAGCATGCCAAAGTTGGACACAGGTAACATCGGGGTTAAATGCTGTTACTGCTAAAAAGCCAAAGTAATTATCAACAAAAACTTTTTTAGATGTGGCTAAATGATAGATGCCGAAAATCCAGTTCAGGATATAAGAAAATTTAAAATTTATAATTCTGCGATGGGCGAGCTTCTTAAATGTAATATTGCATGGGTATGTTTTCAAAATGACGATACGATGTTCGGTTTGCTTCTCAACTTCTCTTAATGTATATAAGATATTCCGCCCAAAAGAGGAAACAAACGTTGTTTTGTCTTTTAGTGGAAACAACTTAAAAATATTGAAAATCAACTGGAAGGTGAACAAATAAATGGATACAGCAACTTCTCTAGCCATTACGAAAGAACTCATTGAGGTCTGTTTTTATCTTTGTTGTTGATATGCCTACTGTTCTTGGTAGATAAACTACTTCACAATAATCTTTTAGAAAATCGAATTCACCTGTCCAGTCATCCCCCATTACAAATACATCAATGTTATATTTCTTTACATCTTCTATCTTTTGCTCCCAATTATGTTCAGGAATCACTTTATCGACATAACGTACAGCTTCGAGAATTGCTTTTCGTTGTTCAAAGCTGTAATATGCTTTCTTTCCTTTCCGTTCATTAAATTCATCGGAAGATATCCCAACAACCAAATACTCACCATATCCTCTTGCGCGCTTCAATAGATTGATGTGACCATTATGAAGAAAATCAAATGTACCATATGTGATTACTCTTCGCATTTATAATTCCTCCAAAAATAAGTTTATTACTATAGTATGGGTTATTTTTGCTAAGTTATAGGGGTGAATAAATTTACATAGTATTCAAAATAAATTAACGAGAACTTAATCATTAGGGATTATAATAGATATGTAATAACCAATAAAGGAAGGGAGAAATGTAATGAATATTCGAGGTATTGCCCATAGAGGTTATCCGATAGAGTATCCAGAGAATACAATGTCTTCATTTCAGGCAGCAATTAAGATGGGGTTTACCCATATGGAATTGGACGTGCATTTATCAAAAGATGGTGTTCCTGTCGTGATGCATGATCATACGATAGACAGGATGACAGACGGGCAAGGTCAAATACGTCATTACACATTTCAAGAATTACGTGCGTTCAGTATAGAAGGTAACGAAAAAATCCCATCACTAGAGGAAGTTTTACAATTAGCGAAAGATAAAATTATTGTATCAATAGAACTGAAAAAGCCAAACCTATATAATGACATAGAAGAGAAAGTGCTGAAAGTAGTTCAAAACATGGATATGATGAATCAAGTATATTTTATCTCATTTGATTATAAATCACTTGCTAAGTTAAGAAAAATGTCCTCTGAAGTAGCTTTAGGCCCATTAGTAAATAAAATGAAACGTACGCACTTTCGATTAATGGAAGATTTACAAGCAGAATATTTAGCTGTTAGATTTGATGGTATTAAAGAGAAATATGTAAGAAAATGTGAGAAACAGGGAATTCAACTGGTTGCGTGGACGGTAAATACAAAAGAACAAATGATACATGTCCAAAAATTCCCTTCCATTTTAAGCACCACAGATGAACTGGAAAAATATAGAAATCACTTTTATCCTCAGGTTAAAAGTAAAAAAGAACAGTTAATTATATAATTCCTACAAGGTTTAACATTACTTATTCCGTTTACGTTAATAAAGAACCAAACTTGTTTTACAGCAGGAGGATTGTGATGGAATACATTGCTCTTGTCATTTGTTTCGTAGCATCTATTGTGATAACGCCTCTAATAAAAAAAGTTGCACTTAAAATCGGAGCTATTGACAAACCAAATCAGCGAAAAGTTCATGAAAAGATAATGCCTAGGCTAGGCGGTATAGCTATTTTCCTTAGCTTCTTATTGGGATTTATCATCTTTTTACCTGATACGATGGAAGCCTGGCCGGTACTAGTTGGCGCAACTATTATTATCATAACGGGTCTATTAGATGATCTATATAATTTGCCTGCTAAATTTAAACTTTTAGGTCAGCTTATTGCCGCTATCATAACGGTAGCTGGGGGAATAACGATTGATTTTATAACCCTCTTCTCAGATGAAAAGTTAGAATTTGGTTTTTTTGCAATCCCGATTACCATTTTATGGATAATTGCAATCACGAATGCAATCAACCTAATCGATGGTCTTGATGGATTAGCGGCAGGCGTATCGTCTATCGCTCTTCTTACGATAACGGGATTGGCAATCTCGATGGGAGATTATTTTATCACTTTAATCGGTCTTATTCTGTTAGGAAGTACACTGGGTTTCTTGGTGTATAATTTTTATCCAGCTAAGATTTTTATGGGAGATACGGGTTCACTTTTTCTAGGGTATATGATCAGTGTGATTGCGGTTATGGGTTTATATAAGGAAGTAACGATCGTTTCACTGGTTGTCCCAATAATGATATTGGGTATTCCAATACTAGATACAACCTTTGCGATTATTCGCAGGGTTGTGCAAAAGAAGCCAATATCTGCACCCGATAAAGATCATTTGCATCATTGTATTATCCGATTAGGCTACACACATAGACAGACAGTCGTTATGATTTATGCGCTAAGTGCTTTATTTAGTATAACGGCTATTGTCTTTACAAGGTCTACCTTATGGGGAGCAATACTTATTCTTTTATCGTTATTAATTTTAGTTGAGTTAATTGTAGAAATTACTGGTTTGATTAGTGAAAACTATCGGCCCTTGCTAAGGTGGTTGGATAGTGGAAGGAAGTTAGATCGGTAGAAGTATTGGGACCTGATAAAAAGCAGGAGTTTACTTTTATATTTATAAAACACATGGTCACTATTACTGTGAACATGTGTTTTAATTTTAGGCTGTTATCTAAAGGATTATTGTTCATTACACTATTTGAATAAAATGCGCAACAATAAGTGCTTTGTTGATTTCCGCTCCAGGCAGCCAGTACGCGCACCTTAGGGCACGGCCTCAGCCTCCAAAGAAGCAAAGAGCGCTTCTTCTGGAGTCTTCGGACA
>NZ_RBZO01000053.1 GCF_003628445.1 Oceanobacillus bengalensis
TAATCTAAATTAAGTTAGTTCGAAGTTTATACAAAGTCCTCCATTAATTTGAATTTAATGGAGGACTTAAACTTATCGTTCGGATTTTTCTTTACTAAATTTCTTTTGTCCCATCCTCTTTGTTAATAAATTTTTATTTCGATTTCGTGAAAAATGATTTAGGAATATCTGCCTTAAAGAGCATTAATCTACCATTAAATGGATGTTCAAAAGATAAAACACTTGCATGTAATCCAAGTCTACCAATCGGGTTTTGTTTCGAACCATATTTTTTATCACCAACAATTGAATGGCCTAAATCTTGCATATGGACGCGAATTTGATTTTTTCTACCTGTTTCAAGCTGCAATTCTAACAATGAAAAGTTCTTATTTGATTGGATTTTCTTATAATGTGTAATTGCTAGTTGTCCATCATTTCTATCAGGACTAGAATACATCATATGTGTTTTACTTTCTTTCAAATACGTCTTCATTACTCCTTGTTGCTGCTGTACGTTCCCTTCAACAAGTGCAACATAGGTCCGTTCTTTAACCATTTGCTTCCAATTATCTTGGAGCTTCCGCTTTACTTTCTCACTTTTTGCAAACATCATTACACCTGAAGTGTCCTTATCCAAACGATGTACTACAAATATGCGATTAGCTGGGTTCGCCCTTCGAACATGCTCCATTAATTGATGGTGTGCTGTTAATTTCTTCTCTTTTTCTGTTGCAATCGTTAGTAGGCCTGCTTCTTTATTAATAATAATAACATCTTTATCTTCATACACAATCGACATCCCAACGAGCACATTTTCCTTTTTTGCTTCCTCGTTTTTCAGTACAGTAACCATCTGGCCAGGATGTAGTGGATAATTATGCTTTGTTTCCATATGTTCGTCAACCGTAACCTGTCCACGGGTCAAGATTGATTTTACCGAGTTTCTACTACGATTAGACATTACCTTTAATAGAAACTTGAGTAATTCCGTTTCTTCTTCTACTTTAAATATTAGTGACTTCTCTTCGGGCATATTTTATTTATTCTCCTTATTAAAAAATGTTAAGTGTAAGTAACTTTAACTACCTACACCTAACATTAAGTTTAAATCTTTCCAGATGCAAATCTAATCCTCATCCTTTACGTCGATATCTTCAGGAATCGGCTCATTTAAATAATCGATGATCATTTGACGGTATTTATCCACTTGGTCAAAATGCGTTGTGAATTGTTCCTTATTAATGAGATATCGCTCACCATCATGTATCGCTCGAATACGACCTTGCAGTACTAATGCAGATATTTTTGTCTTTGGTATGGATAGAAAATCTGCGGTTTCCTCTATTGTTAGGTACATCGATATACAGCACCTTCCCTTAATTCATAGTTACTCGCCTAAAATATCATGATATTCCGGTGTTTCATCGATTTTACGCTTTACATAAGGACATAGTGGGACAATTTTTTTCCCTTTATCACGTGCATATGTAACGACTTTTTCCACCAATTGACCAGCAATCCCTTGCCCACGGAGTTCATCTGAAACATACGTATGATCTACCACTACACGATTCTCTCCTGATTCTACAAATGTAATTTCTGCTAAAGGCTCTTTAATGTTATCTCCAATATAAAACTTGTTTTCACCTTTATTAATCGTTGCCATTCTAGCCCTCCTATTTTAAATCATACCTTTTATTATACCCATCTTTTATCATTCATTTATATCAATCTAATTTTACCATAAACGACAGACCTTACAAAAAATTTACAATCAATTAATATTTCATTGATATAATCGAATAGTAACAGTACAAATTTACTAACTTTTTTTCTAAATGGGGGTAAAAGAATGATAAAAAAGCTTAAAAACATTTTCACCCAGACGTCACTACGTACACGATTGCTCATTCCATTTTTGGCGATTATGATTATTGTGGTTGCACTATACGGTTACACCTCATACATTCAAGCCAAGGATATTGCCATGAATACGATAGAAGACCGTCTACAACGCGAAACACAATTAATGGGATACATAGCAGAAAATTTACACTTTACATATGTAAGCGATGAAGCGTATTTTATGCAACAATTAAACGTGAATGTTCGTACACAAGAGGAACAACTCAAAAATGACGGGATAGAGTCAGACTTTTTCTATATTGTAGACGGTAGTGTACAAGCTTTTCAAGTTAGTGAAGATACGTTACCAAGTATAAATAATTCTATAGTAAACAATATCAATGAAAAGAATAATGGACAATTTACCGATACAATTGACGGGGAGGAATACCTTATTTCATTTCAAAAAATGGATGAAATAGGCGGCTCTTATGTACTCATCGTACCAACCAATTCCTTTATGGGACCTGTACATAATATGGGGTATGGATCAATTGCAATTTCACTTGCTAGTATTTTAATAAGTGCAATAATTATTATTTTATTTGTTCGAACACTAACGAAGCCACTAGATAAACTACGCAGCACAATGCGAGAGGTACGCACTGGAAACCTGAGTCATGCAGAAGATTTAAAGACTACAATTCCAGAATTCGTTTCTTTACATAAAAGCTATAATGCCATGATAACGCATATGCGAAACATGATTCACGAGCTTAAAGGCGCAACCATAAAATTGGATCAAACTGGGGAAGATTTAAAAGTTTCTTCCGAGAACACACTTCAGTCTAGTCAAGACTTAACGGAATCGATTAATATTGTGAAATTGGGTGCAGAGCAAACAGCGAATAGTTCAGAAGACAGCGTGACGAGCTCTTTAGCAATGAAAAAGCAAGTTGAAAATATGATAGAAAATATGAATACTGTTTTTACCAATTCAGATAGCATGAATAAGGCTGCTGAATTAGGTGAAAAAAATATCATTACATTAATAAACACGATACGTTCTTTCGAAGATGATTTTAAACACTTAATGATAACCATTAGAAATTTAAATAATAATTCCCAAGATATAGCAAAACTTGTCGGATTAATACAAGGAATTGCGGAACAAACAAAACTATTATCATTAAATGCATCCATTGAAGCTGCAAGGGCGGGAGAAGCTGGAAAGGGCTTTTCAGTCGTTGCAAATGAAGTTGGAAAACTAGCTACCCAATCAGCTTCTGCAGCAAGCGAGATTACTACTTCAATATCAAATATGAAAGGATTCACCCAAGATGTTACAGAAGAATTTGGAAAAATGCTTACGAAGACGAACGAAAATATCGATATGGCCAATGGTACAAAACACAGCTTTGACGAATTAATGCAAAATATTTCAGAAGTTAGCAGCAAACTTCATGATATACAAGGAGTATTACATCATTTAAAAGACGAGTTGCCTGACTTAGATAAAACTGCAGAAGCTTTTGCATCCATCTCACAGGAAACATTAGCAAGTACAGAAGAAATGCTTGCAAGTAGTGAACACCAACACCAACAAACACAGAGAACACATGACATAGGATTAAAACTAACCCAACTATCCAAAGAACTATCAGCCATAAGCGGACAATTCAATTAGAGGTGCCTGTCACTTCCCGAATTTTGTCGGTATTTGTCGAGCGGATAAAAAACGTAAAAACAGGAGCATTGCCTCATTCGGCATGCTCCTTGATTGTATGTCTTACCTTAAAATTATGCACTTCTAACTAGCGACACTTGATATACTTCCCCCTAAAAATTACATGAATTGATAACAATGAAGAGGATATATTAATACCTGAAAGGGGTAGATAAAGATGAACATTGACCTTTACTCGATAAGTAATCAGATGCCTGAATTTAGTAATCACCAACAAGCAAGAGATTGGTTTAAAAGTCAATTTGAAGATAATTTTCTGTTAAGAAGCAGTGATGAAATGAGTGGCAAAAAGATTTATTACTACCATATTGTGAAGGATCCCGATACTTACAAAAATTATATGGAAAGTTTCTCAAAACCTGAAAAACACGAGATTACAAACATGGAAACCTTTGAAAGTTACTCTACAGTGGAGATAAGTGAGCGTGGAGATGTTACTATATTGATTTAAAATAATATCTTGCCTATTATAAGCTCTTCAACATTTGGTACACCGTATTTTAAACCATTATAATACCACATGAAATCAAGTATTTTAAAACTGATTTCATGCGGTTCATTTCTATTTTAGAAGTATTTCCGATCCCTATAATCCCATTCCATCAACTGCATTATCTTTTACTTCCTGAGGAATTTCTATAGATTGGATGGTGTTAATGTTTGTGTATTTCGTGCTAACCTGCTGGGATAGCTTTACTTCGTCTCCTTCTACACCCATCGTCATTTCCATATCAATCTTCTCGCCATTCATTTCGTATGTTTCATTATCAATATAAAGCTCGATATATAGCTTACTCACATCCATGCTTTCTAAAACTTCATCCATTTCTTCGCCAAATTGTGCTGTTAACTCTTCAGACATATATTCGTCCATTAATTGGTTCGTAAGCTCAGTAAAACCCTCACCATCAGCAGTTAATTTAAAGACAAATTCATCTTCCGTTTCTTCAAATTCAAATTCCTCAACATACTTTTCAAACATCTCTAATTGCTCTGTTATATTTGGTTGTTGGTTGTTTAACGCATCCATAGGCATCATCGTCTCATCCATTTTCATCCACTGTGATGACATGGAATCATAAACATAAACTTCATCATCAACCAGATACATCTCTGTTTCCATTTCCATTGGAAAGTCATCCATCATCATAGATACTGTCCCTTTTTGGTACATTGCAAGTGGATCCAAAATCATTTCCGCTTCCATATTTGTTTCCATTTCTAGTGAAGATGATTCATCAGGCATTCCAATATTTTGTGTCATATCAATCACGACTTCAGCGCTTTCCATCCCTTCAGCTGCTTCCATTGCCTGTGTAAAAACATCTTCTGCGTTTTCATTTCCACAAGCAACAAGAGAGATGGAAAGTAATATCATCCCAAATGCTACAACTAACTTTTTCACGTGTATAATCCCCCTAATTATCAGATTAGTTGTAATACGGATGATAGATTAAAAAGTTTCATATCTCGACAATAGAATCTTGAGGAATGTTAGATATTATATTTCCCAGCTATTCAGAAGTAATTGTAATGCTGTATTTAAGTTTACTTCTTCAATTCCAGCAAATCCTAAAATAATTTTTGGCAATGTCTCTTTTCTTCTTTCTAGCGAATAAGCGGATAGCGGATAAATTCTTATCTTCGCATTCCTCGCTCTTTCAACAAGTTCTTGTTCATTCATACCATTTTTTATAACAAGTACAATATGAAGGCCTGAATACTCCTCAATAACCTTGACTTTTTCCTGATACGGTTTTAAAATGTCTAGTGTTTTGTTTAATTTACGTCGATAAATTTTTCGCATTCTATTTAAATGCCTTTCAAAATCTCCTTCTTTCATAAACGCCGTTAATATATGTTGATCTATCCTAGAAACAGTGCATTGATAATAGGAAAGTTCATTTCTATACTTGTTAAGGAGTTCTTTCGGCAATACCATGTAACTTATACGTAGGGATGGAATGAGTGATTTTGAAAAGGTGCCCAAATAGACCACCTTTCCAGCTTGATCCATGCTCTGTAAAGATGGAATCGATTTTCCACTATAGCGGAATTCACTGTCATAATCATCTTCAATAATATAACGATCCTGAGTACTTGCAGCCCACTTTAATAGCTTACTCCTACGATTGACAGAAAGAACAGAACCGTACGGAAAATGATGTGAAGGAGTAACATAAACAACGTTAACAAGCGTATCTTCAATTCCATCTATTTTCGCACCTTCGTGGTCCACTTCAAGCGGATATACTTCATTTGGATATCGTTTTAATAGCCTGGAAATCACATGATAACCAGGGTCCTCGACACCATAAACAGTATCCTTATTAAATAAATATACCAGTTGTTGCAGTAGTATCTCGCTTCCTGCACCAATTATAATGTCATCTGGTGAACACCGAACACCCCTAGCTTGATACAAATAGGTAGAGATTTCCTTACGTAGTTTCATCTCCCCTTGCATATCACCCAATAAAAGTAGGGAATGATTTTCTTTGTCAATCGTATCCTTTGCATACTTCCTCCACTTTGCAAATGGGAAATTAGCTGTATCGATGTAACTTGGATGGAAGTCAAACTTCATCTCGTCCTCTACTTCTATGTTTTCTTTCTTTTGGATTTTTTTTGTTTGGACATATTCCAAATCTTCGTATGTCAATACGAAATAACCCTTCCGTGGTATTCCTTCAATATATCCTTCTGCCATTAATTGATCATAAGCTGTTTCTACTGTGTTCTGACTTATCTTAAGAAATTGTGAAAGTTTCCGTTTTGATGGTAACTTTGCCCCATATTCTATTCGACCACCGACAATTTCATTCTTTATGTGCTCGTATAATTGTTCATATAGGGAGATACCGCTTGAGCGATTTAGATTACATGATAACATGTCCATTCCTTTCCACTCCTTATCCCATATTTTCAACTGACCTTATAATTTCATTAAAAACTGGCACTTCCAATAGCATCAATCTCTTTTTATAATAAAGTAAATTTAGAAAAATTCAATATATAAGAATGGAGTGGGATAATTGGAAAAATTACTAGGGACAGAAACTGTTAAAAGAGGAATGGCCAGGATGCAAAAAGGTGGCGTGATTATGGACGTCGTTAATGCAGAGCAAGCGAAAGTTGCAGAAGCTTCAGGAGCAGTTGCTGTCATGGCATTAGAACGTGTGCCATCTGATATTCGTGCTGCAGGTGGGGTTGCTCGAATGGCTGATCCAAGAATTGTTGAAGAGGTCATGAATGCTGTATCCATACCAGTTATGGCAAAGGCTCGTATTGGACATATTGTTGAAGCAAGAATATTGGAAGCAATGGGCGTTGACTACATAGATGAAAGTGAAGTTTTAACCCCTGCAGATGAGGAATTTCACCTTCTAAAAAGTGACTTTACCGTACCATTTGTTTGTGGTTGCCGTGATCTTGGCGAGGCAGCACGCCGCATTGGAGAAGGAGCTTCGATGCTCCGTACAAAAGGAGAACCGGGCACAGGCAATATCGTAGAAGCAGTAAGACATATGCGTAAAGTAAATGCTGAGATTAGAAAAATAACATTATTGAATGATGATGAATTAATGACAGAGGCAAAAAATCTTGGTGCACCATATGACGTATTAAAAGAAATGAAGCGCTTAGGCAAGCTACCAGTAGTTAATTTTGCTGCAGGTGGGGTTGCAACGCCTGCTGATGCTGCATTAATGATGGAATTAGGTGCGGACGGAGTCTTTGTTGGCTCAGGTGTCTTTAAGTCAGAAAGTCCAGAGAAATTCGCAAATGCCATCGTTCAAGCAGCAACTTACTACAATGATTATGACCTCATTGGTAAGCTTTCCAAAGAACTTGGAGCAGCAATGAAAGGTATCGATATTTCCAAATTATCCCTAGAAGAAAGAATGCAAGAACGGGGCTGGTAGAACCAAAAGCGAAAGCACCCGTTTAACGACGTACAGATGCGCCAGGGTGCCTGTCACTCCTCGAAATTTGTCGAATGAAAGGATGAATGAATTCTTATGGGAACAATTGGTGTTTTGGGTCTACAGGGTGCAGTTGAAGAGCATATTAGACAAATCGAAGCATTAAATTATAAAGGAATCGTAATTAAGAAGCCAGAGCAGTTAGATATCATCGATGGGTTAATCTTACCTGGTGGAGAAAGTACGACAATGCGTAAACTGATTGACCGCTATGGATTTTTTGAGCCTTTAAAACAATTTTCATTGAAAAAGAAACCGATCTTTGGCACCTGTGCGGGAATGGTCTTGGTTGCGAAAAGTCTCGTTGATGCGAATGAATTCCATCTCGGATTAATGGATATTTCCGTTAAACGTAATGCATTCGGGCGCCAGAAGGACAGTTTTGAAACAAATTTAAAAATTAATGGACTGGAAAATCCGTATAAAGCAGTTTTTATCCGGGCACCGTATATTACGTCAGCGACTGAAGAAGTACATGTATTAGCAACTTACGACAATCATATCGTTGCTGCAAAACAAAAGAATATACTTGTTAGTGCATTTCATCCAGAGTTAACAGCTGATAAACGTTTTCTCGAATTGTTTACTCAAATGGTAGAAACAAACATGAACCAACCAGGGTATACTTGCTAAATACTTCTATTGACGTGTATAGGAACTTTTTCATTTCTGATTCGTAATACTTAAGAAGAGTCAAAATGAGGGGGGATATCGTGTTTTGGTTATATATTCTAATACCGATTGTTGTCATTGGTGGGATTGCCGTATACATTGAAAAGAAATCAGGTATGTCTGTCCCAGATGAAGATAAACAAAAAGACAAGCTATTCCAAGTCCTAAGTCAAAATGATAAAAACACGCGCGGACCAGGTTTCTGAAAATAAAATTTGGTGCAAAATACTTACATAGAAAAAGGACTATCAACAATTGTTTTGGATAGTCCTTTTTTTACAGCCACTACTTTGCTTTTTTATAATTTTTATGATTTACGACTGTTTTTATTGGTTCTCCTGTTTGTGGATGTGTACCAATCTTGATGATTACGGAGTTATCCCTTACAGTAAGTACCTTTCCTTTTTTCCCTTTTTGAAGACCTTTAACTACATTAATTGTATCTCCAACATCTGCTTTCTTTATTTGGACTTCCTTTTCTTTCTCTTCTGTTGTCTTCTCTTCTGACACGTCTAGTACCTCCTTTATAGATAAGCATTACTTATTAATATAACTTTAAAAGTAACGCATAAGCCTGTTTATTCCATTAAAAAACTCCAGACCAAAACACCTTAAGAAATAGTATCTCCAATAGTAGGAATTAAAAGAACGCACGGTAATACAAGGCAACATCTATTTTGATATGCCGTACCGCCCTTTGTCAATTACATATGGTGATATATTCTTAAGCATATATCACTATTTTACCATATATAATAAGAAACTGTGGATATAGTATGCCCCTTAAGTGTGAATTAATTATAAACATTTGCCTGAAAAATAACAAAGGCGACGAGCTTCTTCCTATGAAGATTTTCGTCACCTTTTTTACTCTATATTAATTCCTCTAATTCATCAACCAATTCCCCAAAAACGTTTAATGCATCTTCAATTGGTTGTGGTGTTGTCATGTCAACCCCAGCTCTTTTCAGTAATTCAATAGGGAAATCTGTTCCACCACTTTTTAGAAAATCAAGATAGCGATTCACTGCGGATTCCCCTTCTTCAAGTATTTGCTTCGATAATGCCATAGCCGCTGAGAACCCTGTAGCATATTTATAAACATAGAATGCGCTATAAAAATGTGGGATTCTTGCCCACTCCACAGCTATTTCCTGATCATGTACAATTTCTTCCCCATAATATTCCTTATTGAGATTATAGTATAACGTTCTAAGTGCGTCAGCTGTCAATGGCTCATCCTTTTCAACTCTATCATGGGTAATCTTTTCAAACTCAGCAAACATTGTCTGACGATATACTGTCGTTCTAAACTGTTCTAAAAAGTAATTGATAAGATACATCTTCATTTTCTTATCATTTGTATTTTTTAATAAGTAGCGCATTAACAAAACTTCATTCACCGTAGAAGCTACTTCTGCAACAAAGATTTTATAATGTGCATAAACTTGCGGATTATGCTTATTACTATAATAGCTATGCATCGCATGCCCCATCTCATGTACTAATGTAAACATGCTTTCTAAATTATCTTTATGATTTAATAGGATGTAAGGATGAACCCCATAAGCTCCTGATTTATAAGCTCCACTTCTTTTTCCTTCATTTTCGTAAACATCTATCCAGCCCTCAGTATACGCATCACTAACCGTACCAACATAATCTTCGCCTAAAACTCCAAGCGCCTTTTTCATCGTTTCATATGCTTCTTCATAGCTAATTTCAACATCCATATCCTTAATCAATGGTGCATAGATATCATACATATGTAATTCTTCCACATTTAACAGTTTTTTGCGTAGTTTTATATACTTTTCCATAGGTTCGATATTTTGTTTAACCGTCTCAATTAAGTTTGTATATACCTCAGGGGATATATTATCACTGAATAAAGATGCTTCCAATGATGAGGGATGATTTCTAATTGTAGCATGAAAACGATCCGTCTTATTTGAAGCATATAGAGTAGAAGCAAAGGTATTTTCAAATTTCTTAAAGGAAGAATATAGAGCTTTAAATGCGCTCTTTCTAACTTCTCTGTCTTTACTCTGCATATATTGGATAAAATTTCCTTGCGTTATTTCCACTTCATTTCCTTCTTCATCTTTAATCTTAGGGAAAGACAAATCTGCATCACTTAACATCCCATATATATCATCCGAAGAATCTAGTAGCGAAGTTTGAGAGAGAATATATTCCTGTTCCTTTGATAATGTATGAGGTTTTGCACGTAATATTTCATCAAAATACTTCTTATAAAAGAGCAAGGAAGGTTCCTCATGATAATATGTTTCAACTTTTGCTCCGTCTAATGTTAGAAATTCTGTGTGAAAAGAAGATGAAACATCAGAATACAACAATTGAAGTGATGTCAACTTCTGTCCAAGTTCCTGACCTTTAGAATCCTTTGTATTTTCATCATGTTTAAGATGAGCATATACAAAAACTTTTTCAAGAATAAAGTCAACTTCTTTACTTTGTTTTAAAAATGTCAATAAGTTACTAGCAGTTGTCACAATTCCTCTTATATTAGTTCTCATTGATTCTAATAGACCCTGCGCTTCTTTTCGGGCTTCTTCCCATTTACTTTCATCTTCAAAAAGGTCTTCGAGCTTCCATTTATATTTTTCCGGTATTTCTTCTCTTTTCAATATTTTCATCAAAACTTTCCCCCCAGATTTTTATTAGTATCTCCATTATATTTGAAATACACTGATTAATACAACTTATACTACCTGAGTACCTTTTTATAGCAAAAAAGACAGAATACAAATTGTATCCTGTCTTCCTGTTGTCTGGCGGTGTCCTACTCTTGCAGGGGAACCCCCAACTACCATCGGCGCTGGAGAGCTTAACTTCTGTGTTCGGTATGGGAACAGGTGTGGCCTCTCCGCCATCACTACCAGACAACTATAT
>NZ_RBZO01000054.1 GCF_003628445.1 Oceanobacillus bengalensis
GTGGCCATTTCCAAAACTGGGCAATGGTTATGAACCAACTACTCCTTCATGATAATCTAAAAGAACGGGTTTTAAAGTATCTTGAGTAAGTTTTAATTTACACACTTTATTTGACAAACCCGAAAAATTAGTTCAAACGTTTGTTTTAATTACAATATACAACAAAATTCTTTCTTACATATGCTTCAATCGTTTTATTTTTCTCGAAATATGCTCGGATAAGCTCGACAGCATCTTTTTGAATTTCCTTTACTACCGTTTTGTTTTGAAACATTTTGTAATTGCCCCCGCCTGATGCGCGGTAATTATTTAATACAACCCGATATTTTTGATTCTCACCTAAACGTTCTCCGTGATACGAAAGGTTTTCAATTCTTGTTCCAATTGGTTTTGCTACATTTATTTTGTAGTCTATACCTTCCCACATATCGTAATTGTAATGCTGAGGTTTGGGTGCCTCGAATACAGGGTTAACGGTGATTTCACCATTGCTACCGGCTTCAAAGTATTCTGCACTTTTCTCTAGTGCAGTTTTTATATCACAGCCTGAAAGCTCCAATACGATAAGTGTGTTCGGATACATATAATTTGAAACAATATCCCGCATTGTTACAACAGAATTGAAACCTTTTGAGCTATTATTTAACAGAGAAGTGACTGAGATATCTACTCCACTTGCATCCACCTGTACATCTTGGATAAATTGAATAAAAGGATGCTTATTTATTCTTGCCATAAGCGGATCATGAATGGTCATGTCACCATTAATATATCCAATAGGTTGATCAAGCCAGTTTTGTGTTGATGATTCTAGATCATTCATGTATGTTAATAGTTTTTCATCAGCATCAACATCCTCTAATGAACGAAGATGTGCTTCCTTTTGTACTACCTGCCATTTATCAGTCTTTTCTAGGGTGATTTGTATCTCGCCATATGCTTGACCATTGTTTCCTGGCTGAATAATTAGTACATCATTGATGATTCCTGTTAGCATTCGGTGCTGGTGGCCAGTAAGTAAAATATCGATGCCCTCAATTTCAGTACACATTTGATATCCCTGGTTCTCGCCGCTTAAGCTTTCGGTTGGCTCACCAGTCTCAATATCTTTTTCAAATCCACCGTGATAGGAAGCAATTAATACATCAGGCCTCTCATTTTTGCGAATATACTGAACCCAATTCTTCAACGTAGAAAAAGCATCTTTAAAAGTAAGTCCTTTAATATGATTCGGTGATTCCCAGTTTGGAATGTAGTGTGTGGTGACTCCGACAATTGCTACTCTGATTCCGTCTTCCAATGTTTTTATTATGTAAGGTGGACCAAACTGTGGTTTTCCTGTTTCCGTATTAATAATGTTTGCTGACAACCATGGATAATTCGATTGTTCAATAGCATCAGCTAATATTTGCTCTCCGAAATTGAATTCGTGGTTTCCAATAACACCAGCATCAATATTGATTTGATTCATAATGCCAATCATTGGATTTTCTTTATCTGTATGTTCTTTTACGTAGTGAGTCATAAGTGGTGTGCCTTGGATTAAATCGCCATTGTCGAGAACAATAACGTTTTCGTTGTTCTGACGGGCCTTTTTAACAGCAGTTGCATATTTAACAAGGCCCGCGTCAACTTTCTTATTTGTACCATAAAGAATAGGCATGGCATTTCCGTGGATGTCACTCGTATACAGCAAGGTAATTGTAGATAAATTCTTCAAAGTAATGCATCCTCTCTATGTAAATAAGATGGGGCTGGGACAAAACTAAAACCTTTCAATCAAAAAACGAATATTATAGCATAGGAATCTTCGAATGTTAATTTCTATAATTGAATATTAATTCATAGTTGATGTAAAGTGTAGATATATTTAATTCAGAATTGTTTTAAGCACTCCGTTCCGGAAAGACACTTCGCTTTCCACGGGCGGCTGGTGAGCCTCCCGTAGGAGTCTTCGTGTCTTTCCTCCACTAAGCTCCTGCTCTACTGGATTTCCACTAAAAAAACGATGCTTTTGCGAGGAAAAACTGCCCAGAACGTAATTTTATGTTCGATAGCTTTAATAACATCTAGAGCACTCAATATAGCGTAGGCAGAATGCGTAGACTGATATGAACGAAACTGTCAAATTAAATAGATCCGAAGTCTATACAAAGTCTTCCATTAATTTGAATTTAATGGAGGATTTAAACTCATAGTTCGGATTTTTCTTTACTAAATTTCTTTTGTCCCAGCCTCATAAGTATGTTAGACAATTTTATTTCTAATTTTAGAAGAAGCAAAGTCGATAATAGTAACGACTACAATAATTGCCAGTAAGATCATTCCCATTTCATTCCAGTTCCGATTGTTCGATGCGAAGATGATCATTGTACCAATACCTCCAGCACCTACAATACCTAGGATGGATGAAGCACGAATATCTACTTCAAAACGATAAATAGCATAGGACAGGAATTCAGGAATAATCTGTGGCATAACCGCATAGAACAGAATCTGTATTTTATTTGCTCCATTCGCTTGCATGGCTTCAACAACTTGCATATCGATGGATTCAATAATTTCTGAGAACATTTTCCCCAGCATACCTGTTGAACCAATCGCGATGGCTAGTACACCAGCGAAGGCATTTGGACCAACAGCAACGACAAAAAGAATTGCTAAGATTAAATCTGGAAAAGCACGTACAGCAGATAAAATCCACTTTCCTATTACAGAAAGATATTTGCCCATCATATTGTTTGCGGCTAAAAATGCTAAAGGCACCGATAGAAGTGCAGCCATTAAGGAGCCGGCAAAAGCAATAAATACTGTTTCTAGCATAGAAAGTGCAACTTCTCCAGCTGCTGACCAATCTGGACTAAATAGACGAGGTATTACTCTTTGAAAGTTATTGAGTGCTCTTTCTATAGCACGTCCCCAGTCAATGTCAATACTTGTAAAGGTCCATAGATATAATGCAATAACTAAAATAGTAATAACGATTACCTTAATCTTTTTAAATAATGAATTCTTAGGTTTAGGAGGGAGTATTAGATTTTCCATTAGATTAGGGCCTCCCTTAGTTTATTACTAATATATTCAATAATAATAACAACTACAAAAATAACAATGATAATTGCCATGGCATTCGGATAGTTATAGAACCCTAATTGTTGATTTAATATAAGTCCGATACCACCTGCACCTACATAACCTAATACGACTGATGCACGTATGTTAATTTCGAAAACGTATAGTACTAGGGATGTATATTGTGGTAAAACCTGTGGCACAAGTGCATACCAGATAACTTGAAGCGGGTTTCCTCCAGAAGCACGCATCGCCTCTAATGGGTTCATATCAACAGATTCTATGGTTTCTCCAACTAATTTAGCTAATATTCCTAAGGAGAAGATTACTAAAGCCAAAATACCCGGGAATAAACCAATGCCGAATAATCCTACAAAGATTACCGCCAATACTAGGTCTGGAATCGTACGTAAAAGATTTAAAAACGTTTTTGTTACATAGTAAATAGGTTTAAATGTTGTTACATTTTGTGCTGATAATATAGCTAAAGGTATGGTTAAAATCGCTGCAACGGTTGTTGCAATAATAGCCATTTGAATCGTCTGAATCATTGGGTCCAAAAGTGCTGGAAGAACTGCAAAGTTTGGAGGGAAAAACTTCTCGATAACCGTATACATGTTCCCAAGTGCTCCACCAATGCCGCCAACCATCTCTCTTTGTGTCCAATACATACTAAACAGGTATATACCGAGTATTACAAGAAAAATAAAGGTAACCTGTTTCTTCGTCCTAGATGGATAAATCGATGGTACTTTCTTAGGAGTTAATGAACTGTTTTCTTTTGTCACGATTCATTTGCCCCCCCACGCATATCATCCTCGCGAATGGAGCGACCATAGATTTCTTCAAATGTACGTTCAGAAACCTCAGATACAGGTCCATCAAATACAACCTCTCCAGCACGCATACCGATAATTCGATCCGCATATTCCATTGCCATATCGATAAAGTGAAGGTTAACAATAGTAGTAATATTGTCTTCTTTATTGACTTTCCTTAAGTAAGTCATTACCTGATGTGATGTTGGTGGGTCAAGCGATGCAACAGGTTCATCAGCTAAGATGTATTTTGGTTGCTGTGTAAGAACACGTGCAATACTAACACGTTGTTGTTGTCCACCACTTAGTTCATCCGCGCGGTTATATATTTTTTCATCGATATTAACACGTTGTAAGCTTCGATATGCTAGACTAATATCTTCCTTACTATATAGATTTAAAATGGAACGTAATGTTCCTGTATGTCCTAAACGACCAGCTAAAACATTTTTTAAAACATTAGATCGTTTGACTAAATTATAGTTTTGGAAAATCATGCCAGTTTTTGTACGGAGTTTTCGTAAATCTTTGCCATGAAATTTTAATATATCTTCATCATCTATTAGAAGAGAGCCTGAGGTTGGAGTTACTAGTCGATTAATACTGCGAATAAAAGTAGATTTTCCTGCACCAGATAATCCAACAATGACGACAAACTCTCCGTCATTTATTTTAACGTTAACATTCTTTAATCCTTGAGTCCCATTTGGGTATACAAGATTAACATCCTTGAATTCTATCATTCTATGTATCCTCCATTGATATGCTTATGTAATTATTTACAGTAGATTTATAGTAAGTCAGGAAAAAAAGGGGAGGTAATCTCCCCTTACTGGTTAATCAATATTAAAGTTCAATGTTATCCTTGAATTTAGCATACGTATCTTTAACTACTTGATATTCTTCGTCACTAGCTTCGTCGATTGCATCCCAGTTATAAACTTCATTCATGATTTTAATCATTTCATCGTCTTCATTGAAAGAAAGGAATACATCTTTAATTTTTTGAACAAATTCATCATCAAGTTCTTTTGTAACAGAAATTGTGTCATTCGGAATTTCTTGTGTGTAATCTAAGATAGTTAATTTGTCCATGACATCTGGGTATTCTTCTTCAAGTTCTGTACGAACATCATCAAAAGTTGTTGCTACGTCAGCATCACCATTATAAACTGCAAGTGCAGAGTTATCATGTCCACCAGATTGTACTGTTCCACTAAAAAATTCAGTTTCTAATTCAGCAGCTGTATCATAGCCGAATTCTTCCATTAATTCATTTGCCGGGAATAGGTATCCTGATGTAGAGCCTTGGTCACCATAAGCCCAAACTTTACCTTCTAAATCTGCAAGGGTTTCAATACCAGAATCAGCACGCACGACGTATTGTGCTTTATATGTACCTGAATCATAACGAATGGATTTAAGAATTACTTCGACGTCATATTGTTCGTTTGCTAAAACATAGCCGAATGCAGGGATAAATCCAACTTGTACTTGGTTAGCTCCCATAGCTTCAACTAAAGCATTATAGTTAGTCATTACTTGACCTTGAACTTCAATTCCTAATTCTTCTCCTAATCGTTCTGCTAGAGGTTCAATTGTATCAGCAATTGTATCTGAATCCTGTGATGGTACAAATCCAATAACTAATGTTTCAGGAATCATTCCTTCGCTTTCTTCTGCTTCACTAGCTGTATCGTCCGTTCCTTCTACTCCGTTACTTGTATCTGTGTCATCAGATCCACCACATGCTGCTAGAACAAGTGCTAATGCAAGTACTAGCATAAGACTAAATAATTTTTTCATCTTATCCCTTCTGTGTATTTAGAAAATATAGTATCTTTCCTATTTATTAAATACTATTTTGGCGAAAATTGCTAGTACATTTTTGTGCTTTTACAGATAATTTACATACATTATCTTTATATTTGTCGAAAAATGTTTGTCTTTTGTTATGAAATCTAATAAGTATTAATTGCTGAAATACTTGTTTATATAAAAGCCTCTCAACAAATATCGGGATACACACTTTTATGCAAGCAATCATATTTTATAATAGGTATGAATATAAAGAGGTGTTATTTATGATGCAAAGAAATCATTATTATCAAACTCCTCGTCCACATCCAAATTATCGCTCTTTTATGCCTTATGAATACTATGGTCAAGCGTTTCATCAAGATGTACCAATACAGGACTATCCTTCCCAGTTTCAGCAAAATCCGAATCAAACGCCCTACGATTATTTCCAAAAGCCAGAGCAACCAATGAATTGGCCAAATAACACACCATATGATGTTGAACAACCAATGGGACAAGAAATGAATCAACAAGCGAATATGCAGCAGCAACCAAATCTAGCTTCGCAATTTCAAAAGGATGGTGGACAATTAGATTTTGATAAAGTTTTAACCACTGTAGGACAACTGGCAAGTACCTATCATCAGGTAGCTCCGATTATTCAGCAATTCAATGGTTTCTTAAAAAGCTTTAGAGCATGAAGCTGATTAAAATCAGCTTCTACTACAAAATCGGAAAAGCCCAAATCAGTAATTCGTTTTTAAAATTTTAGCTAATAAATTCTCGAATAATAGAGAGGATAAGAATGCATAGCAGCTATAAAATAACTGTTAAAATTTAAAAACATTCAATTCTCACAAGAGCGAGGTGATTCTTATGATTGGATGTTTGGTTATTCATGGGTTTACTGGCGGACCATATGAAGTAAATCCATTGGCAGATTATCTAAAGGAAAGAACAGATTGGCATATTGAGATTCCTACATTGCCTGGTCATGGTACGGAGCTTGATTTAAAAGGAGCCTCTTACAAGGAATGGATAACCGCAGCGGAAACTGCATTAAATAGGATGAGAAAAGAGTATGATAAAATATATTTAATTGGTTTTTCAATGGGAGGAATGATTGCTGCCTATTTAGCGGCAAAATATAGAATAGATAAGCTTGTATTACTATCTGCTTCGAGAAAATACTTATCAGTCAAACAAATTGCACTTGACATTGGAATGGTTGTTGGAGATGGCTTTAAGGGAATATTAAACAAGAACAAACTATACTTACATTATAAAAATAAGCTTGGAATGGTACCAATGAAGGCAAATATTGAATTTATGAAATTAGTTAAGTATACAAGACCATATCTTAAAAAGGTAAAGGTTCCTGTACTCATTGCACAGGGTCAGCAAGATGGTATGGTACCGTACAAGACCGTTTATTATCTTGACAAGGAAATCGATTCAAAGGAAAAGGAAGTTGTTCTTTTTGATAGTTCTCGCCACCAAATTTGTCTTGGTGATGACAAAGATACGTTAAATCATATGGTTTATGATTTTCTTTGTAGTCGAAGTAAGGAAATAGAAGTACATTAAATAAAATAAAAGGAAATCGGTCAAGACACCGATTTCCTTTTATTTATCTTTAAAGAAGGAGATAACGAGTGCACCTTCACCACCATATGTTGAAATTAATGGTCCAGTATCTGTGAGGTAAGCATCCTTAAAAGCATATTTCTCTCGGATTTCAGAAAGAACCTTTTTTGCACGGTTTTCGTCATTACAATGTGTCATCGAGATAATTTTATCTTCAAAATCCTTCGTGTATTCACCTATTTGATCAATAAATTTTCTAATTGATTTCTTGTCACCACGAACTTTCTCTGTTACTTCAATTGTTCCTTCATCACTAGCACGCATTAACAATTTAATATTAAGTGTTTTGGCAATTGTTCCTTTTACTTTATCCAAACGGCCGCCTAGAACTAAATTTTCTAATGTTTTTAAAACAAATAGTGTTGTTGTTTGTTCTACTCTTTCAGTTAGATGGTTAGCAAGATTTAAAAGGTCGTATCCTTCTTTTATCTTTTCACCAGCCTCATGTAATAAAAGCGACATACCGCATGAAGCAGTCTTTGTATTGATTATTTCTATTTTTCGGTTAGGCTCTTCTTCAAGAAGCATCTTTTTGCCTGTTACTGCATTTTCATAGGTAGAGCTTAAACCAGCCGAAATGCTTAACATAAGGATGGGGGTATCTGGATCTATCTCTTTATACGCTTCATAATAATCGCTTGGACTAGGTGCTGCTGACCTTGGTAATTCTTTTAATTGTTTTACTTTTTGATGATAGCCAGCTAAATCTAATGTAACTCCACTTTTGTACCCGCCATCGCTAAAGTGTAAGTATAAAGGTACGATTTTAATGTCTAATGCTTCTTGTAAACGTTTTGGAATATCAGCACCACTATCTGTCATTAATTGAATATTCATGTATTCACCTACTTTTTTAGTCTCTTATCTTTTTTGATATTGTAACACTGGATTTACGAGATGTACTTAAAATCAATAAAAATAAACCGAAAACTACAATTGTTCCACCAAGAACTTGAGACCCTGTGACCGTCTCATTTAAAATAAGGTACGCAAGGATTGTTGCCCCAATGGGTTCAAAGATAATGGCCATCGAAACGGTTGCAGGACTAAGCCATTTATGTGCCCAATTAAATAACGATTGGCCAAGTAAGGTTGGGATAATGGCTAAGGCAACAAAAATTGCCCAATATTCTATAGGATAATGAATAAAGGAGTGTTGCATGATTAAATTATAGAAAAATAATGTGATTGAACTTACGCCATACACAATGAAGGTATATGTCATTAATGATAATTTGTTTCTGGTTTGTTGTCCAAGTATAAGGTATGCAGCCATTAAGATTGCCGCGAGTAAAGCAAGAATATCACCGAAAAGTGCCGTTCCACTTTTGAGAAAGTCTACCCATCCGATAATAACGCTTCCAAGAATAGCGATAATAATGCTGATGATCGTACCCTGAGAGAATCTTTCCCCAAAGAAAAAGTAAGTTAAGATAAAGGCAAATAGTGGTTGCATGGTTACTAGTACAACAGAACTCGTGACGGAAGTATAGTTTAGAGACTCAAACCAAAGAATAAAGTGAATGGCTAAAAACACACCAGCAAAACACAAGAGGGTCCAATTTTTCTTATTAATTGATTGTAATTCATGCCGGTATTTCGTAAAGATAATCGGAGACATGATGAGTACTGCAAATAGCAACCTATAATTCGCTATAATTGCTGCCGGAGCACCATCTGCTAACTTAACGAAAACAGCTGCTGCTGATACGGAAATCACACCAATTACTAGTGCTATATATGGATTAAACGGAGGGATCCGCATAAAAGACCTTCCCTTTCTCTGTTTAATGAGACAATGAATAGATTTATTTTAACATGCTAGTTAAGAAAAATCACTTACTGTCTAGTGGATATCATGAACTTAAGTGTGTTATGATATAACTTGCATAGTTATTGAGGCCTCTTACCAATTTCTGGTGACGCCGTTTTTATACTTTACCAATCGGAAAAAAAGATTTTTGATTCGATTTTTTAAATCTTCTATTCAATACATGATATGTGTTTACCTTTTATCAAGGCTGGAAAAACTATTTAAAAAAATAAAGTATGAGAAAAATATAGGGCCTCTTTTGCGAAAAATTTTCACAAAAAAAGGAGTAGACAATTAGGTGACTACATTTAACGAACTAGGTGTTTCAACCCAAATACTAAAAGCATTGAATTCAATGGGATTTGAGGAGTCAACACCGATTCAAGCACAGACCATTCCACTTGCTCTAGAAGGCAATGATGTTATTGGTCAAGCACAAACAGGAACAGGAAAAACAGCAGCATTCGGTATTCCAACAATTGATAAGATTGATGCGAAACTAAGAAAAATCCAAGCACTTGCAATTGCACCGACAAGAGAACTTGCAATTCAAGTTGCAGAGGAATTAAATCGTTTAGCTAAATTTAAAGGAATACGAGCTTTAGCAATTTACGGTGGGCAGCATATGGATAGACAAATTCGTGCACTAAAAGACGGTCCACAAATCGTTGTTGCAACACCAGGTAGGCTTCTCGACCATATGAGAAGAAGAACGATTAATATTAGCAATGTACAAATTGCTATTTTAGATGAAGCAGATGAAATGCTAAACATGGGCTTTATTGATGATATTCGTGAAATTCTAAAAGGAATGCCAGAAGATAGACAAACATTACTATTCTCAGCAACAATGCCGAAGGAAATTCGTGATATTGCAACCCATTTAATGAAGGAACCAAAAGAAGTTAAAGTAAAGGCGAAAGAAATGACGGTAGAAAATATCGATCAATTCTTTATTGAGATACCAGAAAAGCACAAATTTGAAACATTAAATAATCACCTGGATATTAACTCTCCAGATTTAGCGATCGTATTTAGCCGTACCAAGAAACGTGTAGATGAAATAACAGAAGGTTTACAAGCTAGAGGATATCGTGCAGAAGGAATCCATGGTGATTTAACGCAAGGTAAACGTATGTCTGTTTTAAACAAATTTAAAAACGGGCGTGTCGATGTACTTGTAGCTACAGATGTTGCTGCACGTGGTTTAGATATTTCTGGTGTTACACATGTTTACAATTTTGACATTCCTCAAGACCCAGAAAGCTATGTACACCGAATCGGTCGTACGGGTCGTGCGGGTAGAACAGGTGAAGCAATTTCATTCATCACACCGCGAGAAATGGCACAGTTACACTTGATTGAAAAAGTTACAAAAAGTAAAATGAAACGTTTGATGCCTCCAACAAATAAAGATGCACAAAGAGGTAAACAACAGGTAACAATTGATAAGTTGCAAAAGACAATTAATCAACAGGAATTGAAAGATTATCATGAAGCAGCAAATGAATTGCTACAAGAAAATGATTCTATCACAGTAATTGCTGCAGCTTTGAAAATGTTAACAAAAGAACGCAGAGATACACCAGTACAAATTTCTTCTGTTGCACCTATTAGTGTTAAGAAAGCACAAGGTAGCGGAAGATCAAATAATAAACGTTATTATGGTGGGCGTAATCAAGGTGGAAGAAACCAAGGTGGCAACCGCAATCAAGGTGGAAGAAACCGTAAAGGTAAATTCCAAAACAGCCGTAACCGTAATAATAGTAAATAAGCCTTATAATAAAAAGCTCCTAAATTTAGGAGCTTTTTGTGCGACGGGCAGTTGCACAAGGTGCTGACATCAGCGCCTATTTCTGTTTCTTTTCAGGACAGAGACGACACTGAGGTGTAACGACTGGAAGAAAGAGAGAAACAGAATTTCCAGA
>NZ_RBZO01000055.1 GCF_003628445.1 Oceanobacillus bengalensis
AACATGAATGGTCCTTCTTTTAGAATGAAAGAAACCGAAGAATGGATAAAAACAAGTGCTGATAAAGTGGCTCAAAATTAACTTGCGAAATGGCTCACTTTTCACTTGCGAAATACAAGTTTCCCTTTGAAAAGGCTATTTTCATTCGTTATTTTTTTATCACCTAAATAGATTTCAAAGGTTTCATTTGTTCTAGCCTTAATATAGGATATATGGTTTCCATCCCTTGTGATAGAAGCATCCATTATAAAATTGTCCACTTTTTCGCTTAACCTTTCCACAGTGCCATCTTCAGATAACAACCCAATAAGATAATTAGTCTTATCTTGCCATCGAATTAAAATCCCTTTAGCTGTCCACTGTAATGGAATAACCGTACTATCAAAATCTGTTAAAGGTTGCACTCGCTCTTCATTTTCAATATCATATATTTCTAGCGTATTATCTTGTATACGGGTCTTATAGTAGTCCTTCTCCCTTATACTTGCTGAATAACATATTTTGCTGCCATCAGGAGAAAAGCAGACACTCTCTCCCAACAACTTATCTATATTCATCTTTTGGAGCTCTCCAGCTCTAATATCTAGTATGTATAGGTCTCCATTAATAAAATCTCCCATATGTGAGCTTGGTGTAGCATTGAAGACAATTTTTTCCCCCTCATTGGAAATATCAAATTCAAGGATATGAAAATTCTCACCGTCCGTTAGTTGATAAGCAATGCTATTTTCTCGTTCATATTTATTATTTTGAATCACTTTTTCTACTTCAATGTAATATAGACAATTATTCCGATAGTCCTTACCGATATGATGAAAGTCTCCATATAGGTCCTTACGTTTCTTGATTGCCTCAGATTCCTTTGACTGTGAAATATAATACAATCCCTTGCCAGTAGGCTCCCATTTGAATTTACTGACCCCTTCTTTCTCATCAGTAATTTGAACCCCACTATAACCATCTATTGACTGAACAAAGATTTGATTTTTCTTATTATCCCCGTCACCAACTGGGCTAAGGTATGCGATATCTCTAGAATCTGGAGACCATAATGGGCATGTACTATCAATATCCCTAGCTGTTAATGGGTAACACTGCCCCTTATCTTTTTCATATATCCATACATTATTCCTATATTTATTGTCTTTCCAGTTAGCTAATCTTTTGACAAATGCTACTTTTTGGCCATCATCACTTATATTTATACTTGATAAGGTTGGTAATGAAATAATTTCTTCTATACTTAGATATGTCTTTTCACTCATTTTCATAAATGCCCCCTTTTAACTATAATCGCACCTCTTTATTTACATTTATTTATATTTTGCTAACTACTCCTTTATTTCACCAATCGACACAGTTAGCACAATAAGAATTATTTATACTGCTCATAGTATTTCTTTGGATTAGATATATTGTTTGCAACAAAGAATTCCGCTTCTCTCCTAAACATCTTTATGTAGGACTCCTTATCCATTGAAATTCCTTGTAACTCTTCAATACTTCCATCAACTGTAACTGTATCTGTTTTTAAGTTTACAAAAACAGTTAAATAAACTCTGTCATTATATGAAACCGTTGCAGTTACTAGTTTATTCTGCAAATCAACCGATAGATATTCATGTTTTACACCTGTTGGCTTGAATAATGTATATCCAATATTTGATTTATCATTATTCATTGTCATTATGAATTGCCTCCTATTAGACATTTCGCTAAAGAACACCCAATAATTTAAGTAATTTACTTCACAGAGGCTCTAAGTCATTGGCATTCATGCCACTAACTCTTTTCCAAACCTATTCTTGTAAACTTCCCTTTTAGTAAATTCAACAAGAAAGGGTACTTCTCCTTCTAGAATCACCAATCAAGGTAACACCTTATCAATTTTGTTATTGTTCTAAGCGTTTGTATTCTAACACTTCTACACCAAATCCATGACTACACCTAATTTTAGGACTATCACAAGATGGAGATAACCTTACCTTAACCAAGTCTTCTGCATATTCAAATGGATCGTTGTTATTCTCAGGAACTTGAACCCTAACAGAAATATCATAAGAATGATTGTTGTTATAAACAATATTAACTATCCTCTGTTTCTTCCACCCAAAACTTAAATCCTCTTTTCCTTCATACTCTTTTGTTACCCTTTTATCGATTACCGGAAATATAATATCCCAAATTATATCTTCCGGTGTAACATACCAGTCTTCCGCATAGGGCTTAATTTCCTTTGGTACTTGGGGTTCAGCATTAACTATGTTGTTACTTGTGGCAAATATTATTAAAATCGTAAAGAAGGAAATCACTGTCTTCAAGATGCTCACTCCTATAACTTTTTCACTTAGATTTCTCCTGGTAATTTATTTTATCCGTAAACAGTAAATGGAGTAAGCAAATAGCAGCCCTAATAGCGCCTTGACAATAGATCGTATCGCCGTGCAAACACGGGTGCTATTTTAGTTGTTAATTGGCATGTCGATTCTCAGCTATATTGAAAAGTTCAAGGATCAATATTGATTATGTGTTAGAATACAGTTATATATTTCAAAATATTCAAACCACAAACTCACAGGCAGTTTAGGGGAAAATAATATTTTAAATCGTAAAGGGGCGAGGTAATTGGAAGATAAAAAGTGTACTAATTGTGGAAGTGTTGACTTTACGGAAGCAACAGATTATATGCCTGTAAAACCGATTAAAATGTCACTTAAAGGCTCTAATAAGATTTATACATTTTGCTTGAATTGTGGAGTGGTCCATTCCATTCGTATTGAAGATACATCTATTTTTAAAAAGTAAAATGGAATTGTTGTTTAACGGGGGGCTTCAATTAAATAGCTAATATACCATTTGAAAGACAAAAAGCTTGAGGTTCAAATATATCCTCAAGCCTTTTTGGGTACTATTTGCATCGTTATTTGATTGGCTAATTATATGTTTTGTAACCTGTGATTGTAATTTTTCTCCACGTTATCTGAACTACTTAATCTAATATGTACATATGCGGTCTTTATTCAATTTCTTATTCAACTAAATCGCTCCATTAATTGAAAAAAGATTACCATATTGACAATCTCCTTACTGCATTAATGCACGCGTTAGCACATTATGCGATTACCTTATAGAATAATTGCATCGTTGCTTTTTACTGTATATTTGTTAATTTAATTAATTCTATGACATCTTCGTCGTTCCCCGTATCAATGTACACTGACTCTGTATGATTAATAATATCTGTATAGAATTTTTCGCCGGCTGGGTAATTGCCATCCCATCGTAAAGGAACGTTGTATTCATTAATCGTACCATCGCCATTCCCACTATAGGTTACAGATCCATCCACTAAACGACCACCTGCTAACTGGATAACATCCTCTGGATATTCAAGACTGGTTTCATCATTAGGATTAAGTGGGGTACCAGCCGGAATATGTTGAACGTACAATCCATCTATATCTTGATTCGCTCCAAGCTGTAGCCAAACACGAGCGTATTCAATTTGTTCACTTGAATACTGAGATAGTGTTTCTTTGTCTTCCTTATCGCCGACATTTGAATCACTATTTTCAGATGGTGTATGACCCGAATCATCCTTGTCAGTTTCTTCCGAAGAGATGTCATTTGCCTCATCAGTGTTTGATTCCACTATTTCACTCGTTGACGCATTTTCATCTGTTTTGGTTGTATCTTCCTCTGTTGATTCTAAAACTGAATTGTTTTCTGAAGAATTCGTTGTGGTTTCTTCATTTCCATCGTTAGCGCAACCTGTTAGTATCCCTACAAAGAATAGTAACACAACATTAAAGTAAAAATTCTTTGTTCGTTTTTTCATCCGTCAAACCATTCCTTTCACTATGTAAAATATATTAAGATTCCGAGTAGTATATTTAATCTCAAACCCGCATACTTATTGCATTAACCTGTAACTATAACAAAACAAGATGCAGTTCCTTATACAAAAAACTACCTGCTCTTACAAATACCTTTCAATAATAATTAAATCATTAGAAGGGGTTAGATTATCCTTTTTCCCTATTGTAAAATCTGCCCACTGACGTCCAACTTCAACATATAGTCTTTTCCCATCCCATTAATGCACCAGTCATTTAAATAATTTGCTAATCCAAGTTTAGTTCCATGTTGTTAACTCTTCTGAAACATCGCTTAAAAATTCCTTCTCTATTTTAAAATAGAAAGCCCCATCTATCGTTACAGATTTCATTCCATCGATTAATGATACCGATTGTAATGAAGGAATTTCCATTTCATTCATAAATAATTGGTCAATTGGAACATTGCCTTCAATTTCACGCGTAATTTCTTCTAATTCAGTTTGTTGAATTTCGTTTTTTACTTTATTGATGACAGCATTTAAGAGGTTTACAAGGTCTTCCTCCCCCATACTTCTTCCATATGTAGCATCCATCATTAATGCCACTACCTCTTCCCCGTTTAAATGATTGGTTCCTTGTTCTAAATCAAAAGCAGCTTGCGATATTGCTCTCACTCGTATATCCTCTTCAATGTCGTAATTGATACCATCCACGGAATCAATCATTGTTGAAAAGGTTTTTAAATCGATAACAGCATAATAATCAATAGGTATATCAAAAAAGTTTGAGACAGTTGTTTTTACACTTTCCGCTCCTTCTGAACCGTAGGCATAAGCGTGTGTTAATTTATCATTCGTTCCGTCGTTATCTGATATCGGAACATACGTATCACGTGGAATCGATAGAACTTTCATCCTATTTTTATCTTTATTATAAGTTAGTAAAAGGTTTAGAGGTATTCTTTGATTTTCATCTTTGATTGCTAATAACGCGGTAAAATTTTCATCTTTTTGAACGACTGCTCCATTCGGATTCGTTCCGTTATTTTCTTCGTAATTTATATTCCCAGAAAAGATAGACGGTATAAACAACAAGATACTTAATCCGACCGCTACTAAAGAAGCAGCAAAATAGGCAATACGTTTAGAAAAGGAAATAAAAGGTTTCTTTTGCATTTTATCATTCTCTGTTCTATTAATTTGCTCAAAAACTTTATCACGGTCTTCTTTTGTGAATGTTAATTTCGAATCAGATGAATGGTTAAAAAAATCATCCCTCATTAAATTTAGCCTCCTTTAACATTGGTTTTAATCTTTGTTTTGCTCTTCTTAGTCGGGTTTTCACTGTATTAGCTGGAATACCCAAAACATCAGCGATTTCTTCTGTTTTCAAAGAATCATAGTAGTATAGGTAAACCACTTCCCGATACAATTTTGGAAGAGAAAAGATGGTATCCTTTATTTCCTTGTCTTTATATTTATCAATAACTGTTTTTTCTGTGGAAGGTAAAAATGACCGAGTTGTATCATTTATAAAATCCTTCACCCGAACCTTTTTATAATTCCAGCTTCTTAAATAATCTTTGCATTCGTTAATTGTAATACGATAAAGCCATGTTTTGATCTGTGCGTCATACCGGAATGAATCGATGTTTTTATAGCATTTAATAAACGTATTTTGAACCAGATCCTTAGCTATCTCGGTATCTTTCACATAGGAAAATGCCAATCGCACCAATTCATTCCCATATTCAATCATCATTTTTTCTAATATGTAATCTTTTTCTGATTTGTTCATTCTACTCCCCCCTCTCTCTCAAATTCAGCTATTAGACGATTAACAACTCCTATTAGGTTCATATTTTCAAAAATATTAACTTTAACATGGATTGTTGTGACTGCTAAACAAAAGTAGACAGTTTTTGCTAGATAAATAGAAACACTCATTACCCAAAAATACCAATAAAAATTAGTGCTTTCCATTGTAAAATGTTTATATCAATAAACATCGTCAGTGGAGGTCGCAAAAGGTGGATAAGTGGGAAATGTATATGGAAATACGTCAGTTAATTAAAAAGGGATTTAGTAAGTCAAAAGTGGCGGAAAAACTAGGAATATCAAGATCAACGGTTTATCGTAACCTGAAAAAGTCACCCTCTGATATGGCTGAATGGTTAGAATCAATTCAAACAAGAAGTAAGAAATTAGATCCCCATAAGGAGCTTATCTTATCATGGTTGAGAGAACATTCAGATATGTCTGCTGTACAAGTAGATGATTGGTTAAAAGAGAAATACGAGGATTTAGAGGTAGGAGAAAGCACTGTTCGATCGTATGTTAGAGAATTGCGAGAGGATTATAAAATAAAGAAAGAAACTTCACCACGGATCTATGAAGCTATTCCAGATTCACCTATGGGTGAACAATTACAAGTTGACTTTGGTCATACCAAACAGAAAACAATAGATAACAATGATCTTACCATCATATTCTCGAATTGTTAATTCAATCTGACCAATATACTCGCCTTCTATTTCAACTAAAACAAAGCCTTCTGGAAATTTACTGGTCATTTCTCTTAACCAAATTAAATACGCTTCTTCGTCTCCTAAGTTTGATGTATCGCCAAAGCTAACTCTAAACGAATCTTTTCTAAATCTTATTACTTCTGTTCGGTGTTTCTCTATATCAATTGGCTCAAATCTCATCAACAAAACCCCCGAGCTATACTAATATGCCCTCTTCAACAATTGCATCAGTTACTTTAAGTTCAATTTTTTATAATTCTGACCAAACATTTAATTCTTGTAACCAACTATAATATTTATTTCAAATTTCTATTTAATTTATCTGTTATATCCCATAATAAACCAACAATAATACCTAAAAATATTGATATTCCGTAAAGGTGGGTCATATCAGCATCGGTCAAAATACTTAATCCAGTATTAACCACCCACCCTGCTACTCCCCCTCCAATTACAGATACTAATGTCAACCCTTCATTTCTCCTTTTTCTGGTTCTTGTCACTATGTAACACTCCTCTCTTTGCTAATTAGAGACAATTTCAACTTGATTTTAGTCAAGATGTTTCTGAATAGAATAGGGTGCATACCACTTCTTATTCCAGGAAAGTGTCCTATTTGGAAGAATGCATTTTAATATAAGTACCCTTTCGTTGATCCATTAACTTTCATAAGTAAAATAGAAGATTTGAAAGCAACCATACTGTAACGTTGGTGAAAATGATAAAGAATATAATACTTAAAGTTTCTTTATATCTATTTTTTCCCTTGAGTTTGGGTTCATAATGTCCAAGGATATTCTTATTAGTAGAATAAATCCTATTATGTAATAGGTATTCCAATATGATAAACTCCAAAAGTATCTTTCAAAAAATCCCCTCAATCCAGATAATTACCTGGTTACTAACCATTACTGCTCGAATAATATAATATCAACTGTTGCTTATTTCAGAAAAGACACCCATTACTTTAACAAGTTACTTCTGCTTTCTCTTTTCCAAAAATGCCCAACATAAATAAGTGAAATAACCAATAATTAGCGGTAAAACAGGAACGATGCCAATTTCATTAGGTAAATAAGCAAACAAGACAAAGGTTAATATAAAGGCTGGTACCATTATCCATAACCAAACTCCTACTCTTTTGTTTTTTAAACTTAATTCATATTCCACTTTATAACCACCTTTTATTAAACTCTTCTTCACGATTAGCTTAGTAACTTCCGCCAGCAACTAACGTAATATTCTTACTAGTACTTTATTAGTTTTAACCAAAGCAAAAAGGAACCCTACAATGATCACCTTGCTTGACTCTTGCACTTTATAGTTTAAGTAGCTTTCCTCACAAAGATTTGATCATTTATAGTTTCAAAGCATCAACAATCAGTGATGGAAAAACTAACTTTTCTCCGTGGTTTCTTGGGTCATATTTCTTTGAACGAAAAATCACGCCGTCCTCTCCATCCCAAAAATTTTGATGGAAACTTCCTTCCTCATCACAATACTCAAGTAACTTAACATCATAACCAGCAGTTTCAAACATTTTTGCAAGTATTTTATAATTGTAAACTATCTTATGACTAGCTGCAGGGTGGTCTTTAGGTCCAGGCCCACCGATTTGAACTATGTTTTGATATGTTTCATCTCTAAAGAATGCGTCAGGAACAGCACAGCGTATATATCCCGATGGTTTTAAAAATTTATAACACATCTTTGCTGCTTCGATACCTTTTTCATAAGTTAAATGCTCCCAAACGTGTTCCGCTAAAATTGCTGTAATCGAATGATTGTCAAATCTTCTATTCCATGTATTTTCTTCTAGAAAATTAAGTTCTTCCTCCTGTGTATGCAACCAACCTGGATTATTATTATATTCCCCTGCACCTATAACTAGCTTTATCTCTGCTTGTTTTATTGCCAATAGATCCACCTCACTAAAAGTTATTGTTTTCCTTTACCGCCCTTAGTTCAAAAACTTCCCCATAAAATAACATTAATCCTTCTAGTGAAGTAATTCGTCTTTAATACTTAATTCTAATTGCTAATGTTCCCCATTCCTTCTCTTGCACGGGAGTATATATTTCATATGTTCCATCTACCATTTCTTTCATTGTCCAACCTTCACAATCAAAGTCTTGAAAAGGGATATCCTCGTACATTACTTGAAATGTATCGTATATTTTTAGTTCTGTTACTGTTACTTGTAATATTTCATCTTGTTCAGGAACTTTAGTAAATTCGATTGTGTCTCCGACTTTAATCTTTCTTCTCTTTTCATCATTTAAGCGTACTTCAACCTTTTTCTTTCCCTCTTTAATTGATTTGAAATATTCTCCATACAAACCCATTTGATGTATCATTCATTTCAACTCTAATATGTCCATTCGTATATTTCTATTTATTGCACTAACCTGCACCGGGCTCGATATCTCTACAATTCAATGATAACACAATTTTCTATATATTCTAATAGGTATTTCCAGAAGAAAAAGGCAATCAAATATAATGATCACCTTGTTTAACTCTTGCATCCTGGAGTTTAAGTACACAATCACTCTATAATAAATTCTAATTGATCATCCATTTTACGATAATCGCTCTGGTTCAAGCGTTGTTAATGTTTTATGAGACTTAAGGAACTTAATAAGATTTTCATCCGTTTCTATTGAAGATTTACCGAGCCAAATTAAATGTCCCCATGTATCAAGTAGATAAAATTTAGATGAAGGTATGTTTTCATGGGCAAAATAGGGATGTTCTAATGGTACAGATCCATCATGTTTACTGTGCATAATAAGAGTCGGACAACTTATAGCCTGTAAATATTCAGTAGATATCTCATTTACCTGTACTAAATCGATTAAAAAACCATATCCTGAGCGTTGTCGATTATTCATTTTTCTTATTGCTTCAATATCCTCCCTAACTACCATTCCCGTTGCTTCTTTATGTGTAAGTTTACTAAAAGAGGAAAACATTTGTTTAAAGATAAAACGTGGAAATAGATTATTCATAAAAGATAATAACTTCCATGTGTATTTTTCTATTTTGGGGCGAAATATTACACTCGCAACTTTAAATTCTATATCCTTGGGAGTAAGCCATTCTTTCGTAACAGCTGATTGTAAGGTAAGTGAACAAACCATTTCTGGATATTTAGCAGCAAAGTATATACCGCTAGTACCTCCTGCGGATATAGCAACTAGGTGGATTTGCTTTAATTTTAAATGATTTATTAATTTCAAATAATATTCACACGCAGTAGATAAACTTTCTCCAATTTCCTTAGATGTTCCTCCATACCCTGCTCTTGAAGGGGTAACGATAGAGAACCCATTCTCTAATAATGCTTTATATCCAAACTCTTCATTACAATTTGAATGTCCACCATGCATGACAAATACAGGTTCACCCTCACCAATAATAGAATATTCAATAGTTAACCCATTTATAGAAAATTTTTCTATTCTTCTCTCCATTTGATCTCCCCTTTTTTACACAAAAATACTTATTAGGATATCTCTTCTTCCCCTTCAATTAAATAAAAGATGATTGTTTTGTTGGTAGCCTTGTTGCACCATTTAGTCGAAAAAAATTATTCAAACATTAAAATTCTAGGATCTTTATTGTAAGAGTGAACAAGTATAGAGTGTAATTGCCCCCTATGATGATAAACATGTGCTAATATTTCTAACAACCATTCATACCTTGTATAAGTCACACCCCAATATGACGTGGTACGAGATAGTAGTTCTGTGTCCGATAATTTCATATAATTATTTTTTAATGATTTAAAATTTGTAATTAAGCCATCTTCTATTGATTCTAAAGTTTTATATGATACATTAGAATAAAATGTTTCCATTTCCTCTTGGGTTGCCTCTTTAGAAATACGCCAGTCAGCTTCACAAATTACTGCAATGTGCTCCAGTAACTCCCCAATAGACTGCTTATTAGTTGTTGGCCTTTTTTGTAAATCAGCTTCTTCTAATTTACTTATTATTTTTATTAATGTTTGGACAGCTACTTCAATTTGATGTAAAACACTTTCACAATTCATATGTTCCTCCTTATTAGGGAATTCTCCCTCTAAACTTCAATAAAATAGATGCGACCTCCTTCTTATAGCAAAATAACAAGCTAACTTCGAACCACACCCCGATCGGTTCGTACAATAAGAAAATGGCTCTATTGAAATATTGCACCCGTTTGTTCAGCACAAATCAATTCTATTCCTTCTAGATACAGATAGGTAAGGGTTTGAAGTTATCGCTCCCTTTTCCCCCTGTTCACACCGTACGTGCGACTTTCACCGCATACGGCGTTCCAACTAATCCAATTCATTCAATTCTATGTAATAAA
>NZ_RBZO01000056.1 GCF_003628445.1 Oceanobacillus bengalensis
TACTGGAGATAGTTATCGCGTCACACATGCGCTTTCGAATCATCAATCATAATAAAATATGGGCTGGCAAAGTTCTAACCTTTTCATTGCAATCTTGTAACCTTTTAGGTTGCAAAACACAATTATCTGATTCTCATCAATTTCATATGTTACTATATAAAAAACATCATAATCAGATTCTATTTTAGCAATCTCAATGTTATCTTCTTCACTCAGAAAATTCTCTTCTAATAATTCCAGTTGAACTGTGTCAAAAGAATTATCAGTTTTTAAATGGTTAAAGTCAATACCTGAATTAATCTTCATTAAATCTTCCATATAAGAAAGCTTTGCATTTCTTGTATTTCCTTTAGCATCTTTTCCTTTGTTAACCTGTTCTCTATTAAAATATCGAGCATTCTTGACAATAAATAGGATTTTTTCATCTTGGTGTTGGAATTGGAGATATTGCCAAGTTAACCCTGCCTTGGCTAGTTTACTTTCAACCCCATATGATAAGCAAGTTTTAGCTACTTGATCATCAATATGATTACCTTTAACCCATGCATATGCACCACTAACTTTCATGTTTCTAGACTTTTCCCTTCGTACCTCTAGATACTCCCTATACCCCTCCATCAACCCATCAACTATTCTCTGATTTAATGCTTCTGCTAGTTTAAATTCTTTCAATTCCATACACCTCCATATTTTCCCCAATAATTAAACATTTAATTATATTTTATTAAAGAAAATATGATTTGTATATGTTTTTATTAAAGTTTATTTCAGCTTTTCCAGAACAAATGGTAACTTTTAAGTTAGAATCAGCTTCAATCTCTACTGTATTCTCAGGAAATTTACGCACAATATCAGGGAAATATTTTGCTTGTAATACAATACTACCTTCCTCAATTTGCTCAACCTTGACGTTTCCATACTTTAGGATTTCTCCTACTTGGAAGGGGATTCTTAAATGAATGTTATAAAGGGAGTTGAGCTATGCAAAAAATTGATTGGCATATGCTAATAAGTTTTCCTTTATGCTGCTAAAATCTTGTTGTAAATCTAGAGATACAACTATAATTTGATTACCTTTAATGTGATAAATATGGTTAGGCTGATTTAATGCGGTTGTTTTCGCATAAAGTAACATACCTGCAACCGTTTCGTCTGGATCTTTTTTCCAATTATTTATATAGGTGAATATTTGATAAAGGTTACTGGATTTTTGTTTTGCAGCTCCACCTTCAAACCTTGCTAGCATATTCTCAGAATAAAATTTCGCATCCACTATCAATGTTTTTTTATCTTTTTGAAGTACAAGGTCTGTTTGCATAATCGGTAATGCATCTGTGAAATCATCATCAACAATCCATTGAATTTGAGGATGGGATACATTATATTTCGTTTCACGTTTGAAAAATGCATAGATGAACTTTTCATATAAAGACGATAATCTTTGCTCATCTTGAACCTCTTTCATCATTTGAGATGTAGAGCTTTCATCAAATAATAACCGCTCATAAAGATATCTACACACATCTACAATAAATTGGTAACGAATGTTTTGGCGGTTATATATAACGTTTTTCCATAGCTTCAAATCTAGCTCTACATCTGATACTTCTGTAAAATAAGGCAGCAAACCGTAAAATAATCTACGCATCTTTTTACTTATTTTATTTGAGCGCGATAAGTAAACGAGTGTCCCTTTAATAACTTGATTCAACAATGTATTTTCAGAGAACTCATCATAAACCACTGCAACTTTCTTATTTACCAAGGCATTTTTCTTTATCGTAGAATTGATATCAATTTTCCCCTTAATAACATTGGAAGTCTCTTCAACACTTACATAATCCTTACTTAACCCTCCACGAACCAAAACAGGTATACCAATCGATAAAATTTTTGCGTATAGCTCTTTGACGTCCTCAAACTTTTCTGTCCCGATTTGTTTATACTCAGAAAGATTTAACGTTTGATACGCATAGGAAAGCATATAGTATATATTACGAATTGGGATATTATTATTTCTCTCCATCGTAACAACCTCTTAGTCGTTCAGCCCAATCGTTTGCCTTCTGTTCATCATCAAACCAATACTCGAATAACTGTGGAATAATTTCATATTCGATTACCTCCTCTACACGATTTGCAGTATCTACTTTATAAGCATCACCTACAAAGTAGCTATGCCCAATTTGAAAGCCTGTCCCTAGCTCTTCAACAATTTGATTATTTAAGCTCTTAATTTCATCAATAATACGATTTAAAGCTTCTGGACTATTTAATTCGTTTACATAGGACTTAAATGTCTCATTTTGGAACGCTGGTTTAATTTCAAAAAACGAAAATCTTCTTCTAAGTGCGTAGTCTAATAAAGCTAAGCTTCTATCTGCCGTATTCATCATCCCAATAATGTATAAATTCGATGGCACAGAAAACTTATCATTAGAATAAAGGAGATTGATTTGTTCGCCTCGCTTATCCCCTTCGATAAGCATCATTAATTCCCCAAGTATTTTACTCATATTCCCACGATTAATTTCATCAATTATGAAGAAGTAGTCTCGTTCTGGATCCCGTGCTGCTCTTCTAGCAAACTTCACAAACGGACCTTGTTTCAGCTCAAATCCATCTCCTTCAGCTTTTGGACGAAACCCTTCAATGAAGTCCTCATAACTATAGCTTTGGTGGAACTGTACCATTTGGACACGCGTTTCATCTTTTTCTTCCATCATTACATACGCTAAACGTTTAGCAATATACGTCTTACCTACTCCCGGTGCACCTTTCAAAATAAGATTCTTCTTATTTTCAAGTAAAGAAATTAGTTGTATAAGCTCCTTCTTCTCGATAAAAACATCCGAAAGAAATTCATCCATTGTAAAGGATTCATTTTCTTGTACAGTAGGCTTTGATTCAATAAAACGAATGTAGTAGTCAATTGAACTACCCGATACGCCTTTATATTTTTTGTAGAATTCATCAGATATAACGATATCTTTCAAATGTTTTAGTTGCTCAATATCTGTTTCACCAAAAATCAAAGCATTATAATGGGACTCTATATCCTTTAACGCATTTACTTTTTGCTTAACTGTTTTATCATTCAAGCTAACTCCGGTATCAGTAACTTGATTGGATAACCAATTTCGAAATTCATTTGCTTCAGCAATTTTTGGATCAATAAATTCTTCATTCATTACTTGATCAATTTCTTGAATTAAATTTGGATAAGGATTTAGACATGTTAAAGTTTTTTGAGCAAAAGTCTGATGCAATTCCCACTTTCCAATTTGAAGCCAATCTACTTTTCTTCTATGTTTATACTCTGATACTTCATCATCGAAGTAGTAATCTCCCGCAACAACTCCACGTGCGAGGATTTTCTTAATTCCTTCTTTCACATATACAACGTCTCCTGTTTGAATTTCACGATAGAAATCCCACACAGCCTTTGTGTCATTGACAGGGCGCACCCCATCCGCTCTTTGTTCAGCTATTTTTCGTTCAACAGCTTCCTTTGAATCATAGTTTTTTAAATCCCCTAAGTAGTCCCAACCAAGTGCAATCATATTTTCTGTGTGGAATTGATCCCATAATCTCGAAGATTCACCTGGTGAAATTACCCAATAATTAATACTGTTATCAATTTCATCTTCTTGATTCGCAATTTTCTTCTCTTTTTTAGGATAAGTTAACGTAGGATTTTCATCATAATATAAAAATATCAAATATGATCGCATTAAAACGCCCCAGTCAGGTATCCCACCTAAGTTATCAGGCTTACTTCTTACGCCTCGATTATATTCATCTTCCGCATACTTTTTTCTAAATTGAATTCTTGTTGTACCAAACTTTTTTGGATATCGAGGCGTACTTTTACCAGTAACTAATCTCTCAATATCCTCATCACTTTGTTCCGTCATTTGTTGATAGATCTTTTTATATTCCGTATATGACTGATATTCAAAGAAATTTCCCTTATAGCCGCTACCTAATCCAAACTTTTCAAGGTATGGAGTGTACCATATACCTGTTTTTTCACCTAAATTTTCCGTAACCCAAGCTTTATATTTCTCTTTTTGAGAATTCACAACATCATTCATAGCATACCTCCTAAAAAGAATTTATTATCTTACATTATAACATTGAAGAGGTACGAACCATGGGGACAGGCACTGCACTCCAATTCACCTTAAATTATCCTGTTCCATTAATCCGATGAATTTGATAATAGTTGTTTTTAATGTTTGTGAATCTAATATGCGATATATTGTTTAATTGGCCTAATTTTAAGAGTGGACCAGTTCACCTGTCCCCCTGGTTCCCTAAAATCATTTCAAAGCCTGTCTTTTTCAGCAGTATAACCACAAAACACTCACAAACATTGATGTATCAACATTAGTGAGTGTTTTACCTTTTCTTAATTCTACTCGTTTATAATTAAAGGTACTGGTGGTCGGGGTTGAACCTACACATCCATAGGATACGGAATTTTGAGTCCCGCGCGTCTGCCAATTCCGCCACACCAGCTAAAGTATTAGTGTCAATCCTCCACTACTCTGATACTTTAGCATAATTGGGGGACTGACCCTTTTTTTACGAAAACAGTCTTTTTAATAAAACACTTTCTCAACGTTATATTTCGACTGGAGTTGATTAATGATATAGGTTTCATAAATTTCTCGTTCCATTGGATCTTCTACTAAACAAATATCGATTTTATTTACTTCGTCCCTGTGCATTTTAATAGGAGAAACATTATCTTCAAAATGTTTTTTAACTCTTTGACGTAGTTTTCGTGCTTTTCCAACAAAAAGAAGCTCATCATTTTTATTAAAAAATAAGAAAATGCCGCCTTTATCTCTTGGTATGAGATGGAAATCAATGAACCCATAAATAGGTTTGATTACTGGTTCATTTTCTTTCAGAACTTGTTCTCGCTGTGTAATAGTAATATCTGAAGCAGGTATGCTAATGTTTATCATGTAAACACTCCATTTCGTATTATTCACTCTTTAGCGAGTTCGTTTTCTACCTTTTGTTGTAGTACCAGAATTGCCTTTTGTTCGTCTATTATTAGGTTTTCTACTTGAAGAAGGCGTTGCAACATTCCTTCCGTCTCTTCTACGACCTTCAGAGCGTTTTGCTTTTTTCGATTGCTCGCGGTTTGCTCTAGGATAATCCTCACGATCGGGGATACTGACTCCTTTAATCACTTGTATTTCCAATTCTTGATTAATCCCCTTTTCAATCATTCGTAGGAAATCTAGATCCTTAGGAGCCATTAAAGTAAAGGCAACCCCATCGCCACCTGCACGGCCAGTTCGTCCAATCCGGTGAACATAGCTTTCAACATCATGTGGAATATCATAGTTGTAGACATGTGTCACACCTTCTACATCAAGTCCCCTTGCAGCAACGTCTGTTGCAACTAGGACTTGAGTTTTCGCCTCACGAAATCGTTTCATCGCTCTTTCACGTTTAGCCTGTGATAAATCACTGTGCAACTCGTCTGATTCATAGCCGCCCGCAATCAAAGCTTCGTGAAGTTTTTTGGCACGAATTTTTGTTCGACAGAATATGATTGCTAAAAAAGGCCGGTGTTCTTGGATTAAATGCAATAAAGTTGCTTGTTTTCTCCGATCAGTCGTTTCAATAACAACTTGTTTAATCTCTTCAACCGTTACTTTTTTTGCTTTCACTTCAACGAACTCTGGCTCTACCATATATTTTTTTGCAAGAGATTTAATTTCTTTTGAGATTGTCGCTGAGAATAGCATGGTTTGTCTTGAAGAAAGTGTTTCATGAATGATGTCATCTACCTCTGGAAGAAAACCCATATGTAACATTTGGTCAGCTTCATCTAACACAAGCATCTGAATCTTTGTAAGATCAATTGTTTCACGGCGAATATGATCCAATAACCGACCAGGAGTTGCAACGACAATATGCGTGGCACCTTTTAACTTATTTAATTGATGCTTCACATCTTGACCACCGTACACAGCTAACACATTGATGCCTTCTACGTTTTCAACCATTCTCTTTATTTCTTTTGAAATTTGTTGAGCCAATTCTCTTGTTGGAGTTAAAATAAGTGCTTGAACATCCGACTTGTGCACATCAATCTTTTCGAGTATCGGAAGAACAAAAGCCAACGTCTTTCCTGTTCCCGTTTGTGCTTTTGCAATAACATCCTTCCCCTCTAATACGGATGGAATCGTCCGTTCTTGGATGGGAGTAGGAGCTACTATTCCGATTGACTGTAATGTATGGTTTATCTCTTTTCGAATACCTAGTTGTAAAAAGTCAAGCAAGGCTAATCACGTCTCTTTTCTTATATTAATGCCGTTGTATTTGTTCGGGAGGCTTATTTACTATAGCATATTGGTTAGTATTTACAGAGTAAATCGGATTATTAATGTTGTATTTCCATGGATGCGCTTCTTTTTGACCTTTTTTAGCCAATGGGTCAGTCCCCCGCTTCTCTACCACTTTAGCATACTGGTGAACAGATACCACCTCCCCTAAAAAAGCAAATCTGAGTTTTTCTAATAATTCAAGTGATATTCTGACAATAAACTACCCGTAGCTGCGCTAAATAACTTTAATCGCATTAAATGACGGAGAATTGCTATAATGGGGCTTTGTACTATTTTCTGTTCTGTTTTATTATATTTACTATCTGCGAATTAAAAATTTGTAGAAATTTTGTACATAACAAGTTACGTCTGTTATGAAAAGGAGTTTTCTAGAATCATGATATCTAAGAAATGGATAGCACTCGTAAGTATCGGGATTATACTATTCTTAGTAGGTTGCCAATCAGAATCTGCGGAAAAGAATAATAGTGAATCTACAGCTGAGATAACAGAAATCGTTGGGATCGAGCCAGGGTCCGGAACGATGGATATAGCAGAAAAAGCCATTGAATCATATAGCTTGGATGTGGAACTATTGCCAAGTACAGAAGCAGCAATGATAACGGAATTGCAGCAAGCAATTAAAAATGAAGAACCAATTGTTGTTACACTCTGGCAGCCACATTGGATGTTCAGCGAAAATGATTTGAAATTTTTAGAGGATCCAAAAGGGACATTAGGTGCTTCTGAAAACATACATACGATGGTAAGAAAAGGGTTAGAGGAAGAACATCCATCAGCTTATGCGTTTTTGGATAACTTCTACTGGGAAGTGGAAGACATGAATGAAGTAATGTCAAAGTTTGGACAAGACGAATCAGTTGAACCACAAGTAGCAGCCGAGGAATGGATCGAAGACAATCGTGATAGAGTCGATACTTGGACGGAAGGCATTGCATCGGTTGATGATAAGGCAATCGAATTAGCCTATACAAATTATGAAACAGAAATTGCTTCAACCAATGTCGTTGCTCTTATCCTTGAAGAATTGGGCTACACAGTTGAATTGACCCCACTCGATATGGGCATCGCGTTTGAAAGTCTATCAACAGGGGAAGTAGATGGCATGTTAATCGCCTGGCTCCCTGTAGGTGCGGCTTCTTATTATGAATCATATAAAGATGAAATCATTGATTTAGGTCCTAACCTAGAAGGAGCCCAACAAGGTTTTGTTGTGCCGGAGTATATGAATATTAACAGCATCGAGGACTTGCCAACGAAATAAAAAGAAGCAAAGCAAGCAGCTCTTGAATTAGAGATTGAGTTAAAAAGTGGTGGGAGAATTGATAAGGACTCAACTGTCTACGAACTATGGAAGCGTTGGTTTGAATTAGAGGTTCTCCCCTCTAATAAAAGCACAAGAACCAAAGATAAGTATAGAAAAGTGGGAAGACAAGTAAAGAAATGGTTTGGTGACAAAATTGCTTCTCCAATGAAGTATAGTGACTATCAAGAAACCCTTAATGAATATGGGAAGGAAGTAGGAGCAGATACTCTCAGTCGTTTTAATAGTGCTATAAGAAACGCTATTATCTTAGCTAGAAAAGATTCTGTTTTAATAAAGGATTTTACATTAGGGGTTAAAATAAACGCTCAAAAACAAGTAAAACAAGCCAGTGAGAAATATATAGAATCCCTATCAGACTATCAATCATTGCTTTCTTTTTTGAAGAAAAAAATGGATTACCCTACTAGCATAATTCCTTATTTCCTATATGTACAGTTAAAAACTGGTTTTAGAGTAGGTGAAGTAATGGCATTGACATGGGAAGAGATAAACTTTAAAGATGGTATGATCAAAACGTATCGTAGAATGGACTCTGCTCGCCATGTATTTGCTCCACCGAAAACTTCTACTTCAATTAGGGAAGTTCCAGTAAGTAGTGATGTATTGGAAGTGCTAAGTTCTTTAAAAGCAAGACAAGAAAGCTTGAAAATTCTTGATATATCTGACGGGTTCATTTTTTTTGATGAAAAATACGGATTACCAACTAACAATGGAATCAACAAAGCTCTAAAAAGCTACCTCACTGAATTGGGAATAAAACCAATTATTACAGCCACAGGATGTAGGCATACCTACTGTAGTGTAATGCTCGCAAAAGGAATTGATATTTCTGTGGTCGCTAAATACATGGGGCATAAAGACACAAAAAGAATAATTGATACGTATGGTCATGTTTTGAAAGAATTAGAGGAGAAAGAAAAAGAAAAAATCCGAAGTGTTCTAGATGAATTTAAATAAAATGGGACAAATTCGGGACAATCAAAAATAAAACAGCTTAACCCTTGTGGTTAAGCTGTATAAAATGATACCGGTGGTCGGGGTCGAACCGACACGTCCGTGAAGACACGGGATTTTGAGTCCCGCGCGTCTGCCAATTCCGCCACACCGGCATAATAAAAATTCTTTGGAGGCGGTAACCGGATTTGAACCGGTGATAAAGGTTTTGCAGACCTCTGCCTTACCACTTGGCTATACCGCCATAAATGAAAATGGAGCGGAAGACGGGATTCGAACCCGCGACCCCCACCTTGGCAAGGTGATGTTCTACCACTGAACTACTTCCGCGATTGGCTGGGCCACCAGGATTCGAACCTGGGGTACACGGGATCAAAACCCGATGCCTTACCGCTTGGCTATGGCCCAATATCTATGGGGCGACCGGTGGGAATTGAACCCACGAATGCCGGAGCCACAATCCGGTGCGTTAACCCCTTCGCCACGACCGCCATAGAAAAAATGGCAGGGGTAGTAGGAATCGAACCCACATTGACGGTTTTGGAGACCGTAGTTCTACCGTTAAACTATACCCCTACAAATATTAAATTGAATGGTGGAGGGGGGCAGATTCGAACTGCCGAACCCTGAGGGAGCGGATTTACAGTCCGCCGCGTTTAGCCACTTCGCTACCCCTCCATCTAAGATGGTGGCTCGGGACGGAATCGAACCGCCGACACAAGGATTTTCAGTCCTCTGCTCTACCGACTGAGCTACCAAGCCATCTAAAAGATTGGAATTCTATAAAATAAAATGGCGGTCCGGACGGGACTCGAACCCGCGACCTCCTGCGTGACAGGCAGGCATTCTAACCAACTGAACTACCGGACCATTTTATCAATTTATTTGGTTGCGGGGGCAGGATTTGAACCTACGACCTCTGGGTTATGAGCCCAACGAGCTACCAGACTGCTCCACCCCGCGATAGTATAAAATATTAAGTTAATGGTGGAGGATACAGGGCTCGAACCTGTGACCCCCTGCTTGTAAGGCAGGTGCTCTCCCAGCTGAGCTAATCCTCCATGTTGGTGACCCGTACGGGATTCGAACCCGTGATACCGCCGTGAAAGGGCGGTGTCTTAACCACTTGACCAACGGGCCAGTATATTAAAGAGTGGCGGAGAGCAAGGGATTCGAACCCTTGATACCGCGGTAGCGGTATACACGATTTCCAATCGTGCTCCTTCGGCCAACTCGGACAGCTCTCCGTAATGGCTCCACAGGTAGGATTCGAACCTACGACCGATCGGTTAACAGCCGATTGCTCTACCACTGAGCTACTGTGGAATAATACCAAAAAGAAAAAGTATGTAATTTCACTTATCTTTTTAACAATATTAAAAATTGCCTTACAACTATATAAACTAAGATACTTTAAAGTAATCTTTGCCTGGCGGCGTCCTACTCTTGCAGGGGGAACCCCCAACTACCATCGGCGCTGAAGAGCTTAACTTCTGTGTTCGGTATGGGAACAGGTGTGGCCTCTCCGCCATCACTACCAGACAAATATTAATCAAATATAGTATTCACTATAAAATCAGTGACAAAGATTATTATAGTCATTTATTAAATTAAAGTCAAGCATTTCTTGCTTATACCTCAAAAACTAAATAAGAGTAAACTAACGACTATCATAAAAGAATTTAGTTAAGTCCTCGATCGATTAGTATCCGTCAACTCCACGTGTCACCACGCTTCCATCTCGAACCTAT
>NZ_RBZO01000057.1 GCF_003628445.1 Oceanobacillus bengalensis
TCCTGAGCCAAGATCAAACTCTCCAAAAAAGTTTGTATCTGATTAACACCAATCAATCAGATGAGTCTTAGCTTTTAGAAGTGTTACCTTCTATAGAAAGAAACTAGCGTTTCTTTTGTATGATTGTCTAGTTCGAGCGTTCAACGACTAGCGAAACTTCCTTCACCTCCGTACGATAAGTCAACATCGACTCCTTACGGTCGTCGTGTTTCCTTTATTTCCTTCGGCTCAGTCCAGTTCGTACGTCGTAAAACGAACGCTCTCACCTTTTCTTAAATCATACTGGTTGTTTTGTTCAGTTTTCAAAGAGCAATTATGTTCACCACTTCACAGCAGCAACATATACAATGTATCATAATAGGTAATACATGTCAATAAATGTTTTGCCAAATGTCGTTAAGTTAGCCTTATTAGCGACAAGAATTAAATTGTATAACAGATAGAATTAAAAGTCAACACTTTTTTTAAAAAAGTGTGATGGGCCTGAGTGGACTCGAACCACCGACCTCACGCTTATCAGGCGTGCGCTCTAACCAGCTGAGCTACAGGCCCACAGGAAATATGGAGCGGGTGAAGGGAATCGAACCCTCATCATCAGCTTGGAAGGCTGAGGTTTTACCACTAAACTACACCCGCATTTGATAAGATGGTCGAGAAGACAGGATTCGAACCTGCGACCCACAGCTTAGAAGGCTGTTGCTCTATCCAACTGAGCTACTCCCCGAACATAGTATTTCTTTTAATATTAAAGATGGTGGAGGGGGGCAGATTCGAACTGCCGAACCCTGAGGGAGCGGATTTACAGTCCGCCGCGTTTAGCCACTTCGCTACCCCTCCATAACTGGAAACATAATAAAGATGGCTCGGGACGGAATCGAACCGCCGACACAAGGATTTTCAGTCCTCTGCTCTACCGACTGAGCTACCAAGCCATAAATGGATAATTTGGTTGCGGGGGCAGGATTTGAACCTACGACCTCTGGGTTATGAGCCCAACGAGCTACCAGACTGCTCCACCCCGCGATAGTATAAATAATATAATATTGCTCATGCATCTTGCTTAAAACTGCTCGTCGTGTTTCAAGATTATTCGGTGATGATGCACTCCTCGTAAAACCTACATTGAAGTATTCCAAGAGGTTTACGGTTTTGCTCCACCCCGCGATAGAGTGAAAAATTAATGGTGGAGGATACAGGGCTCGAACCTGTGACCCCCTGCTTGTAAGGCAGGTGCTCTCCCAGCTGAGCTAATCCTCCATGTTGGTGACCCGTACGGGATTCGAACCCGTGATACCGCCGTGAAAGGGCGGTGTCTTAACCACTTGACCAACGGGCCAATAATCATTCGACAAATTTTGCTGAGCAATTAACAATATACCATTATATCGTTTCGTTGTCAATTAGTATTTACTTAAGATTTATTAAATGTTTTTCATCAGCGAGATTAATAATATAACTTTATACTATAGAAGTCAATAGAAATATGTTAAAAATTATCTAATGAATGAAAGAAAAGGATTCTATCATCCTTTTCTTTCTATATATAAATTGTAATAGTAAATAATCCTAACATTAAAAAGTTGTAACTAACCCCTATTCTATACAAAGTAATGCCAGACTCCATCCTCTCTTAATTCCTTTGTGATTTGTCGATTATACTCTAAATAATCTAGCTGCCCAATAATTTCGGACATGACAAGTGAAAATTGCGTGCTATACAACTTTTTATAATAGAATTGCGCTAACTCGTTTCCTGTCGAGATACCTTTCTCTATTAAATCTTTAATTTTCACCGCTTTCCTTTCCATGTCAGTTATTCTTTTTTTAATTAATGAATGTACTTCCTCTATTAATATTCCATGACCGGAATATACAAGCTTCGGGGATAAGGTCAATACCTTTTCCAATGATTTTCTATGCTGTAATAATGTTGGGAGACGCTCTCCTTTTATATTAGGTTCAACAAAAGCATTACTAGAAATGTGATTAATAAGCAAGTCACCGGAAAACAGGATGTTATTTATTTCGCTATACAAACCAATCTGATCTGATGCATGGCCGGGTACATGGATAATATCAAAGCCCAAATGTTTCTCACCTATTGGTGTAATCTCTGTATGTATTTTATTTGTACTGTTTTTCTCCATCATTTGCTTTAGATAATTTACTTGGTTCTTTCCTGCGTCTCCACATCCCATTTTTTCATATAAATTCGCAAAAAACACAACCCGCATTTCAAAAAATTCCCTATCACGCTTCAAACGTGGAATCGCATCTTGATGTGCATATACTGGTATAGGATGACTTGCAGTAATCCGATTAATTAACCCAACATGGTCGACGTGATTATGTGTTAAGACAATATCCGTTACATCTTGTAGTGAAAAGTCGTTATCATGTAATGTTTTCATTAACGTATTCCAACATTCATCTGTATCCAAACCTGCATCAACTAAAGTTAAGGCATTTACCGTTTTAACCAAGTAAAAGTTTACAGATTTTAAGTACGAATGAGTATCTACTATAATAGGGAAAATTTCTTCACCATCAAACTTTTGCATTACACACCCTCCTATATGGTGCCTGTCACTTGTCGAGAAATGTCGAATTTGATATTTACTTATCTCATTAAACGTTTCACCAATTTGTTTTAGTCTGTATTTTCCTTTATTCTACCTCAATATAGTCGGATTGTAAGGATATGCTTGCATAATTTCATTCTTTTTTAATGGTTATTCCAAATCCTGTTATTTCTTTAATCAACGTCGCTACTTATTCTGCTAGCTTCCATACTTCCTTAGCTCCTACTATAAATCCATTCCCATATTCCCCTGCACCAATAGCCTCAATCCTGCATTTAACGATAAAAGATTTGTTTGTTCTGTAATTACAATTTCCTCCCTAAACAGGTATAATCGGAAAAGGGAGTTGAAATAAATGAATAAACAAGACATCGCTAATATCCGAAAGCAATTTAAATTAGATAATGAACTTATGAATATCAAGGAAATCTTCAATGTTTACGTACAGAAAGAATCGGCTGACATTTACCACCATGTAAGCCAGCCATTCGAACTGTTGGATAGGGAATCTCAAGAATTATTTTTGGTAAACTTCAAGAAAATATTAACAGGTCAGATCGATTCCAAACTATTTGAGTTAACATTCAAAGGTGGTGTAGAAGAGAGCACACAGTCTATTCTTTTTGAAGGCTTACATGCGGACACGACAGACGACTGGAAGGAATATATGCTATACATTGTCGAGAAAATGTATGCAAATACGAAATATGATTTCGATACGGTTGTAACATTTATTAGCGGAGAATATCGTAAACCAGTGAAGAAACGTGATGCTGACTCTGAAGAAGGTGGAAATGATCAAGTCTATTCCAACAAGTTTATCCTTTGTAGTTTGAATAAAACCGATCAACCAAAAAAATCTTTAGTATTTGATTATATTGAAAAACAATTCAAATCAAATAGTGACGTAGATCCGATTATCAATTTAACTGCACCTTTAAAAGGATTCTTATTTCCAACTTTTAATGATAATGCTTCTGATGTGAATCATATTCTCTATAGTGCTGGAAAAGCTAACGAGCCAGATGTCACATTTATTGAAGAAGTCCTCAATTGTGAAGATATAATTACCGCTGCGGAAGATAAGGATTGCTTCGAGCTGATTTTAAACAATGTCATAGGAGAAAGAGTGGATTCGCAGGTCATTTCCAATATTTATGAGGAACTCGATAAAATTGTGCAGGAAAATGAAGAAGACGAGGAAGAAACCGAAGCCCCAACTATAGACTATCAGGACGTTGAGCACATATTAGCAGTTAGTGGGGTTGAGGATATAGATACCGAAAAGGTAAAAAACGCCTTTCAAACTGTCATCGATGATGAAAAACATTCATTCAAAGCAGGTAATCTAATTCCTAAAACCATCAAAATAAATACAGAGGTTGCAAACTTAGCACTTAGCCCGAAAGACCTGAAAAATATAAAATATATTACTTACAACGGAAAACGGTGCCTTCTAATCGAAATCAATGATGATGTAATCGTTGAAGGGTTTCAACTAGATACAGCAACATTATAGGTGCCAGGCAATTCTATAGGGGTTACTCCATCAAACCTAATCATTTTCTGAAGTAACCCCTTTTCAAAATTTAATTCATAAAAACTTCTTTATTGTAGATAATAAGTTTATCTATGCATTATCTAGGAGGATTTTGGATGAACGAGGAAAAAATACACATAAACCTAACATCTGCCGAGATTGCTTCACTTTGGACAAGTTATATGAATGACAGTATGACTACATGTATTTTAGAATTTATGCTCAAGCATATAGAAGATCCAGAAATAAAACCAGTTATTCAGTATGCTTATGATATATCGTATAATCATGTAAACAAGCTACACACCATCTTTGAACACGATAAATTTGCCGTACCAAACGGTTTTACGGAACAAGACGTTAATATGAATGCTCCTTGGCTCTTTACAGACACTTTTAGTCTAAGCTATGTGAATCACATGGCAAAAGTAGGGATGTTAACCTATAGTGGTTTTACCTCCATGTCTACCAGAGAAGATATCCGAGGATATTTTACAGATGCTTTATCTGAAACGGCTAAACTCTATAATCTCACAAGTGATATCGCTCTAAAAAAAGGCTTAAATAGTAGGCCTCCTTATATTCAAGTTCCAAAAGAAACGGACTATGTTGATAATAAGAAATATTTAAGCGGTTTAAATCCTTTTAGCGAGAAGCGACCATTAAATTCCGTTGAAATCTCTCATTTGTATCAGAACATAACAACAAATGCAGTCGGTGTGAAATTGTGTCTTGCCTTTGCTCAAACGTCCCCAACAAAAGAGGTACAAGATTTTATGCTCAGAGGAAAAGAAGTTTCAAAAAAACATATTAAAATTTTTGTTGATGTATTGTTGGACAACGATATTGAAGCTGCACAGGTACCTAATGTAGGTGTTAGCGACTCAACAACACAGACTTTTTCAGATAAATTAATCATGTTCCACATGTCCCTTATCATGTCAGCTGGAATTGGGAATTATGCTACCGCTGCGGCCGCAAGCCAGCGAAGTGATTTAATGGTAAATTACGAACGTTTATCGTTAGAAGTTGCTCGACTCGCAAAAAGTGGAGCAGATATTATGATTACGAACAATTGGCTAGAACAACCACCAGGATCGATAAACAGAGATAAATTGGCTAAGAATAAAATGGAATCCTAATAAACAGGAGCAACGCTACTTGCGTTGCTCCTGTTTATAAAGGCAAACTCGTAATGTCATCTAACGATTTCTACCATCTTGCTTCGCTTTATCAAAAGCTATGTCTGCACCTTTTATAAATTGCTCAATCGTTTAATTTTCAGTTGGTATGATCGCATTGTTTTGTACTTTTAAGTCATGTATTCCGCTTTTCACCTTGAATTCTTATCATGCAAAATTATTGGCTGATTCTCATCCATCGTTGCTTTGTATAAACTAATATTTCCAACAGTTGGTTTTGAAGCATCAGAATGCACCTCGAAATTTTCATTTAACGCTATTGTCCAAGCAGCTCCGTTGTTATTTTTTAAAATAACAGCTAGTGTACCAAACTGCTCAATATTCTCCCACGAAAACAACTCTGTATTATTATTTTCCGTAACAGAGATTCCTTCTTGATTACTATTTACCTCGACGTTTTCCCCCTGCCATACGCCATGAATCTCTGCTCCGACATAATAGTAAGATGTACCATTTTTACGATCACCGTATGTACCAATAAATTGTTGGATGGTATTATCGGGAGTTTGATAAGTAAAAGCTGCAATATCATTTGCTAACCATTCTACTTTGTACTCTCCAACTATCTCACTTGGCAACATTTCCTTAGGACGAGCTAAAATACTATAATATGACCGGTAATATACTGCCTCACCACTCGCAACATCTTCTTTAACGGAAAAGACATGTTTGAAATCAGGGGATATACTTGTTATGTTCATGATTTGGCCGTTATTCTTATCAAGTAAGAAACCATTAACAATGATGAATACGGCGGCAACAATAACAATTCCTATTTTTAACATTTTATTTAGTCTCAGCAATAACATCTGAGCTAGCACTAAACAAATAACACAAAGCATATTTATAATGTAGAATAGCCTATTATCTATATATTCTACTTGATATCTTGCATGTACGAAGAAGTATCCCATTTGCAAGCAGAAAAAGCCAACTGCAAAAAGAAACAGAATCCAGCCACCTATCTCAATCCATTTATTTTTATATTCTTTCATTTGGATGAACCTCCTCAGAAAAATCCCAAGTCAATCCATTATCTTTTGATATAAATTTCCCTTTCACCCTACCACCTTCATAATCACCGTTGGGACCTTGATTAACCATTACCGACAAATGATCTTCCTCTTTCACTGGAACTTCTGTTTGTACAAAAATCCTATCATACTGCTCTGGAATATGAAAGACAGCTTTGTACCATGTATTTCCGCTATCTTGCGTAACATATAAATCTGGCTCCTCAGGATTAATGGTCCCATAGGATAAAAATCCTGTCCTTTCATCTACAAACCCACCATCCGAAATTAATCTCGTTGTCGGTAGATCTGCTGTCTGTTCCCAAGTTTCCCCACCATCATGCGTTAAGAAGGCAGCTGAATACTCCTGAGACATCGTTCGATCACCAGAAATAATTACATAACCGAACTGTTCGTTTAAGAAGTCTACTTTTCTAAAACGTAAGACTGGGAAAGATTCTGTAATAATAACATCTTTCCAGGTTTTCCCCTGATCGAGGGAATTTTTCAAAACGACTGCTCCCTGTCTATACAAGAATGCAGCTCTGTCTTCCGTAAGTATATAACTATCATCAATCAATGTTTGTTTATTGCCCCTGTACTCCCCATCAAATAACAAATCTTTCTCAACCGGAACCTTTACCCAATCTTGTCCTTTGTTAAAGGTAATGTTGAGTTCGTCATTTTGTAACGAATAGCTAATTGAATCATTATTAACGGGGTGCAGTGGTGCAACTTGAGGCTGTTCTCGGGTGGATGGATTTGTAGTTATATTCGAATGATTTAGTCTTGGAAAAGAATTAAGCCCTTGCATTTCGTAATAGGAAATACCAAAGATTAAACCGATTATTATAATAGTAGAAAAAATTAGGATAAACTTTTTCACAAGAAGGCCCCCCTTATGAATATTTTCAGTTAATGTTATCAAAGCGTACCTATTTAGCGTATGCATAAGCATGTAAATACTAGCGACCTGCCCACGCACTAATCGTAGAAAGGAGTGATTCTTTTTGTAATAGTAATTGCTTCTTCCGATGACCGTTTGCGCCTGAAGGATGAGGAAAACCATATAAATAGAAGTGCTCCGGTAGCTTCCCTTCTCTATTTAACTTATCAAAGACATGCTCAACTGTTTTCCCTAAAGGGATAATAAGTGCAGGCTGTTCGATCTGACTAAACTCCTGAGGGAATATATGATAAGCATAGGTGGTAAGTAACGAAGAATGCGAGATAATAGGATGATGACCAGTATAATTCTTTCCTTGGTAGAAAACAGGGTATTTAATAATGGAGGTTGTGTGCAGTAATTGTCTATGTTCTTCAAATAAAGAAGAGGAACTTTTAACATGGATTGCTTCATGAACACCACATTCATCTAGCATATGAATGAGATTTGAGCGAATCGTTCCAGAAAAGCTAGCAGCCTTCTTAACATCTTGTAAAATTTTTTCTATGTTATCTAGATTCGCCAAACCTTTGACGAATTGCTGAAAAGCCATTTTCATTTGTTTCCAACCCGGGGTAATCCCGACGATAACAATCATTGCTTTTTGTTTATATATTCATTATGGGGGGCATAATACATGCTCAGCTCCCCATCCTTATCAATTAGAAAATCATCTACCAACAAATCGTTCTTTGTAATTGAATGACAAGAATCCAAATTTTTAATTGCAGGCAAATATTTTTGTAACTCTGTACGTTTATTTATATATGACGTATCATTTTAAATTTAGATATCCCAGTATCAATCAATAAAAAGTCTCACATATTCCACTTATAATAAACAAACTTAAAAAGCTGTCCATTCATTTCAAATGCTTTATCATCTGTCTCCATACATGTAAATCCATTTTTTTCGAGAACTCTTTGTGAGGCTATGTTATTCGTTGTTGTCTTCGCTAGAATTTGTTTTATTCCTTGCTTGCTCACCATACTTAGAAATAACTTTAATGCAGTATGAGCGACTCCTTTTCCAGTATATGCTTCTCCGACTCGATATCCGATGTGACCCATATGTTGAGATTTATAAATATCTACCAAGTTCATTCTTCCAAGAAGAATATCATTTTCATCTTTTATTAAATAAAAACACGATCGTCCTTTAGCTTGTTCATCAAGTAACGCTTCATGGTTTTTTATAAAGATTTCTAAATGATAATAATCATCTCCACGACTTGGTACCATTTTTTCGAAATATGCCTTGTTTTCAAGTTCAAATTCATATAATTTATTAGCATCAGCGTGTTGTAATTTTTCCAATTTAATATCCATAATCGTTACTTCTCCTTAAGTAAAATACGCGTTAACAGAATTAGTGATTATTCGAATCGAAAATTCAACATACTTCTTCCTTTAAGCTCGGTTCCATCTTTCCATAGAAACTAAAGCATATTGTGAATCAATCTTTTCTTCATCAACTTTTATTTCTAATGGCGTGTTCGTATTGTCTATACGTTCCTGCTTAATCACTTCATTTTTCTCTGTATGTATGTGAATAAAATTTATTTCATTAGGCTGTGGTTGAATGTTATTCCAATCGATTTGTATTGTATCCCCTATTTCAACATCTCCTGCATGCACACTGGTGTGATTATATATGTTATTGTCATCACAATGATTCCAGCACACTTCCTCATAACTATGATCAAATGCGGTATTTTCGGACTCTCCATTATGAACCTTTTCTATCGTTGGTAATTCCATAATGGCGAAATCTGGAAGTTTTCCATCAACTATTTTTGTTTCCTCGCTACGTTTTTCAATAACAATATTCCCCACATATTGAACCCTGTCTGGTGAATTAGCAAATTCTACTTCTAAAACATAGTTCCCTTCGTTCGTTGGGAGTTGAAATTCATAGGTATCGCTCAATTCAATGGCTATTTGTTCCCCATCTTTCCATATAGCAGCTTTTATCGTTGGGTCTGTCCAAATATCTCCACCATTTTCTTCATTCTCTTTAAATACGAAAGAAGCCTCTTGGTTCGGAAAAGCTCTAATTTCATCTTGTGATAATCCAAACTCCTCTATATTCTCTATTGTTTGTTCTACCTTACCACTCGATGAATCCCAACTAATATTCGCTTCAGTTAATTGTGTTTGTAGGTCTGTTAATCCAATCTCTACTTGTAAATATGCAGTTGGAACAGCAACATCATAATCTTCTCCAATACATGCTGCTAATGTTAATACAAAAGACAATCCTATCAATGACTTTAAAATATTCCTCATTTCGCACCTCTAGTTCACATGACTATTCCCCTATCTTCCAATCTATTTTACCATATTTTCTAAATATTTAAACAAAATAAAAAGCCAATTAAAATGATACTTTATCATTCGGAACTGGTGGTTGCCTAGAATAAAAAAATCAAACAGTAATTAATCTTATTTCCATTGTTGACACCCTTTATCAACTACCTTTGCTCTCCATTTCCTCTTCCTTCCTTCCGTCGTTGACAGCCTCTATCAACTACCTTTTTACTCTATTTCCTCTTCCTTCCGTCGTTGACAACCTTTATCAACTACCTTTGTGCTCTCCATTTCCTCTTCCTTTCGTCGCCTGACTACCTCTATCAACTACCTTTTTACTCTATTTCCTCTTCCTTCCGTCGTTGACAGCCTTTATCAACTACCTTTGTATAAATGTCAACGATAAAATGTACACTTTTGATTGTTTAAGAATGTACACTTTTGTTTTTTAGTACCCCTGCAAGATTTATTCGCAGGGGCACTTAGTGAATCAATCAAATGGACTAATG
>NZ_RBZO01000058.1 GCF_003628445.1 Oceanobacillus bengalensis
GTTAAACATGAATGGTCCTTCTTTTAGAATGAAAGAAACCGAAGAATGGATAAAAACAAGTGCTGATAAAGTGGCTCAAAATTAACTTGCGAAATGGCTCACTTTTCACTTGCGAAATACACCCGCGTACTATAGTAATTAATAGTGTTGGTGCGGTTTTTAGTCTTAGATATAAACAAGGTGTTGTCTTCATCATCAGGTAGGTCTTTCTCTTCAACCTTCTTATAATGAGGGTACCCCTTATAATATGCCAGTCCTGAGGCTTTGCAGAATCTTTTCATCTCTCTCGTTGCATTCGATCCAGACCTTACCTTCTGTACCACACCATCCAAAATCTTTGGAACGCTCAGAACTCCCCGGTTAACAAATTCAATTTTTTTCCCGCCAAATAGAATTCTCGCAGCATCGTTGGCATTTTTATCAGCCGACGGAAACAATGTTGCTAGTGCTGTTTGAATAACATTCCTTACTCGTAGATCTGTAATTTCCTCGTCCAATACAAAGACCATTCGGAATTTATGGTTCTCTTCTGTATGGCTAAAAGTTGAATAAATAAAGGTTGGTGTCACTTTCCATTCGGTACCAAGTTTGATTGCCTCATCAATCGGTAATCCTGAATCAATGTCGAGTGCAAACACCTGCTGACTCTTCCAACTTTTATTTGATCTTTGTCCATTGCTAAATATAGCCGGTGTAAAAGATCTAGCATTTGGTAAGGTTATAGTTTCCATCAATTCCTGAATGGATAAGGAAACAGCCTTCCCTGCTATTCTTCCTGAAATCTTCGTGACTTCTTCCTTATTAGGTTTATTTTCGAAACCTTCATGATCCAAACAAACTGTAATTTTTTCTTCTAGAACATTTATCTCTTTAACCATCGTATCCCTCCTCTCAATAAGGAGGAGTATGGTATTTTAATACATAGTCTGATGAATTTCTCTAATTAATTTTCTTAATCAACTCCTCTTAAACATTTCAATGGTTACAGCTACATAATATGGCACTTAAAATATCATATCAAATTTTTAGCGTAGGTATTTTACGATATAAGTTTACTTTTTTGTATCAACAAAGATATATCTAATTCCTTATTTAATCCACCAAACTACAATTCCACCTTCATATGATACAACATAAACAAATTGTGGCCCCAATGTAACATCTCAGGTAGCATAGATTTTTCTATTATTGTTGAGCACACGATATGTTGTCTTTACCAACTTCGATTAAAGACCACTTAATAGATTGAGATTTAATAATCTATTTTTTAAAATTAGTTCCCTATAGATTTGATTTCCCTCCATAATTGATTTATAAAAGAATAGTAGGGGAAATTATAAAATCATTTAGAATACTACTATACAGCATTATTAATACCTCAACCTACCACCACAAAAGGAGGTTGATATCATGGAAAGAACATCTATTTTAAAATTAAAGAGGAAAGAAGAATTAAAAAAGGCTATTGTCAATTCAAATCATTCAATTGTCACCATTTTTAAAAATGGCAATTGGAGATTAGAAGAAGGAGATTTTAGGAAGGAAAAAGAGAATGAACAGATTTATTCATTAAAATGTAATTGTGGATATAATCAACTAGAACTATCAAACATTATCGAGTGGTTAGACCATATCGTTTGTATTACCAATAAATACAAAGAAGATCATTTCTTTTATACTTATGACGATATGATTGAAAGTGAAACTGTGCCCTTAGAGAACTATCTCTACAATCCATTACCCACTATAAAACAAAAGATCACGTGGTCAGTAGACTTCTCTGGCTTGGAATGGAATCATGGGCTCAAATTATTTCGGTTATTCAATAGCGACTCATCTTTTATTAGTTTTACAAGTTTTGATTTGTTAATTTCTTATTTATATCACCATATCTCATCGATTAAAGATGATGACTTATACTATCGCCAATGTAAAAATATTAGAACACTCCATAGCAAAATATTTAAAACTTCTATACCAAATGAAAGACTTACCCAATCAAATATAGAAGACAATATTATTCTTGAAAAAGATGAATTGCTAAGAATGTTAAACCAATCAAAACATACTACTGTTGCACAGATTTATGATTATTTAGAATTACCATGCAAACCCTGTTGGAGCATTGATACTATAATCTCACCCTATGACATTAATCTTATAGCCGTTTCCAATCTTATTAAATTGAAAGAAATTAATAAATTCTTTGAAAAACTTTATGAAGAACGAAAAAACTTTGATGAACCCTTTGTTCGTCAATACATACGTTTAAAAGCCCAAAGCCATAAAAGAAGAAAAAATTCGTGGATAGAATGGCGAAACGAAGTCGACTGGAAATACGCAAGCAAATTCATAGATATTAATCATTATCAAATTGCTATGGATGAAATCACTAAAGCAGAGGTTGAAATTTTTAATATGGCACCCTGCTTTGAGAATGGATACTTAAAATTAATTCTTAGGAAATTTGAGAATCAGGATAATTTAATAAAAGTAACTGATGTTCTATCATTTTTCAATAGGCCGATCCCTAGCAACAAAGACATTTCTAATAAATATTTCTCCTTAACATTATTTGATAATGATGACTTCTATGACTTTATGGGCTTTATATCTATAGATGAAGTAATAGAATTACTGCTATTTGAAGATTCTTCTGTCTGAATAATACACTTAGGTGCCACCTTACTCTGTTATCTTTTAAGAGTATAGGTGGCATTTTTTATTTTAAAGGATCTTTGTGCTTAATGTTGAATCATGATGATGAAAAAGCTACAAAAGAAAGGGAGGGATTTGTCGCAGAAAAATGTCGTGGAACTAGTATTCTACGACATTATAGACTTTATTTACATTTGATTCAGGCCAAAAAGCGCCCATTAACTCAAGAAAATTTTGTCGTGGAATTATTAAACTCTAAAAAGAGGTGATTTTATGCTGGACACATATCAGGAAGATGGACTTAGAGGAAAATCAAAACAAACTAGGAAAACTTATATATTCTGTTTATCAAAATTTGAGGAATGGCTAGATGGAGCTGGCACAGATTTAGATGAATACTCCCGTTCAGATGTTCAACAATATATTGATTACCTTGTAAGCAAACGATATTCTGCAACAACAATTAATAAAAATTGGAGTGCGGTAAAACATTTTAGTCGCTGGCTGAATAAATTAGATGCCATTGAAGACATCTTAGTCATTAGCCCGCCGAACATTCTAAATCAAGCGCCAAAAGCACTTTCTAGAAATGAAGTAAACAAACTAATTAGAGAAATTGATCGTTCTGGTAATGATAGAAACTTTGCCATTACACACACATTAATTAATACAGGCATTAGACTTAATGAACTTGTCAATTTGGATCGTGCAGATCTTGAGATTAGCGAAAGAAAAGGAACCTTAAAAATACGTTTTGGTAAAGGAAACAAAGAAAGACAATTACCACTGCCATCAGAAACTAGGAGAGCAATTACGAAGTACTTAGACACAAGAGATGATTCAAACGAGGCTATTTTCCTTTCCAATAGAAATAAAAGAATATCCGAACGGACAGTTCAGCATATCTTTGAAAAACATGGAATAAATGTACATTCATTAAGGCATACCTTTATTACAAAACTTGTCCGAAATGGTGAAGACTTCAGTTTGATACAATCATTATCTGGCCATACTAACGCGGATATGGTAATCAGGTATTCTGCTCCAAATGAGGAGGATAAAGAAGAAGCGGTGTCAAAATTGTGGTTATCAGAATGAAAGAGGTGGATTTGTTCCAAATGGATTCCATTATGAGGTTTTCCGGGCTAAATATCATAATAAATCGCAGATCCAATTCACAATCAAATTCATAGAAAAATCGAATTATAATTCACAATAAAAGGAGCCAAATAAAGCTCCTTTTTTATTGGGCAACTTTTTCTTCTCCAACTAAGGATGCATTAGTGCAATAAGAATGTATTGTTTATATATCTAAAATTTTATCAATTACAATTTGATTTTGATGTCCATCTTCAATAATGGGTAAATCTTTATCTGTTTTGTTAAAGACCATATAGTCATACGCTTTTTCTAAAAACGGATAAAATGCTGGATAATAAGTACTCGCTTCCTCAGATAAATGTAATGGAAAATTTCCTTTGAATTGAATCTTCAATTCTTCTACTTGACCATTTATCTTCCCACAACATAGTTGTTTATCATTAGTTAAAGTAATTGTTCCTTTACTACCAAATACCTTTAAAGCAGACCCGAATCCATGGTTAATTCCGGACATTAGTTGAATCGAGAAAGTAGAGTTATTTTTCATTTTCCCGTGAATAAAAAAAGCATCATCAGCATCTCTTTGCTCCCCTGCTCCTTCTGGAACGTGAGTATGCAATAATCCATTAATAATTTCTATTTCATCACTTACTAACCATCTCAAACAATCAATCATATGTGTCCCTAGCGCACCCAACATTCCACCAAATTTTTGTTTTTCTCCCATCCAACCTCTTTTAGATGATTGAAGGTTTTGATACTGTGGGCTTGATATGTGGTATTCAAAATGAATTATCTTCCCAATACTGTCTTTCTGAATTAATTCTTTCATCTTTTGACGAATAGGAAGGTATCGCCATTCAAAATCAATCAATACCTTTGCATTACAAGACTTAGATAGGTTCAAAAGTTCTTTTGATTCATTACTATTCATTGTGAAGGGTTTTTCGCAAACTATATTTATACCTTTCTTTAATGCTTCTTTAACCATTTCAAAATGAAAGATAGGTAGTGAGCTTACAAATAAAAGATCAAGTTCCTCCTTTTCTAACATTTCAGCCCAGTTTTTATAATGATTAGGTGGATTCTCCCAATTTAATAACTCCTCTGGCAAACGATGTCTATTCATCGTGCTAACAGCAGAAACTTCCATTTTTGGGTGTAGATTTATTATGGGAGCTTGAACTGATAATCCAAAACCACCACCGATTATACCGACTTTCATATGTAGCCTCCCTGCTTTTTCTCTAAAAAATACCTTTTATTTACTTTTCTAAAAAAAGAACATCTTCTTCAACTAATCTGCTCTTCGTATTTATAAGGTTAACCATAAATTACTGGTTGACCTTATTAAGTTTACAATGTGTGTGCACCTCAAAGCTGAACCCATTTATTTGTTTGTTTCACCTCTTTTAATTTCGTCTGCAGCTATCAAAGTAAATTATTTTTCTAAAATAGGTCTTAATTCCCCTTTTATAACTTCTGGAAAATATTTAGAGGATATTTCATAATGGATTGTGCTGAGTTTATTCTGAAATACAATAATCGATGGAAAATATACATTTGTGTTCTGTTTTATATATGATTGCTTATAACAAATAACATCAAAGCCATCTTCTTGAAAGTAATCGTAGCAAAAGATATCTTCAATTGACTCCAAATACTCTTCTTTATGGGACTCAACTTTCTCTTCATATGAACGAGTAAGGCCATATAAAGGGATATCTGGTTGAGACACGGATACATATTCAGGATAATCATCATATTCAATTACTGAAAGTGATTTATTAGGCTTAAAAAAGGGATCAGTAAATTTAATTGCTGTTTCCAAAATATCGTTATCGGGCAACGGTAATTGTTTACCAATACACAATTGACCAGTCTTTACATATAACTTAATATCAACATCCTCATCATAACTTGTTCCAAAATTAGATAAGCATAAATCTATATAAAACTTAGAATCCAGACTTGCAAAGTAAGATTTCCACTGTCTATATTCACTAATTTTTTCGTACAATTGATTTAATAGTCTATATTTTTCTTTTTCATCCTCGGATCCAACTAAAGAATAGGAGGATCCTGTCCCAAATGGACCACCACCAAAAGGTTGCTTTTGTTTGGATAACTCACCTATATTAAAAAAGTCATTATAATTAAGTTCAATAGTTGACTCTTCAGCAAATGATTTGATTTCATTTTGAAATTCCTCTTGTAAAGTTATTTCAACAGAACCAAATATTGAGTTAAAGCCTTTAAGTTGATTTTGCCCTTCTTTATTTGCCTTTGCAAAATTGGCTAATGAATTATTGACACCCAGAGCCACTATTTTTTCGTCTTTTTCAGAATCATCAACTGCTTCGCTTTTGTCAGGTAGTTGATGATTCCTCACCTGCTCAAATAAACTATGAATATTTGACTCTAAATCTGCTATGAATTTTGAGTTTTGATAACTTCTCTTATACATTATTGGATTTTCGGTAATTTTCCCGTTTCTAACGCCTTTAACAGATAAATTGCTACTAATAGTAGATTTGTTTTCATTTCCATTCGCAAGTAAATTCACAAAGTATAATGATAAATGGTTTAAAAAGTCCTTTTTAAATTCTGCCAAATCGGAGTATGGCGCATAAATACCTTTATCTTTATATCTTTCCCTAAATTCAATTACTTTTTTATATTGTTCTGGATCAAGAGAAGCGGGATTAATCTGTCGGTCACTGAAATAAAGAAACACTTGTTTACCACTATTTATAAGTTCTTCAATTTCCTCCTCTGTTCCAGACCCGTAATTATCAGTAGGCGTACCAAATCTAGTCCAAAACACTGCAACAGCTGCGTCACATTCTAGAACAAATTGTTTGTTTAATAGATTTTGCGGTTTACCTCCTGATTGAGGATAAGAGTCTGTAGACCAATGCTTTGTAACTATTAATGTATTATTAGCCGCACCATACATGCGGTTAAAATCTGTAACAGTCCCCTTTATTATTTCTAGTTCTTCTTTTACATCAGAAGGGCAAGATATTAATAGATCAAACTGAGTTACATTCCTTGGCATGATAACACCCTTTCAAGCGAAAAATAGATATATATACCCTTTAATATTATCACAAATAGTTATATTTGTTTCTACTCATTCCTCATAGCAAATTTAGTAGGTGTTCAATTGATATTATCAATCAATTCCCTATTGGATTTCTTATATGATTCACATCATCAGTTTTAAATAAAAAGAATGGACTAGTACATACCAGACCATTCCTAAAACTATTTTATGTTGTTTCAATTTATAACGTTTGCAAATTATTTCCAATTATCTTTAACCTTTCTAAATTACCCTCAATAGCATTTTTCAAAAGGTAACTCTTTGCACCATTAAAATTGTTACAAATCGCTGCATCTACCATAACAAACTCATCATCAAACATTTGTGCTACACAAGCACCAAATTTATTGGTCCCATCAAATTTCACAATTGCAAAACGTATCACAATGCCACAAAAATCTACATCTTCTTGCCATAAAAATTCATTATTCATGTTAATTCCCCCCTCTCTATATATAACAATTAGACACATGATAAACTATTCCTTTTCAATAATTAAAAGTCTTATAAAATATCTACATGGTTTTACTATGTTTTCATACATTCAGGAAAAAATTAGGCCTAGTTTACTATAGCTTTGGTACACTTATAGCTCAAAAAAAATAAGCAGGGGAATTAACCCTAACTTATTTTTTCAAATGCTAAACGATTTGTAGTATAAACTATACTTTCTATAAGTTTTTCATCAAAAACATATTCTGGTAATATTGCGGAAAGGTATTTGATTGTCTGACCAATAGTAGTAAAAACTCTCAAATGCAACACCTGTTGTTGTTCAGACCCCTTATCCTTTTCTATCAATACATAAAACAGTGGTTCAGATGAATTTTTCCCCATCCATCCATAACCAGTTTCCTTTGAAATAACAATGTTGTAATCACCAAAAAATGAGTAAACCAAATTGTCTTCTTGCAATACCCGATCCTTATACTTTTGCATTAATATCTCCCTTTCTTGAGTAAATGTCCACACTGTTAACTTATATTTACCAGCCTGAATCCCTTGTTTTTCAGAAGCGGATTTCAATCTTTTGTAGTAATTATTTTCTGAATGGCTTGGTAAGTTTCTTTAATTATTTTTTTCTCCACTAAGTATTCTGGAACAACAGCCAATAGAAATCTAGCAAGATGGCCAGTATTGAAAAAACTTTTTAAAAGAACATCCCTTAACTCACCTTGTATATTTTCCTCATTAACAATTACTACATAATTACCTTCACACAAAGAGTTGTTTACTTTTACAACTGAGACATAATAGTCACCACTTTTAGCCAAAACCATATTGTTATCAGAATGCATTATTGTTGCTTCCTTTCTTTTGTCCATTTCTTTTCCTTCTTTCGTATAGAATTTTCATCATGATGATATTCCATATAGGAACAGATAAACCTGTTTAAACGCACCAAAAATCACGGGTAAACTACCTCTTAAATCAATGTTATTAACTAACTTAAAGGAATATATGTTCTATCACAGACAGGCTTTATTACTAATTAAATTTCATTAGCTTTAAATTTTTTTTAAAAAAGTGCTCTATAGATTTGATTCAATATTTTATTTGTTTTATAAATAGATTGTAGGACATTAACATAACAATCATTACAACCAATCATAATACAATTTATAGTCAGCCTACTACATATTTTAAGGAGGTTGATTCATATGAAAAAAGAAAAGAGAAGTTTTAAAGAAAGGTACAGTAATAATTGGATTTGTACACTGAAGCAGGTAGAGGAACTAAAAGAGGCCTTACTATCAAAAACTACCGAAGAGGTTAAATTTTGGTCGGATGGTACATGGGCAAGTAGGAAACAAAATGAATTTCGGAATGATAATGAAGACCCTTTGTTTATACTTACAAAGGATAAGATTCGATTTATAAACCAAGATACGGTTGATAATTCACTCTATAGTATTTATCATTTGATTTTTGGTTTGGAGCACCCTTTATGTGATCTAGATATTCAAGAATATCTATTAGAAAGAAAAAGCACTGATACAAAAAGTTTTCTACAAAAAGATTTGTTCGGGCAAAATTCTCACTCCTACAATTTTGCATTTACATACGGTAATCTTGATTTCAACTGCGTTATTGAGTGGGAAAAATCTAGTCGTTCTTTGAGAATTATACTGGATGATGGAACAATTGGAATTGCTGACGGTATAAGGTATATCATAAACTATCTATTCGATCTCTCAGATGAGATAAGTGATGAATGTCGGGCTTTTACATTATTTTGTAAGGAGATTAGAAAGTTCGAAACGTTTTATTGCAGTTCAATGAATGAGTCTATGTATCAAACTACAACACCCACAGAAGTACTCATGTTGCAAAGTGAAATGGCCCTTTTTGGCAATTATATTAAAGTAGCGGACCTGATGAACCATTTTCAATTGGACATTTCTATTGCCAAGAGAACCGACCAAGAAAAGTATGTTGATTTCAACCATTTATTTGACTATTATCATGACCTCTACGGTTATATGGTAAGCGTCAAATAATCCCCACCTATTTTTAGATGGGGATTTTGTTTATACTTTTTTTAGATTTATTTATTAGGAACACGACATTTCTCTGGAATCGTCGGCGACCAAGGAAGGAATTGAT
>NZ_RBZO01000005.1 GCF_003628445.1 Oceanobacillus bengalensis
ACGGGAGGACAGGCCTAGGTGAGACTATGGAGTGCGATAGCACGTAGTAGGCTCACCAGCCGCCCGTGGAAAGCGAAGTGTGTTTCCGGAACGATGTGCTTCACACAATACTGAATTAAATTAGTCCGAAGTTTACATCAACTATATAGATATAACACAACAACATTGATTATAAAAAGGCTTTAACAAAACAAAAAACTCCTGCACATAATTGTGCAAGAGTTTTTATACTGACGGTTATTACGCTCCTACGGTTACTTTGCTACGTAGTACCATTTGTAAAATACCGCCATGACGATAGTAGTCGATTTCAACTTCACTATCGAAACGTACAACAGCGTTAAATACTGTTTCTTTGCCTGTTTCTTCGTCAGTTGCAGTTACTTTAACGACATCCTGAGGTTTTACGTTTTCATCGATTTCAACGTTGAATACTTCTTTACCAGTTAACCCAAGGCTATCTGCACTATCTCCTTTTTCAAACTGCAATGGTAGTACACCCATCATTACTAGGTTTGAACGGTGGATACGTTCGAAGCTCTCAGCAATTACTGTCTTAATACCTAATAGATTTGTACCTTTCGCTGCCCAGTCACGAGAAGATCCCATTCCGTAATCTTTTCCTGCAAGGATTGCAAGTCCAGTACCATCCTCTTTATATTTCATCGCCGCATCGAAAATTGGCATTACTTCACCAGTTGGCCAGTAAGTAGTATATCCACCTTCTGTACCTGGTGCGATTTGGTTACGGATACGGATATTTGCAAATGTACCGCGCATCATAATTTCATGGTTACCACGACGAGATCCATAAGAGTTGAAGTTTCTAGGTGAAACTCCTTTTTCTTGTAAATACTTACCTGCTGGCATGTCTTTTGCGATAGCTCCAGCTGGTGAAATATGGTCTGTTGTTACTGAATCGCCGAATTTACCTACAGTACGTAAATTATTTAAGGGTTTAACTGTATCTGGATCTTTTGATAACCCTTCAAAGAATGGAGGATTTTGAATATACGTGGACTCACTATCCCATTCAAAGATTGGCTCATCTGTTGTTTCAATTGCATTCCATTTTTCATTTGAATCAAATACATTTTCATATTCTTTTTGGAAGATTTCTGGTGTAACAACTTTATTCACTTCTTGTTTAATTTCATCCATTGTTGGCCAAATATCTTTCATAAAGACATCATTGCCGTCTGCATCTTTACCAAGGGCTTCATTTGCAAGGTCGATATCCACTGTACCTGCTAAAGCATATGCAACAACAAGTGGTGGTGAAGCTAAATAGTTCGCTTTCACGAATGGATGAATACGTCCCTCAAAGTTTCGGTTACCTGACAGAACAGAAGATGCGATTAAATCACTGTCCTGAATTGCAGTTTCAATCTCTTCAAGCAATGGACCAGAGTTACCAATACATGTTGTACAACCATAGCCGACTAGGTTGAATCCTAATTGATCTAAATAGGTTTGTAATCCAGCATCTTCAAGGTAACGTGTTACAACTTTTGAACCAGGTGCTAAGGAAGTTTTCACAGAAGCTGGAACGGTAAGTCCTTTTTCAACCGCTTTCTTCGCTACTAGACCAGCACCTAACATTACATAAGGGTTAGACGTGTTCGTACATGAAGTGATTGCAGCGATAGCGATAGAACCCGTTTTCATAACAGTCGTTGAACCATCTTTAAGTGTAACGGTTACTTCTTTATCAAATTCAGATTTATCTAAACCGAAACCTTGGTTTCCTTCTGGTGCTGTAATTGCTTTATTGAATTCATCTTTCATTTTTGATAAAGGAATTAAATCTTGTGGACGTTTTGGACCAGAAAGATTTGGTTCCAATTCAGAAAGGTTGATTTCAATTACTTTTGTATATTCTGGATCTGCTTGATCAGGTGAATACCATAAGTTATTCGCTTTCGAATATGTTTCTACTAAATCAATTTGTTCTTCGCTACGACCAGTTAAACGAAGGTAGTTTAATGTCTCCTCATCAACTGGGAAGAATCCGCATGTTGCACCATATTCAGGAGCCATGTTTGAAATTGTCGCTCGATCAGCAAGCGGCATATCTTTAAGTCCAGGTCCAAAATATTCAACAAATTTACCTACTACTTGCTGTTCACGTAGTACTTGGGTAACTTTTAAAGCCAAGTCTGTAGCTGTCGTTCCGTTCGGGAAGCTTCCAGTAAATTTAACACCAATTACTTCTGGTTGTGTTAGGTAAGAAGGTTGTCCAAGCATTCCTGCTTCTGCTTCAATACCACCTACACCCCAGCCAAGTACACCTAAACCATTAATCATTGTCGTATGTGAATCTGTACCAACTAATGTATCTGGATATGCATCATATTCACCTTTATCATTTTCTATACCATGCACGACGTTCGCAAGGTATTCAAGGTTTACTTGGTGAACAATACCAGTTGCTGGTGGAACCGCACGATAATTATCAAATGCCTTTTGTGCCCAGTTTAAGAATTCATAACGCTCCGTATTCCGTTTAAATTCTAAATCCATATTTGTCCTAAGTGCATTCACTGTACCATATTGATCTACCTGTACAGAGTGATCGATTACAAGATCAACTGGTACTTCAGGGTTGATTTCATCTGCTTTTCCACCCAAGTCAACCATTGCTTTACGTAAAGACGCTAAGTCAACCACTGCCGGTACACCTGTAAAATCTTGAAGGATAACACGTGATGGTTTAAATGGAACATCTACACCTTCACCTTCACTCGTGCCCCATTTTGTAAGTCCTTTTACATGCTCATCTTTTATTTGACGTCCATCATGTTGTCGAACTACCGATTCTAATAATACTCTCACTGAAAATGGTAAGCGGCTAATATTACCTAAACCTGCGTCTTCTAATGTTTTTAAATCATAATAATTATACGTTTTTCCATTTAGATCAAACTGTTTTTTCGCGTTAAATGCGTTTTCATTCCCCATAAAAATACCCCTTTCATTCATTTTTGCCATGCCCACTTCAAATAGTGAGGTAATCAGACAAAAATAATCACTACTAAAATAGTAAAATAGAATACCTACAATTCTATAATATAGGAATTGTAGGTATAAAACAATAAAATATGGTTAATCAATAATATATTAATAAGTTATGTATTCCGATAAGTTTTGCTTATACTAAATATAAATCTATTATTCTAATAGTTATCGTTCCTACACCTTACGCTTGTAATATTTCGGGAAGACTAATTTAAATGTCGTCCCTTTCCCTTCGTTATTCATTATCTCCATTCTTCCGTGATGCGATTCTAAAATCTGTTTGGAAATCATGATACCTAAGCCTGTTCCACTTTGTTTCGTTGTGAAGAATGGTTCACCCAATTTATTTATGATTTCGTGTGGAATACCAGGTCCTTCATCACATACAAGAATCTCCACTTCTGCATCTGTGTCATGTACATGTAGTGTAATAAAACCAGCTTCATTCATTGCTTCGATCGCATTTTTCATAAGATTAATTAGCACTTGCTTAATCTGAGATTTATCGCAAAAAATAGACGCTGTAATCGGCTCAGCAATAACAATATCAATATTCTTCAATTTAGCCTGTGTAGCAAGTAAATGTTCAACATCTTTAACCATATCGTCAACAGATTCTAATTGCTTCATATCTGTCAACGGTTTAGAGATAAACAACAACTCTGAGGTAATTTTCTCCATTTTTTCGATTTCTTCAATCATAATTTTATAATATTCTTCTTTCCGATTGACGCCTGCTTGTATTAATTGTAAGAAGCCCTTTATAGAAGTTAATGGATTACGAATTTCATGTGCTATTCCAGCAGCAAGTTGTCCAGCCACTGACATCTTCTCAGAACGTACCAATAGTTTTTCCGTTTCTTTTCTATCCGTTATATCTTTCAAAGATGATACATAATAAACTTCCTGTGTTTGTTCATCGTATATTTTTTCAGATAAACACTCTGTAACCATACATTTTCCATCTTTATGATCCATTGTAACCGTAAAACGTTGTTTCTTTTCAACCAATCTATCGAAATGCGTTTTTACGTAATCCACCTCTTCTTCTAAAGAAACGAATTCACGCCAGTATCTCCCAAGCAGTTCCGACTTCTTATATCCGAGTAACCTTTCAACCGAATTAGATATAAACACAATTTCGCCAACTTTATTCCATATGATGATGATTTCACCTTGATTATATTCAATCCAATCCAGCATCACATCAGGTAATGTGGAGTAGTTTGTAAATTTGTTAAGTACCTGCCCTATTGTAAAACTATCTTTACTAGATTCCCCTGGTTCGTTAATTTTTGAATGAAGTTCTTCAAATCCCATCACTTCCTCCCCTTTTATACCAATCTGACGTTGAAATACTTTCTTTATATCAGTATATGAAAAGTTCTATCGAATATGATACTTGTTTGTCTAAATATTAACGATTATAATTGTATATATGTAGATAATCTATTTATGAAGTAATCATACTATAAACCTCAGGAAAAATAAATTAATTATGATATATTAATTAAATTTTCGTAACTATTAATAAGAGAATAAGGTGAAAACATGGAAATTGTATTGGTATTATGGGGATTCTTCCTTATTGGTTTTCTGGCTATTGGCGGTTTCTTTATGTTCCGTAAATTTCTTAAGCAAATCCCAAAAGCCGATGGAAAGTCAGTCATGGATTGGGAAGTATATTATTTCGAAAAAACAAAGGGTTTGTGGAAAGAAAATGAAAAGAAACTCCTAGAAGAATTAATCTCACCAGTTCCTGAGTTGTTTCGTGATGTTGCTAGACAGAAAATAGCGAGCAAGATCGGAGAAATTGCACTTAAGAAGAACAACAGTCTTATTACACAAGATATCGTAATTGAAGGATATATTATCGCTACTCCCAAACGCGATCATAAATTCTTAAGAAAGAAGTTAAAAGAAAAAGAAATAGATGTTACACCATTTGAAGAACTATTTGCTCTTTCAAAAGATAACTATCAAGAAAATTGGGAAACAAAGTACAAAAAACAAAAAAATGCGCCAAATCATTAGATTGGCGCATTTTCTTGTTCTTTTCTAATTTGTAAATATTGTATAAGCATTGTAGTTCTCCAAGTTAAAATCATTCCTAATGCAAGGATAAAAAACATCCCTGTCGTCTCCCCTAATGAAATATAACTACCGACAATTAGTTTAATTATTAATCTTACTACAATTAAACCTAGAAGAACAATCGGAAATACGCGGGAAGGAGTTAGATATATATTTCCCCCTTTTATTTCAAACTTAGAAGTTTTTATTAAAAGAATAGAAAAAATTGCACCAACAATTAGTGCTTCTACTACTTGTATCCATTGTATTTGAAAAACTGGGAATAGAAACATGAATGCACCAGTACTCATCATGATTGGTGGTAATATAATTTTTTTAATTGATGCTGGTTTCTTCGATGCTTTTAGCCGAATGAATACCATCATCGTGGCCATAAACGCAAAAACGACTGTGCTTCCTATTATATAAAACATATACTCTCTCACTCTCATACAGCATAATAATCTTAAGTAAGTTTAAAAAGTCATTCTTATGTAATAATAACGTTTACAGTTTAACCTAATATTCGACTAATTGTATCTAATACACGCGTCTCATCAAAAGGTTTTACGATAAAATCTTTTGCACCAGCTTCAATTGCCTCCATAACAACTTTTTGCTGTCCCATTGCAGAGCAAACAATAATTTTTGCATCCTTATCTGACTGCGTTATTGCTTTTGTTGCTTCAATACCGTTCATCACGGGCATTGTAATATCCATTGTTACGATATCAGGAGAGAGTGATTGATATTGCTTCACAGCTTCCCTGCCGTTATCAGCCTCTCCTATAATTTCATGTCCAGCCTTCGTTAGCATATTCGCTAGCGTAACGCGCATGAATTTAGCATCATCTACTATTACTACTCTAGCCATCAATTAGTCCCCCTATCTCCTGGTTATTGATCCTCTGCAATAGTTATAATTATTGTCATCACTACCCCGACAACTGTAAAATAAACACCGAAGTCAAATAGCATGGCAGTTGCTAATTCAACTTCACCAAAGATAGGAAATTGAAAGTATCCAAAAGTGTGGGATAAAAAAGGAACTCCAAATAAAAAGGAACCAGCACTTGTTAAAACAGCGGTAGTTAATCCGATTGGAATGAGTACCTTAAAATCAAATGGCAGCATCTTTTTCATTGCTTCAATCCCATAAGCCATATATAACAATAGAATTGCTCCTGAAGTCAACAATCCACCGACAAATCCACCACCAGGGTCATTGTGTCCAGCGAATAATAAATACAAGGCAAAACCTAATAAAAGAAAAGCGATTAGGGAAGTTGTTGTACGTAAAATTAGATTGTTTTGTTTGTACATATTAGAATCTCCTTAACTTATTTATATAAGTATTCATTCAAAAAGGAGGAAAAAAGACCGAGAAGTTCGAGTCGGCGTCGCTTTGACAGACGAAACATATACTACGAATACGTAAGTAGCACAATCTTAAGCCAACTAGAAACGGCGATCTGTCATTTTCATCAGACTTTTTGAACGTCCCCTATTATAAAGTATAACACGTGATAATTTCCATTAAAAGCCTGAAAAACCAAACCAGCCCGCCAAGAATGCTGTAAGTTTCGTCATCCAATCAAAAAATAATGCTATACCCATGAAAATCATCACATAACCACCAATTTTTACCATTTTTTCGCTGTGTTTTTTAAACCAGTTTAATTTACCAACAAAAAATGCTAAAACTAAAAATGGAATAGAAAATCCTAAGATATAGCTAACCATCATGACCATCCCTATATCAGGTTGTGTGGCTGCTAATGATAAGACAATGGCAAGAATCGGTCCTGTACACGGCGTCCAGCCTAACGAGAAAGCCATCCCAATCAAGAAGGAACCAAAAAATCCTGCTGGTCGATTTTTAAATTGTATTTTTCGATCTTTCATTAAGAATTCAAAATTAAAAATTCCTACAATAACCAATCCAAAGAATATAATTAGTATAGCCCCAACCTGTCTTATAATATCCTGGTAGGTTAATAAGAATTCTCCGATAAAGGTTGTGGCAAAACCAATCATAATAAAAATGCTCGAAAAACCTAATAAGAAGCAAATAGTATGTATCAATGCTTTACGATTTAACTTCGTATTCTCTTCCTTTATTTCACTGACGCTCATGCCAGTTATGTACGATAAAAACACTGGAAACAGTGGTAATACACATGGCGACACAAATGATAAGAAACCCGCACCAAACGCAAGAAAAATATTTATTTCAGACATAATAATCCCCCTATCTGTCTCTATTGTAGCAAAATGTAATGCAAATAAAAGAAATGAATATGACAAAAATAGGAAACATTTATCGTCAGATGATAAAAACACCCCTTAAACAATCTGTTTAGGGGTATTTTTGTGCAATGAATACATCATCTATAATTTCTATTTCTTATCTGCTTGATTGTTCATTGCACGCATCATTTGATTGATTTTCTTTTGCGATGGTTTTTGACCCATTTGCATCATCATTGTACGAAGCATTTGCTCATTAATAGGCGGATTCTTTTTAAGATAGTCCATCATATATTTTCTTGCTAGGAAAAAACCTAGAGCAACACCGGCAATTAATGTTCCTATAGCAATTAGTACGACCCAAATTATGTCCATTTCTAGCTTCCTCCTTCGTGTTGTCTCTAATATAGTATATTAAATCACTACCAAGAATACAATACTCGATTTTCTCGTTCAGCTTTAGGAAGTTTCACTGGCGTAATCCAGCCATATTTTTCATCTGTATTTCCGATTACAAATAAAAACGGTTGAAAAATTCGTAAAACTGGAAACAGAATTTCTTCTGCATCTTGAAGGGACCCACTACGAAATTTTAATTGTTTTTCACTGATATGTAAAGAAATATACTGTCTATCAGTGTATATTTCCATTGAAGAACCTTTCATATGAAAATTGACATTATCTTTTAAATGCATGCTTATGTGGGAGATCATGGTGTTTTTTGAGAAACGATTTGTAATATAGAGGTATTGCTTTCTTAAATCTATTCGATTCGAATTATCTTGATATTCCCCGAAAAAGCGATACAAAATATCACTTTTGTGAAAGTAATGACTTGCGATTTCTTCTCTTATCCAATAAATAGAATACTCATACATCTCTATAAAACCTCCCTTTTATTCTATTATACGCATTTATCCTAAAAAGAATGTCACTATTTCTTGCAAAGGTTTACTAGTTTTGTCGAAAGGGTATTTTTTTACGATAAGTTGAAAAAAAGTATTACTTTATCTCAAATATTGTATCTTAATGAACAATTGATATAAAATGCGCGGTAAGTGCGTGTTGATTTCCGCTGCGGGCAGTACGCTTTCCGCGGGCACGGCCTCAGCCCCCTCGTGACGCCAAGAACGCTTCTTCCTGGTCTTCGGACACGTGCTTTTCCCGCAGGAGTCGACTGCCCTCCGCTACAATCAACCATCATATGGCAGTATTACCGTAGAAGTTAAATAGCACAATCCCAGTGTAGGCAATACACGCAGACTCCTGCGGGAGGACAGGCCTAGGTGAGACTACGGAGTGCGTTAGCACGGAGGAGGCTCACCAGCCGCCCGCGGAAAGCGAAGTGTATTGCCGGAACGGTAGGATGAGTACTATCTCATCTTACTGCGCAGTTTATATCTTTTACGTCCTAGCTTATAACAATAACATCAAAAAAAGGTGGTTCCGCTATTGGAACCACCTTTTTATTATATTATTTCACTAAAGATTCTACTTGCTTCACTACGTTATCTACTGTGAATCCATACTCTTCCATTACTTTTTCACCTGGTGCAGATGCTCCAAAAGTGTCGATTCCGATAACGATTCCGTTATCCCCAACATAGCGGTGCCATCCTATGGAAGAAGCCATTTCAATTGCAACTCTGTTTTTCACTTCTTTTGGTAATACAGTGTTTTTATATGCTTCATCTTGCGCGTTGAAACGATCCCATGAAGGCATACTTACAACACTTACATCAATTCCTTTAGCTTTCAATGCTTCTTTGGCATTAACAGCAAGTTGTACTTCAGATCCAGACGCAAGTAACAATGCATCTGCTGTTTCATTTTCTGATTTACTAATAACATATGCACCTTTTTTAACACCTTCATAGGCATTTTCTTTTGTGCCCTCTTGTGTTACAAGGTTTTGTCTTGTTAGTACTAAAGCAGTTGGTGTATCCGTAGATTCAACAGCTAGACGCCATGCAGCATTTGTTTCATTACCATCAGCAGGACGCATAACAGATAGACCTGGCATTGCGCGTAATGCTGCTAATTGCTCAACAGGTTCATGTGTTGGTCCATCTTCCCCAACAGCAATCGAATCATGTGTGAACACGTACGTTACAGGCATATTCATGATTGATGCTAAACGGATAGATGGTCTTAAGTAGTCACTGAATACGAAGAACGTACCACCAAATACATTTAAGCCACCATGTAGGGCCATACCATTTAATGCAGCTCCCATAGCATGTTCACGAACACCAAACCAGATATTACGTCCAGCATAGTTGTTACGAGAGTAATCATCTTCACCATTCATGTATGTTTTGTTTGATCCAGCTAAGTCTGCACTACCTCCGAAGAAGTTTGGTACCGCTTTTGCAATCCCGTTTAATACTTCACCAGAAGATGCTCTTGATGCAAGTGAGCTACCAGCTTCATATACAGGTAAATCTTTTTCCCAGCCTTCAGGAAGTTCACCTTTCATTGCAAGTTCAAGCTCTGTAGCTAATTCTGGATACTTTTCTTTATAGGTGTTTAATAATTCATTCCATTTTGTTTCTTGTTCTGCACCGTTTTTAACGATTTTCTCGTTGAAATCAGCATATACTTCTTCCGGTACATGGAAATCGTCATGTCCCCATTCGTAAAATTCTTTTGTAAGCTTCACTTCGTCTGTTCCAAGTGGTGCACCATGAGATGCAGATGAAGCAGATTTGTTTGGCGAACCATATCCAATTACTGTGCGAACTTCGATTAATGTTGGTTGTTCTGTGTTCTCCTGAGCTTCTTTAATAGCAGCTCTAATTGCATTCGTATCGTTTCCATCTTCCACACGAAGTACTTGCCAGCCATATGCTTTAAAGCGTTGTTCTGTGTTCTCAGAGAATGAAAGGTTTAACTCACCATCTAATGAGATATCATTGGAATCATATAGCGCAATTAATTTACCTAATCCTAAGTGACCAGCTAAAGATGCTGCTTCATGGGAAATGCCTTCCATTAAATCGCCATCACTTACAAGTGCATAGGTGTAATGATCAACAACAGAGATGTCCTCTTTATTATATTTAGCAGCTAAATGGGATTCAGCCATCGCCATCCCAACAGACATTGCAATTCCTTGACCAAGTGGACCTGTTGTTGCTTCAACACCATCTGTATGATGTACTTCAGGATGTCCTGGTGTTTTTGATCCCCATTGACGGAACTGTTTTAAGTCCTCAATGGTCAAATTATAACCAGATAAATGAAGTAAACTATATAAAAGCATGGAACCATGGCCAGCAGAAAGTACAAAACGGTCACGATTAAACCATTTCGAATTTTTTGGATTATGATTCATAAAGTCTGTCCATAATGTATATGCCATTGGGGCTGCCCCCATTGGTAACCCTGGATGACCTGAATTTGCATTTTCAATAGCATCAATGGATAGTGTTCTTATTGTATTGATTGATAATTGTTCAACATTATTTGACATGTTGTGTGCTCCTTTCACTTATGTAATGGATTTTAGTGTCCTTCCCTATTTTATACGGAAAAAGCGTTTGTAACAAGCAGATTTATCTATTGTTTGTTACACTAATGTGAAAGAAGGACTAATGCTTTTTATTTCTTTGCTGAAAATGTTTTAATTTCTCTGGAGTGACATCCTCTCCATTCGGATCGATAACTGTCATGGTCTTTAATTGATTTTTAAAAGAACTTCTTACATTTTTCAAATACGCTTCACGAAGTTTCTTTTGCTCTTCTTTCTCCTGTTCCGTTAATTCTTCTGTTTTCGATTTCCTTGCTAATTCATTAATTCTATTTAAATTTTCTTTTGACAGCATTGTCATTATCCTTCCTTACACAAGTAGTTCCCTATTGTTTATTAAAACAGAAAAACAAGAACGAAAAAATATTGTTCTTGTTTCTAAATCTTACTATTCTGCTCGATAATATTCAAGTATTATGGAATTCTTTGTACCTTCTATGAACGGTTGCCTTAGACACATGATAGCCCATCCCATTTAACGTTTGTGCTATCTCTTCAAAAGTCATTTCTTTTTGTCTTAATCGTACTACTTCTTCAATAGGAAAAGCTTTTCTTTCTCTACCAGAAGCTAAATGTTGATTTGAAAGGTTTTTGCTTGGATTAAATCCCTTTTCAACAGCTCTCTTCATCCCTCTTCTAATCTTTGCATTATGAATTTTTCGTTGATATTCTTCAACAACACCAACAATTTGCAAAACCATTGAATCAGACTCAGATAGCTCGAGTTTCCCATCATGAATGGCAGTATAGATTGGAATATTCATTTTATGTAATTGATGAAACAATGCTATTTTTGTATTACCACGACCTAATCGTGTTTCATCTTGAATAAAGAGGCAATCAGCTTTTTTATCCGAGAAAAGCTCTAGCATTCTAAATATGCCATCACGATCTATTTCATATCCACTCTCTTGTTCTTCAATACTTTCAACTACAGTTACATGATAGCGTTCGGCAAGCCTTAATAATTCCTCCTTTTGCCGTTTTAAGGACGTTTCCTGTGTCCGTTTATCCGTACTAACCCTACAATATATAATTGCTTTCAAAATGAAGACCCCTTATCTATCTAACTTACTATTATCATTGAAACATATAAAAATGCTAATGTTAATCCAAAAGATACCAAGTAAAACGCATCTGTCTTATTAATTTTACTAAACATACGAAGCCCTCCCTTACTAAACCAAGAACCTTTGTTCGTCTGACGATAGTATCTCACGAACATACGGTCTTGTCAATTGTTTTTTTAGAACGAATGTTTGCTAATGATAGAATAAAATGGTAAACTACTATTAACAAATCATATGCATGAGGAGTTTAATAGATGACAAAACTTTCAAATCGGCAACAAATGATACTAGACTTTATTAAAGATGAAGTTAGAAAAAAAGGTTACCCACCTTCCGTTCGTGAAATCGCTGCAGCTGTTGGGTTAGCCTCTAGTTCTACTGTGCATGGTCACTTAGAAAGACTTGAGAATAAAGGATATATTAGAAGAGACCCTACAAAACCAAGGGCAATAGAGATTTTAGAACAGTTGGACAATGACCGAAATATTCCAAAAGATGGCGTACGGTATGCACCAGTGATTGGGAAAGTTACTGCCGGTATACCAATTACTGCAGTAGAGAACATAGAAGAATACATTCCAGTACCTAGTTCCAGTGCGAGTCCTGATGACAATCTATTTGTACTCGTCATCGATGGAGAAAGTATGATTGAAGCAGGAATCCTTGATAAAGACATGGTGATTGTGAAGCAACAGAACACTGCAGATAACGGAGATATTGTCGTAGCAATGACAGAAGATAACGAAGCTACAGTTAAGCGTTTCTTTAAAGAAAAGGGACATATCAGACTGCAACCAGAAAACGCAACGATGGAACCTTTAATCTACCAAAACGTATCTATTCTTGGTAAAGTAGTCGGCTTACACCGAAATATTGACTAATCAGTAATTTTTTGTCTAACAAAAATGGAGACTTTCCATTCTAAGGAAAAGTCTCCATTTTTTATTTCTATATATAATTCGTTTGATTTTTTTCTTATCCCAGTAATAGACCTGCATCACGAGTTAGTATTCCACATTAGTTAAGTTTCGCTTTCCCTTTTTGATACTTCTCTTACAAAACTTACACTCCATGTAATATAAAATTGATTAAGAAAAGACCTGCAACAATATATAAAGGTATGGAAACTTGATTTGATTTTCCTACTACTAGCTTAGCAAGTGGATAAGCGATAAAGCCAAATGCAATACCATCTGCAATGCTATACGAAAATGGAATCATAATGATGATTAAAAATGCGGGTATAGCTTCTGATAAGTCTTGAAGATTAATATTCTTCACATTCTGTAACATTAACCCCCCAATAATAATTAGAATTGGGGCAATTGCGCTTCCTGGAATGATTTTTACAAATGGAATGAAAAAGATGGATAATAAAAATAGAATTCCTGTGACAATTGACGTAATTCCAGTACGTCCACCTGCTGCAATTCCTGCAGCACCTTCCACGGTAGAAACCGTTGGGCTTGAGCCAAAAATACTACTAAATATTGTAGAAACGGAACTCACACGAAAGCCTGTGCTATATTTTTCTGGTTGATTTATTTGGGATACCTGGCCACTTAAGAGTCCAATATGTTCAAATACTAGTACCATTGTAAGTGAAAAGATCGCTACCCAAAACGTTAAAGATGCTATCCTTTCAAAGGACATCGCAGCAAATACTTGTCCATAGTCACCTGCCGTAATCCCAAAACTCCCCATTTCACTTGTGTCTACAAGACCAAAGATCCATGCAATGAAAGTTCCCATTAATATAGTAATTAAAAAGTTAGCTGGTACATTACGTAAAAACAATATAATTGCGATGACAAAGGTCAATAGAAAAGCGATTACTTCTAAACTACCAATATCGCCTAATTGTATTAGAGAGTGCTCACCCTTCACAATAATTTGGCTTTTCTCAAGTCCGATTAGCGCAAGAAATAAACCTAAACCAACACTAATCGCATCCTTTAAGGAAGCCGGAATCGAGGTTGCTAGGATTTTTGACAATTTAGTAAAAGCAATAATAACAAAAAAGATTCCAGATAGAAAAACAACAGCAAGTGCTTCTTGCCAAGTTAATCCCATGGAATGAACAAAGGTATAGGTGAACATCGCATTGACACCCATTCCTGGTACGAGGATGAAAGGTAAATTCCCCCAAATTCCCATAATTAAACATCCAACCATTGAGGTCAATATTGTTGCCCAAACAGCTGCTTCAATCGGAATTCCTGCATCACCTAATATCGTTGAATTTACTACAATAATATAAACAATCGTAAAGAATGACACACAGCCTGCAAGTATCTCTCTTTTTATTGTTGAGCCTTTATCATAAACACCTGTGAGGTTATTAATTTTTTCTTTAAACATTTTTACTTCCTTCTTTTAATTGGTGTTCAAAAAGACAGTTTAACCCTCTTTTTGAACACCAATTTAGTAATATCCCTCGCCCACCCAGTCTTTCCTATCCGAAAGACCATAAATTCACTTAATAATCACTACTTCCAACTTCACCTGAAACAATTGCAACACCAGAGCTTGCACCGATACGAGTTGCGCCAGCTTCGATCATCGCTAATACTGCCTCGCGATCTCTTACACCACCAGAAGCTTTCACACCAATATCAGGGCCTACGGTTTTACGCATTAACTTAATATCGTGGACTGTTGCTCCACCTGTTGAAAAACCAGTAGAAGTCTTAACATAGTCAGCACCAGCTTCGACAGCAAGTTTGCATGCAATTTCTTTTTCATCATCTGTTAGTAAACATGTTTCAATAATTACTTTTACAAGCGCCTTTTCTTTTGCCGCTTCAACTACTTTTCTGATGTCTTCTTTAACAAAGTCTACGTCTCCATCTTTTAGTTTGCCGATATTAATAACCATATCGATTTCACCAGCACCATTTTCAATTGCATTCTTTGTTTCGAATGCTTTCACTTCTGAAGTAGTTGCACCTAAAGGAAAACCAATTACGGTACATACTTTAACCTCTGAATCGCTCAACAATGATGCAGCTTCTTTTACCCATGTAGGATTAATACATACAGAATAGAAATTGTGCTGCTTCGCTTCTTCACAAACTGTCACAATTTGTTCTTTCGTTGTTTCGGCTTTTAATACGGTATGGTCAATCATCTTTGCTAAATTCTTTTCCAATTTTTTCACCTCATATTATTTTATCGATTAATCTGCTAATCCTTGAACAGTTGCTTTAACTAAGCCTAAGAAATCTTCTCTCACTTTCTCCGTCGTTTCAATAACTTCTTCATGAGAAAGTGGTTGATCTAAAATACCTGCTGCCATATTTGTGATACATGAAATGCCAATAACATTCATGTTTGCATGACGAGCTACAATTACTTCTGGCACTGTAGACATTCCTACAGCATCTCCACCAATTTTTTCTAACATGCGAATTTCTGCTGGTGTTTCATAACTTGGACCACTATTCCAAACATATACGCCTTCTTTTAACTTGATGTTTAAATCATTTGCAGCCTGACGTACGATTTCTTGCATATTTCTTGTATAAGCAGTTGACATATCTGGAAAACGCACACCTAATTCAGAGTCGTTCGGACCAATTAACGGATCAATACCAACATTGTTAATATGATCCGTAATTAACATTAGATCACCAGGTACAAAGGAACGATTAACGCCTCCTGCCGCATTCGTTACAATAACGGTCTCGATATTTAATGCTTTCATCACGCGTACTGGGAAAGTTACTTCATCCAATTTATATCCTTCATAGAAATGAAAACGTCCTTGCATCGCTAATACAGTCATTCCCTGTAATTCACCAATTACTAACTGACCAGCATGGCCTTCAACGGTTGATACAGGAAATCCTGGAATATTTTCGTATTTGATTTTTGTTGGATTTTCTATTTCATCTGCAAGTACACCTAATCCTGATCCTAAGATAAGACCAACTTTCGGCATCGAAGTTATTTGTCCTGAAATAAAGCTCGCAGCTTCTTTAATTTTATTGATGTTCATCTTTTTCACCTCTTAATTAATTTCGTTTAAAAAACTTTTCCCATTTTTTGGACTTGTCACTTGGAAGTTATTAGCTATTGTTTCACCAATGTCTGCAAATGATTCTCTAATTGGTAAATGGATTCCCTCTTCAATTCCTTTATGATGAACGAGTAATGGAACATATTCTCTCGTATGGTCTGTACCATGGTGAATTGGATCGTTTCCATGGTCTGCTGTAATAATAAGTAAATCATCTTCTCTTAATTTCTCGAACACTTCTGGTAATCTGGCATCATATGCTTCTAATGCTTCACCGTATCCTTGTGGATCACGTCTGTGACCATATTTCGCGTCAAAATCAACTAAATTTAAAAAGCTTAGTCCAGTAAAGTCCATATCTAATGTTTCTAGAAGTTTATCCATACCATCCATGTTAGACACCGTGCGAAGCGACTTGGTTACTCCTTCGCCATCAAAAATATCAGAAATTTTCCCTATCGAAATAACATCGTAATTTGCATCTTTTAATTCGTTCATTACTGTACGGCCAAAAGGTTTTAATGCGTAGTCATGACGATTCGGTGTTCGTTCAAACGCACCTGGCTTTCCAACGAATGGACGAGCAATAACACGACCGACCATGTATGCTGGGTCATTCAATAATTCTCTTGCATATTCACAAATCTCATAAAGTTCTTCTAACGGAACAACTTCCTCATGTGCTGCAATTTGTAATACTGAATCAGCTGATGTGTATACGATTAAACTACCTGTCTGCATATGTTCCTCACCAAGTTCTTCAAGAATTTCTGTTCCTGATGCTGGTTTATTTCCGATAACTTTTCTACCCGTTTTTTCTTCTAATTTGTTAATGATTTCATCAGGAAATCCATCAGGGAATGTACGGAATGGTGTATCAATATGAAGCCCCATAATTTCCCAATGTCCTGTCATCGTATCTTTCCCTCGTGACGCTTCCTGCATTTTTGTATAATGCGCTAAAGGTTTGCTTGTTGGTGTGATTCCCCCGATTTCACGAATATTACTTAGTCCTAGCGCCCCCATGTTTGGCATCTTTAATCCTCCCATATGAGAAGCAATGTGACCTAAGGTATCAGCACCTTCGTCATTATAGCTCTTTGCATCTGGTGATTCCCCGATACCTACCGAATCCATAACGATTAAAAAAAAACGTTTAAATCTCAAATCCATTTAAAAATACCTCCTTTATCATCCACCTACATTGTAAGACGTCCAACCTCTAAAAGTCAAAAATAAGGGCCCTATTGGACCCGTTTAATTGTAAATAATATCGTAAACCAATGGATTTGCGTCTACCGTTTGTTCTGAAATGCCATATGCATGATAAATCTTTTCTACAACATCTGTTACATCTTCACGGTTACTGTGGATTGTGACAAGTGACTCGCCTTTTTTCACTTGTTCTCCAACTTTTTTGTTTAAAACTAATCCTACTGCTAAATCGATTTCTGATTCTTTTGTTGCACGACCAGCACCTAGTACACTTGCTGCAATTCCGATTTCATTTGCAATAATCTCAGATACAAAGCCATCTTGCTTCGCCTCTACTTCAAACGTATAAGAAGCAGTTGGTAATTTTTCTGGATGATCTATAACGGAATCATCTCCACCTTGTGCAGCAACAAAAGTTTTGAATGTCTCAATTGCTTTACCAGATTTCATTACTTCGATTAATTTTTCACGTGCATCTTCAATCGTTTCTGCTTTTCCTCCCAAGTAAACCATCTGACTTCCAAGTGTTAAACATAATTCTTCTAAGTCTTTAGGCCCCTGTCCTTTGAGTGTATCAATTGCCTCTTTTATTTCTAACGCGTTTCCGATTGCAAACCCTAGAGGCTCACTCATGTCAGAAATAACTGCAATCGTATTGCGACCTGCTCCATTACCAATTTGAACCATGGCATGTGCGAGTTCTTTTGCTCCTTCGATATCTTTCATAAATGCACCTGATCCAGTTTTTACATCAAGTACAATTGCGTCTGCGCCCGAGGCAATTTTCTTACTCATAATTGAACTAGCTATTAATGGAATCGCATCAACAGTTGCTGTTACATCACGTAAACCGTAAAGTTTCTTATCAGCAGGAGTTAAGTTTCCGCTCTGGCCAACAACAGCTAGCTTATTTTTATTAACTAATTCATTGAAAGTTTTCCCATCTATTTCTACCTGGAATCCTTCTATAGCTTCTAACTTATCAACCGTACCACCAGTATGACCTAATCCACGGCCTGACATTTTAGCTACTGGTACACTAACGGATGCAACGAGAGGAGCTAAAATCAATGTTGTCGTATCACCAACACCACCAGTACTATGCTTGTCCACTTTTATCCCCTTAATATCGGATAAATCAATTTGGTCACCAGACTCTACCATTGCCATCGTTAAATTAACTCTTTCACTGGATGTCATATCTTGGAAATATATAGCCATTGCAAAAGCAGACATTTGGTAATCTGGAATATCACCGTTTGTGTAACCTTCTATTACAAAATAAATCTCTTCTTTTGTTAATTCTTGTCCATCACGTTTTTTCTCAATTATGTCGATCATTCTCATGTTGACCATCATCCTTTTTTTATCTATTTTATATTACTTAAAAGAACATCCCTGCAATTGAAGCACTTAGCAATGACACTAGCATACCTGCAGCAATCGCTTTTAGACCTAATTTTGCTATGTCAGCACGACGATTCGGGGCCATACCGCCTAACCCACCTAATAATATTCCCATTGAGCTCAGGTTAGCAAATCCACATAATGCAAAACTTATAATTAGAACTGTTTTTTCAGATAACGCTGCTATTTCAGGAGCAAATGAAGCATATGCTACAAATTCGTTAAGAACCAGTTTTTGACCAATGAAACTCCCTGCAGTAATCGCCTCTTCCCAAGGAACACCTACTGCAAATGCAAGTGGAGCAAACACATACCCTAAAATTTGTTCCAACGTAATTCCACCAAAAATACCTATTATTCCATTTATTAAAGCGATTAAAGCAATAAACGCTAGTAACATGGCACCAACGTTTAACGCCAGTGATAAACCATCAGATGCACCTTTTGCTGCTGCATCGATGACATTAGCTGTATCTTTATCTTTTTCAAGTGTAATTTCATCAGAGGTTTCCGACTTTTCCGTTTCTGGCAGCATTATTTTTGCCATAACCAATCCCCCTGGTGCCGCCATGAAACATGCTGCTAAGAGGTAATCAAGTGGTACCCCTAACAATGAATACCCTACTAATACAGCGCCTGAAACAGAAGCTAATCCACCAGTCATTACTGCAAATAATTCCGAATTAGTCATCTTATCTAGAAATGGACGGACAACAAGTGGTGCCTCTGTTTGTCCAACAAAAATATTTGCTGCTGCAGACATTGACTCCGTTTTACTAGTACCTAATAACTTCGATAATGCCCCACCAATGATTCGAATAAACCATTGCATAATTCCTAGATAATATAATACTGATATTAATGCTGAGAAAAACACAATAATTGGTAGGACGTGAAATGCAAAAATGGAACCGAATTGATCACTATCAGCTAAAGAGCCGAATAAAAAGCTGATTCCCTCATTAGCATAATTAATAATATCTTGTACCCTTAAAGTGAACCATTCTAAAGCGGTACGCCCTGCTTCCCACTTTAACACGATAAATGCAAACGCTATTTGAATGGCCAACCCACCAATAACGGTCCTTAATTTAATCGCTTTCTTTTGATTTGAAAAGAGAAAAGCAATGAGTAAAACTACTAAAATACCGAAGATTCCCCATAATATATTCATCTAGACTCTACCTCACCTTAATTTATTTAAATATGAAACTGCATTAAATTGATAGGACGTCCAACAACAATATCGTATTGTAATCCCTTACAATTTGATTACATATCTAGTTTAAGGTAGGATGTCCAACAAGTCAACTGTATTTTAGGTAATAACTTATATTCAGAAAAAGGTGAAAAGATGATATATTGACCAAGGAGAAATACGCACCTACAGCATTGTTCCTTCCGACAATAATCTTCCATGCTTCCCATGTCGGAAGTCACTAATATATGTTAATAGGTTCGTTTTCGTAAGACATTAAATGCAATTTGATCTGATTTAAAGAAATTAATCGAATATAAAACTGGTCGGTCGTTGAGATCATAATGTATTTGCCTTAGGATTAATAACGGTGTTTCTTTGTCACAATTCATAATATTTGAAATTTCTTCATGATACCCAATTGTTTTGATCTCTGCTTCTGCATAACCTATGGTAATCCCCAATTCTTCTAAAGAGGAAAATATAGATTCCTTATCTACCTTATAGCCTTTAGAAAGTAGATTGGAAGGAATTTTATCAATACAATAAACCAATGGTTCTTCATCTGCAGTCCTTAATCGTTTTACTAGTAAAACTAGTTCGTTTTCTCCGAGGTTTAATTCCTTTATATCATCACCATGTGGGTCAACATATCCCGCGAAAAGAAGTTCTGTGCCTGGTGTTTTCCCTTCCCTCTCAATCATCGTGGTAATACTAAATAGTTCCTCGATCCCACCAGAAAAAACTGGTTTATTGTTAACAAAAGTACCTACCCCATGTTTTCTAATGATGATATTTTCTTCTTCTAATATTCGTAATGCCTCTCTAAGTGTATTTCTAGAAACCCCTAATTCCTTGGCGAATGTCATTTCTGAAGGTAATCGTTCCCCTGGCTCAAGTTCACCATTTCCTATTTTCCCTTTAATTTGATCAATAACAACTAAATATCGTGGCGTTTGATAGTTAAAGTTCATTAAAACGTCCCTCCTCCATATATGGACTTATTTTACATGGTAAATAGCTTTCAAGCAAGCGACTGTAAAGAAGGTACGCATTACATAGAAAGTGATTCTTATATGAATATGAAACAAAAAAATACCGTTCAGTTTAAATCATACCTGAACGGTATTTTTAACATTGGCTGTTTTCTTAATGATTGTTGTCTTTTCAGTTATTGTAAATTCAACTCATAGTTGGCAGTTTATATAAAATATCAATTATAAAAAAAGCAACAAATATGTGAAAAGAACTTTAACATTTATGATAGGCGTTTCGTGGATCTTATCTACGAATATGTTCACAACAACTAGTTTACCGATAAGACAAACCCTATCAAACTAAGGCTAGTAATTAGTCAAATATTGCTCCCGCTCCCATGGATGTACCTGTGTACGGAACATATCCCATTCAATCTCTTTTGCTTCAATAAAGTGTTCAAAGAGATGCTCACCTAATGCATGAACAATTACTTCATCCTTCACTAATTGTTCTAATGCACCATATAGTGTGCTGGGTAGATCCACAATTCCAGCTTCTTCACGTTCTTCTTTCGTCATTACATAAATATTTCTATCAACTGCCCCTGGCGGTGTTAATTTATTTTCAACTCCATCTAAACCAGCAGCAAGTAATACAGATAATGCCATGTATGGGTTAGCAGATGGATCGACACTACGTACTTCTAAACGCGTACTAAGTCCCCTAGAATTAGGGACACGTAATAATGGACTTCTATTTGAAGCAGACCACGCAACATAAGATGGTGCTTCATAACCAGGTACTAAACGTTTATAAGAATTAACAGTCGGATTCGTTATTGCAGTATAGTTTGTAGCATGTTTTATAATACCAGCTAAGAAGTGATATGCCGTATCACTTAATTGTAGATCACCTTTTGGATTATAAAATGCATTTTCACCTTTTTTGAATAGCGACATATTCACATGCATGCCAGACCCATTGACACCAAATAATGGTTTTGGCATAAATGTCGCATGTAAATTATGCTTTCTTGCAATTGTTTTAACAACTAATTTAAACGTTTGAATATCATCAGCATGTTTTACAGCGTCCGAATATTTAAAGTCAATCTCATGTTGACCAGGAGCAACTTCATGGTGTGAGGCTTCAATTTCAAAGCCCATTTCTTCTAATTCAAGGACGATATCTCGGCGGCAATTTTCACCTAAATCAGTCGGAGACAAGTCAAAATATCCACCTTGGTCATTCAGTTCTAAAGAAGGGTTGCCTTTTTCGTCCAGCTTAAACAGGAAAAATTCTGGCTCCGCACCAATGTTAAAAGCATCAAAACCAAGCTCTTCCATTTTCTTAAGATTCCTTTTCAGATTATATCTTGGATCCCCTTCAAATGGTGTTCCATCTGGTTTATAAATATCACAAATAAAGCGGGCTACTTTCCCTTTTTCTGATGTCCATGGGAATACAACAAACGTATCTATATCAGGATATAAATACATATCCGATTCTTCTATTCGAACAAACCCTTCAATAGAAGAACCATCAAACATCATTTTATTATCCAAGGCTTTGTTCAATTGACTTAGTGGTATTTCTACGTTTTTGATTGTTCCAAGCATGTCAGTGAACTGTAAACGAATAAACCTTACATTTTGTTCTTTAATTTGCTTTACAACGTCTTCTCTCGTATATTTTCCCATTCGTTCGCCTCCTAGAAATGTATGAAATAAATGTTTACGTATTTGAAAAGGAAATACAAGCATACCGCTGCGAGTAGCAAAATAGCCGCTTTATTTCCAAATAATACACTAATGTTTTGAAAAGAACCTTGCTAGTTCCCCTTGTCGCAAGTTCGTTTTCCCTAACTTACTTGGGTGACTTAATTCATTTTTTAATATCGTTCTTAATTCTTTTTCTGTTAGCTCAGACTTTCTTATTTTCGCTAACTTTTCTTTTTCTACATCTGATTCATCCAAAAGCAGCTTAATTCCAGTTAAATTAAGACCATTATCTAATAATTTTTTTATTTCTAGCAATCTGTCAACATCATTGAAAGAAAACAGACGTTGATTCCCAGATGTCCGTTCTGGAAATATTAACTTATGTTCCTCGTAGTATCTGATTTGTCTAGCAGTTAATTCTGTTAGTTTCATAACAATACCAATGGAGAACAAGGGCATCATACGCCGCTCTTTATCATTCAAAGGATGACCCCCTAATCACTACTTTATCTAGTTTAATGTATGTAAGGTTACCTGTCAATAATATGTTAGATAATCTAACATGCGTTATAAAGCCTTATACACCTAGTGCTTTGACCGCTTCAATCAAGGCAATTTTAACATGTGCATAGGTTAACCCACCTTGAATAAATACCGTATAAGGCTCACGAATCGGACCATCCGCAGATAATTCGATACTAGCACCCTGGATAAATGTTCCCGCAGCCATAATTACTTTGTCTTCATAACCTGGCATTTCACTAGGATACGGTGTCACATAGGAATTAACAGGAGAGTTCTTCTGGATAGCCTGACTAAATGCTATCATTTGATCTGCCGCTTCAAAGGTTACCGATTGAATTAAATCGGTGCGTTTTGCTTTATAATGTGGCGTCGTTCTGAAACCAATTAATTCTAAAAATCGCGACGTAAAAATTGCACCTTTTAATGCTTCTCCTACTACATGTGGTGCTAGAAAGAAACCTTGAAACATTTCCCTAAGCATATCAAAGGTAGCACCAGTTTCTTTCCCTAAACCTGGTGCTGTTAAACGATTCCCACACATGAAGATAAGATCTTGTCTTCCTGCGATATACCCGCCTGCGCGAACAATCCCACCACCAGGGTTTTTAATTAATGAACCAGCAATGATGTCAGCACCAACCTCTAGTGGTTCTTGTTTCTCAACAAATTCTCCGTAACAATTATCGACAAATATAATAATTTCTTCGTTTATGTCTTTAATAAAAGCGACCGCTTCTTTAATTTCCTCTATCGTAATGGATGGTCTGTCATCATATCCTTTTGATCGTTGGATTCCAATAACTTTTGTTTGTTTTGTAATTGCCTCTCTAACTGCTGGTAGGTCAATCCTTCCACCCTCACTTAAATCAACTTGCTTATATGCTACGTGATAATCTTTTAGAGACCCTGCACTATTTCCTCTAATCCCGATTACTTCTTCTAACGTGTCGTATGGTTTTCCAGTAATATACATTAACTCGTCATTCGGCCGTAACAAACCAAATAAAGCAGTCGTAATCGCGTGTGTGCCTGAGACAATTTGTGGTCTCACTAAGGCATCTTCCCCTCCAAATACGTCGGCATACACAGCTTCTAGCGCCTCTCTACCGGCGTCATCATAACCGTAACCTGTCGTTGAATGGAAGTGGCTATCACTCACCCGATTTTTAATAAATGCATCTAATACCTTTTTTTGATTAAAAGCTACAATACTGTCTACCTTTTGATGTTCTGTCACGCAATCTTTTTCTGTTTGTTTTACAATCTCTTCAATCATACGCTACTCTTACTCCTATTCTGATTCATTGTTGCTATTTTCTTTACCGAGGACTAAATAATGTAATGGATGTCTGTCTCTAATATACCCTTGAACAATGTATTTCTCTTTATCTTCATTAAATCCACTAGCCGTTACAATTGTATCATGTTGCAGTCGGGATAGCATATTACTATTATTAGCATCCAATTCAATGAAATATTTATTCCATTCCTCTTTAAGTAGTTCCTCCATCTTATCGAGCAGTCTTATTAAATCATTCTGATCATACGCACTCATATAGATGTAAGGATGATTCAATGGTATAAAATCAATATCGGTTAAATCACTTTTATTGTACACTGTTAATAACGGTATTTTATCCGCATCAAGCTCTTCAAGTAGTTTTAATACGGTTTTCTGCTGTTGGATTTGATCCTTGTCAGATGCATCTACAACATGCAGTAGAAAATCTGCTTCTGCCACTTCTTGCAATGTGGAACGAAATGCAGCAATTAAGGATGTCGGTAAATCTTGAAGAAAGCCTACCGTATCTGTTATTAATGCCTGTAAACCTGATGGTAGCTGTACTTTCCTTGTTAGCGGGTCGAGTGTCGCAAATAATTTATCCTCTTCTAATGATTTACTATCAGTTAAACGATTAAAAATGGTCGACTTCCCTGCATTCGTATAACCTGTAATGGCAATTTGGAAGCTCTCATTTGACTTTCTTCGTTTACGGTATTGTTCTCTCTGCTTTTCCACTTGTTTCAGTCTACGTTTGATTTCAACGATTCTATTTCTAATATGGCGTCGATCTGTTTCAAGTTTCGTTTCCCCTGGTCCTCTCGTTCCAATACCAGCTCCCAAACGGGACATTTCTACCCCATGTCCCATCAACCTTGGCAACATGTACTCCAATTGGGCCAATTCGACTTGTAACTTCCCTTCCTTCGTTTTGGCACGTCTAGCAAAAATATCTAAAATGAGTTGACTTCGATCAATAACCCTAACACCTAAATGGGTACTTACATTTCGAAGTTGGCTAGGTGAAAGCTCATCATTTGCAATAACTAAATCGATATCATTATCTTCTACCGCCGTTTTTACTTCATCTATCTTTCCTTCGCCCATGTATGTCGCAGGATGAATTCGATCTCTATTCTGTGTGACAAACCCTACGACTGAACCACCAGCTGTTTTTCCTAATGATATTAACTCCTCTAATGAAGAGTCAAAATGGTCTTCATCTTGCTTCTTAGTCTTTACTGCAATTACTAATACGCTTTCTCTTTCTTCCGTCATATGTAAACCTCTTTCCCTATAAAAACTACACCATGTATATTTCCCATATTGTATGTTTTCATGAAATAGTAATACCTCCAGATTGGTGGTTCAACTGGAGGCAGCCTTATCATTCCATCCCAAGATTACGGGCTAGTTGTTCCATTTGAAAATCTTCCGCTGTAATAAGTACTAGGTCATCTAAATCAAACTTTTCATTTTCTAATAATCGTACTGCCTGCATCCGGATGGCATGCTCAATGACATTCCGGACATACCTCGCATTCGCAAAATTCCGGCCACTTTCTTGGGTTTTCTTAAAGAGATGGGTCCTTAATTCCCATTCTGCTTCCTTACTTAACTTAAATTCCTTTTCTGTAGCCATGAGCTTTGCAATCCGCATTAGTTCATCTACTTCATAATCATCAAAGTTAAGAATAAACGGGAACCTTGATTTAAGCCCTGGATTAAGTTGCAAGAAACGATCCATTTCATACGGGTATCCAGCTAGAATGAGCACAAAGTCATTATGATTATCTTCCATATGTTTTACGAGGCTATCGATCGCTTCCTTACCAAAATCCTTTTCCCCACCACGTGCTAACGAATAGGCCTCATCTATAAATAATACGCCACCCATCGCCTTTTGTATAATTGCACGTGTTTTTTGAGCCGTTTGACCAATATATTCTCCTACTAAATCTGCTCTTTCCGCTTCAATAAAATGGCCTTTAGATAGTATATTCATTTCAAAATAAAGCTTTGCTAGCTGTCTAGCCACAGTCGTTTTCCCTGTTCCTGGATTTCCTTTAAAAAGCATGTGGAGCACTTGTTTTTCGTCCTTTAACCCTAACTCTTTTCTTTTTTCGTTTATTACTACTGTTGCATATATTTCTTTTATCGTTGTTTTTAATTTATTCATTCCAATAAAAGATGAAAAATGATTATCAATTTTTTTAAATGGGCTACTTTCGATATAATGTACATTTTTTCTTTGTTCCACCTGTATCTTTTTACTATCATTGAGAATTATGTTTATTTGCCCATTTTTATAACGATTCCTTTGCGATTCCACACCATCACCCCTTCATTCAACCATAGTATACGTATGAATGAAAAACATTGTGACAAACGCCTAATTGTTAAACAAATTATTTTCCGTAATGATTGTGCCTTTAACCTCGTAGTTGCTATTAACTTCTGTGTAACTTATAGGGATATGCTACATCACGCCGCTTAAAGTATATTTCTATTCCGAAACAACATTTTTAGTAAACTAATTTAAAACCAAAGACAAGATACTCTCTTTAAAAATATATTCAACAATCACGCCCGATTGCGGAACAGGTTAACTCAATAAATTAAATTCATTTTTAAAAATATATCGCTTTTTTATCTCTATTTTTTTTATTACGTTTTTTTTCATATATCTTCATTGAAATATATGAAAGTGTTGAAACAAGCAATAAAGTAATTCCAATTACAAGCGTAAAATTTTCTAAAGTAAGTACGGAGGAATCATTACTTTGATAATTAATATAGTATACTATTGTTAAGAACGTAAAGAGTATTATATTTCCGATAAAATATCTTTTTAGCGATTTTATCGAAGGCTTCATGATTTTCATCCTCTCATACCAAAAAAACGGACGAAAGAGTTCGTCCGTTTTCCTTATTCTTTTTCAAGTGTAACATTTTTCACTGGTGCAAATGTGGAAATGGCATGTTTAAAGATTAATTGTTGTTTACCTTCTGTTTCTAATAAAACAGTAAAGTTATCAAAAGCCTTTACGATACCCCTTAATTGAAAACCATTTGTTAAAAATACAGTAACCGAAATATGGTTCTTTCTTAATTGGTTTAAGTATTGGTCCTGAATGTTAACGGTTTGTGCCATCATGCTTCCTCCTCTTTTCTATCTATATTATTCAATTCTATTTTTTTTCTAAAAATCCTGCTAAATCTTGTAAAATCATTGAAAACTTTTCGTCTATTGTTTCCGGTGCGAGTTCATACCATGTTATATTCATTTTGTTTTTAAACCATGTGAACTGCCTTTTGGCAAACCTTCTGGAATTCCTTTTCAATAATTCGACCGATTCCTCTAGTGTTTGCTGATTTTTAAAATAAGGAATAAATTCTTTATACCCAATCGCACGCATTGATTGGAAATGTTCATACCCTTGCTCATACAATGCCTTCACTTCCCCGAGTAGACCTTGTTCCATCATGTCGTCTACCCGCTCATTAATTCGTTTATAAAGAAGTTCCCTATCCATCTCTAATCCAACCAAAATAAGATTGTAAGGAGATTCCAATTGTTGCTCTTTCTGATATTCTGTCATCGTTATTCCAGTTGTTTCATAGATTTCCATTGCACGAATCACACGTCTATGATTATTTGGATGGATTTTATCTGCAGCTTGTGGATCAACCGCTTTTAGTTGATGATAAAGCGTAGTAATTCCTTCCTTTCTAACTTGAGCTTCTAGTTTTTTTGAAATGGATTCATCACGTTTTTGATTTGAAAAATTATAGTCATATAAAGCGGCCTGTATGTATAATCCACTCCCCCCAACAATAATGGGAAGTTTCCCACGTGATAAAATGTCATCAATGTATTTCTTAACATGCGCTTGGAAATCAGCCACAGAAAATTCCTCATCAGGCCTTCTAATGTCAATCATATGATGAGGAATCCCTTCTGTTTCTTCTTTTTTAATCTTGGCTGTCCCGATATTCATTTGTTTATAGACTTGCATGGAGTCGCCGCTTATTATTTCACCATTGAAGCGTTTAGCAATTTCAATGCTTAATTTCGTTTTTCCTACTGCAGTTGGACCCATAATTGCAATTACGGTTTTGTTCATTAGTATTCCCCTAAAATATATAAATTATTCATATGCACGATAGCTATTTAACATCCACACATGTTTCTCTAATTTCCCTTGAATGGTAACTAAAAGGTCAACAGTTGGCTCATCATTATGCTTCTCAGCAAGCGGAATGCCATCCTTTTTAATCTCTGAAATAATCTGCTCAAAGTCTTTTACTAACTGTTCAATAATTTCATTTTCCTTGTCATCCGCATTCGCTTCTGTGAGTGTTGTTTCTTTTAAATACTTCACCATCGTTGCAAGTGGTTTCCCGTCGATTGCTAAAATACGCTCAGCAACTTCATCTAAATCACTAGCGAACATGTCATACATTTCTTCAAACTTCTCATGCAAGGTAAAGAAATGACGACCTTGAACAAACCAATGATACCTGTGAAGCTTTACATACATAACAAAATAATTAGAGAGAAGTTGATTTAAAAAGTTAATTAATCTTTGGTTGTCTTGTACCAATTTATACACCCCAGTCTTTTCTTTTAGCTTAACCTAGGGTGCAAAATTTATACTTGTTTGTTACATCACACGCTTAAACATCTTCTCTAACTCATACGTAGAAAAGTGTACAATAATTGGTCGGCCATGTGGACATGTGAATGGATCGGTTGTTGCACGTAAATCTTCCAATAACCGGAACATTTCTTCTTGATTTAAATAATGGTTCGCTTTAATCGACCGTTTGCATGACATCAATATTGCCGCATCTTCACGGATTGACTCTACATCAATTTTTTCTTCCTGCATGATTTGCTCGACCATCTCACGAATGACTTCCTCTTCAAATCCATTTGGAAACCAATTTGGATGGGAACGGATTACATACGTTTGATTACCGAATTTATCAAAGAATAAACCAACTTTCTCTAATTCTTCTTTATACTGTTCGATAAAAATTGATTCCTGTTTTGAAAAATCAAATGTCATTGGTATTAATAATTCTTGTGCCTCATTTATCGGCTTACCTAGTTTCACCTTGAAAAACTCATATTTTACACGTTCTTGGGCCGCATGCTGGTCAATCATATATAGCCCATTTTCATTCTGAGCTAATATATACGTTCCTTGTAGTTGACCAATCGGATACATGCTTGGTACTCGTTGCGTTCTAAGCTCTGGTGTTGCATCGATTGCCTCTTTTTCCGAGAATGCTTCCTCAACCCTTTGTTGTGCCTCATATCCGTTTGAAGGCTGTTCTGAAGGAGGAGTTGGAACGAAACGATTCTCCGTAGCATTTACTTCTTGTTCAACTAGTTGTTGTCTTTCAGAAGCAAGACGAGTGCTCGTTTCAGCAACTCGATTATTTACAGGATCAAAATCCATCATCTGCTGAAAGGATTTTTCTTTTGGTTTAGGTTTAGATTGCTGTTCCATTTCTGGAATCAATGTTATTTCCCTGAACTTCGAACGAATTTGATTCTCAATTTCACCGTATAATTCTTTATCCTTGCTAAAACGTACTTCTAATTTGGTCGGATGCACATTTACATCAACTAGAATGGGATCCATATCAATATTAAGCACAACAATTGGCGAACGACCAATCGGTAGTAATGTATGGTATCCACGAACAATTGACTGGATTAGTGGATTACTACGTATATAGCGACCATTAATGATCGTCGAAATATACGTACGTGACGCCCTTGTGACCTCTGGTTTAGCAATATAACCATGTACGGTAAAATCCAATGTCTCATGCTTAATCGGTAGCATCTTTCTTGCAACGTTCATTCCGTAAATAGATGAAATGACATGCAGTAGGTCACCACTACCAGAAGTACGAAATAATCCCTTTCCATTATGAATCGCCTCAAATCGAATCTCAGGATGAGAGAGGGCTAGACGGTTTAGCAAATCTGTAATATGTCCAAGCTCCGTATGGAGGCTTTTCATATATTTCAATCGTGCTGGTGTGTTATAAAACAAATCATCGATCGTAATCTCCGTTCCCTTACGTGCATCACTTTTATTTTTCTCAACTACTTTTCCACCCTCTAGGCGAAGAAAGGTGCTAGCAGTGTCTCCTTCTGATGTTTTAACCGTTAATTTACTTACAGAGGCAATACTAGCCAACGCTTCCCCACGAAAGCCTAATGTTCTTACATGAAACAGATCATTTTCATCCTTGATTTTACTTGTAGCATGACGAAGGAAGGCGTGTTCTGCATCTTCTGCACTCATTCCATCCCCATCGTCTGACACCTTAATCTGTTGAAGACCAGCTTCTGTTAATTCAATTTTTATCCATGTGCTGTTTGCATCGATACTATTTTCAACTAATTCCTTGACTACGGAGGCAGGTCGTTCCACTACTTCTCCAGCGGCAATTTTATTAGCCAATAATTCAGGCATTTGTATGATCTTCATGCAAACATCTCCTTAAACATACCTACTTTAATTTTTTCTGTAATTTGTATAATGCGTTCATCGCATCCATTGGGGTCATATCAAACAAGTCTAAATCGCTGAGTTCTTGTGCAACCATTTCGTGTGCTCCTGATTCTTTCTCATTTCGTGATGCCTTCGTGTTCACTATTTGGGCTTGTTCCTCTACGAAGAAAGATAATTGTCCAGCATCAATTTTTCCTACTGTTTGATCTTTAGTCATTTGCTCTTTCTTATTTCCAGACTCTAACTCCGTTAAAATCGTACTTGCTCTATCGATAAGTGCTTCAGGTAGACTTGCTAATTTCGCTACTTGTATACCGTAACTCTTATCTGCTGCCCCTTCTTTCATCTGATGTAGAAAAACAACATTTCCTTCGTATTCTTCTGCACGAACATGAATATTTTTTAAGTGGGCTAATGTTTTTTCAAGTGACGTTAATTCATGGTAATGGGTTGAGAATAAAGTTTTCGCATGGATATTATTATGGATATACTCAACAATCGCTTGCGCTAAAGCCATTCCATCATACGTACTTGTCCCACGACCGATCTCATCTAATAAAATGAGACTTCGATCTGTTGCATTGGTAATCGCATGATTCGCTTCAAGCATCTCTACCATAAATGTACTCTGTCCAGACACTAGATCATCTGCAGCACCAATACGCGTGAAAATCTGGTCAAATATAATCAAATCAGCTTCATCACAGGGCACGAAACAACCCACTTGACCCATAATGACTGTCAATGCTAACTGACGCATATACGTGCTTTTACCAGACATATTTGGGCCTGTTATTAGTAATATGTTTTTCTCCTGGTCCAGTTCTACATCATTCGGAACAAAAGACCCATCTTTCATCACTTTTTCTACGACTGGATGACGTCCATTTTTTATATGCAACTTGTTTTTCACAAAACGAGGACGCTTATAATTATTAGACTCACTCACATGAGCAAATGCTTGTAGTACATCAATATTACTAACAACATCTGCAAGGTGCTGAAGGTCGGGGATATATTCTTTAATCTGGTCACGAATGTAAACGAATAATTGATATTCCAGTTCAATACTTTTATCTTCTGCTTCCAGGATTAATTGCTCTTTTTCTTTTAATTCAGGTGTGATAAATCGCTCTGCATTCGTTAACGTCTGCTTTCTTTCATATCTTCCTTCTGGTAAAAGATGTAGATTTGCCTTTGTCACTTCAATATAATAGCCAAATACACGGTTAAACCCAATCTTAAGTGATTTAATATTCGTATCTTGTTTTTCTTGTTTTTCTAATGCTGCAATCCACTGTTTCCCATTTCTTGATGCATCACGATACGTATCGAGTTGTTCATTATATCCATCTTTTATAATAGAACCTTCTTTTATAGAAATAGGTGGGTCCTCTACGATACTTGATTGAAGTAGTTCTAGTAAATGTTCAGGGTAATTCAGTTCATTTGCTAAATGTTTTATTTGTTTATGATTAAACTGATTTAACACGGTTTTTAGTTCTGGAATTTTTTCAAGCGATTGTTTTAATTGGATTAAATCTCTTGCATTGACGTTACCAAATGCAATTCTTCCAGCTAATCGTTCTAAATCATAGACAGATTTAAGCGTCTCACGGATCGAGTCTCTTTCCATAAATCCTTGATAAAAACCTTCTACAATGTCATGCCTATTTTCAATCCGTGTTCTGTCCAATAGAGGCCGCTCTATCCACTTTTTTAACATTCTTGATCCCATAGCAGTCACCGTTTGGTCTAATACCCATAGAAGACTACCATGTTTCCCTTTTTTTATAATTGTTTCTGTTAATTCAAGATTTCTTTTCGAATACATATCAAGGGATAAATACTCATTTAATTCAATTACTTCTGCCTTCTGTAAATGATCAAGTGATCGTTTTTGTGTATGTTGGATATAGTTTAATAGACGACTAAATGCTTCCATTAGTCTTGTATCGTTATTAATGTTTTCGCTCAAATTACGATATTCAGCATTAAAGGTAACTTCATCCTGATACGATAATGTAACCTGCAGTCGATCACGAAGCTCCCTTTGTAAGTCTTCTGGTAATTCAGATGAAATTACGACTTCTTTAATCGGCTGGTTAAATAGTTCATGAATAACCGCATCCCAGCCTTGATTAATAAGAACAAGTCGATTTTCGCCAGTAGACAAGTCATTGTACACAATCACATTCGAACCGTCTGAAAAATGGGATAAACTAGCAATATAGTTATTCTCTCCGTCCTTCAACATATTACTTTCCATCACCGTTCCGGGAGTAATAACCTGAATAACTTCTCTTTTCACAACACCTTTAGCCGTTTTTGGATCTTCTACTTGTTCACAAATTGCCACTTTGTAGCCTTTATCTATCAATAACCTTATATAATTATCAGCAGAATGATAAGGTACACCACACATCGGTATTCCTTCTGATTTTCCGTTGTTTCTCTTCGTTAATGTTATTTCTAATTCTCTTGCCGCATGAACTGCATCATCATAAAACATTTCATAAAAATCCCCTAGTCGATAAAACAAAAAGGCATCTTGATGATTTGCTTTTATTTTTAAATATTGCTCCATCATTGGTGTTTGCTTTGACATGATTAATCCTCCAAAAGCCCGTAATTTACTTATTTTATTATAGCATAAATCTACAAATTTCGTGCCCGACTAAAACAAGAGAAAATATTAACATCCCATTATTTAATTTCAAAATTGATGTAAACTACGAACTTCTTTAATTCAGAGTTACCCTATAACACGTCGTTCCGGAAAGACATCTGCTCTACTTTTATAAAACTAGAAATATACTGTTTTTTACAGAAAACAACGATCCGTAACGTGGTCATATGGACTATAACCTCAAAAATATTTAGAGCAACTAACATAGCGTAGGCAGAATACGAAGACTCCTACGGGAATAGCACGTGTCCGAAGACCCCGCAGGAAGGACTTTTCTTCCGAGGAGGCTGAGGCCGTGCCCGTGGAAAGCGAAGTATTCTGCCGGAGCGAATGACAACACCTAACATTAATAAGTGTGAGCGAGAACTACACTATTCTGAATTAAATAGATCCGAAGTCTATGATAATTATGAAACAAACGATTTAAAAACACCAAAAAAATACGAGAGAATTGAATTCTCCCGTACGAAGTTAGTCTTTCTTATTTAGAAAATCTGGTTTTACACCTTCCAACTCATCATCTGTCACTTTGTAGTCCCACGCATCATCATCGTCATCATCAAACGCATCTCTTTTCGGTTCAACTCTAACAAATACTTTTGTCTCTCCAATCACTTGCACAATAAATTCACGTTCAATCTCCACAACAATTTTATGACCATTGTTTGTAATTTTGCACTCTAGACAATTTGGTTGTTGGATCACTTTAGCAAATACATCGTATTCATCACTTATTGTGTATTCATCCTTTACAGAAAGTGGAATCACATCCGTATACGTTACTCGCTCTGTTACCACCTCTGTTTTGGTATTGTCATTATACGAATACCACACATTAATATCATAGCTACCATGTATTTCAACTGTATCTTCTGATTTCTTCTTCGCATTATATAAATGGTTGATTACCCAACACCCTAAAATACTTGATGGCCTGTGAGATGGTGCGATTGAATGAGAGTCTTGCGTGAATTTGCGACCTTTTCCACATACTGCTTTTGTAATGATTTCTCTATATTCTTTATCAAGAAAAGTCATAATTACTTTTACCTCCTCTTTTTTCATTGTCAGTTTATGCAAGACAAACACCTAAAGTGCATAGCTTGATGAATGAAAAAGAAAAAGGAACACGCAGAAAGGCTATTAATCAATATTTAAAGGCTTAAAAAAGAACCAGACAGTATTGTTTCATTGTCTGGTTCTTCTTCTTAGTGTGCGCAGCCTGAGCCTGCTTTGTTCTTAGCTTTTGAACCTGTTTCACCTGATAGTATGTCGCCACCAGTTGATTCTATAATATTATTGGTTAGTTCTCTTGATATAGTTCCAGAAACAAGCTGTAAAACTTCATTTACAAGCACTTGAATTTCCTTGAATTCTTGTACAACTGGAATATCATCAATTTCATTTTGTAGTCGATTAATTTCTTCATCCACTTTTTTTAACGCTTCTTGTTTGCCATATGCTTGAAAGTTAACTGCTTGTTTTTGTAATGTTTTTATCTTCTGGATTAACTTCTGAACTTTTTGGTTTTCATTAATCTTTGCTTCTACTTGTTTGAAGCGTTCAATTTCCTCTGTATTTGTCAACATTTCAGCAATTTTTTTTGCTTCATCTAATACCTGTTTACGTGTATATTCCGCCATGTTAGTTCACCTCTACTGTTTTTTCAACCATTATGCCATCTAAGGACCATGTTTTTGCTTCCGTTATTTCGACATCTACAATTTTGCCAACTGCTGATTTAGGACCTTTAAAGTTTACTAATTTGTTCTTTTCCGTGTATCCAGCTAATACATCAGGGTCTTTTTTACTTTCGCCTTCAACTAGGACTTTTACTACCTTGCCTTTATATTTTTTCATAGACTCTGCTGCCTGCTTATTAACAAGCTCGTTTAAACGATATAACCGTTGTTTCTTCACTTCTTCTGGAACATCATCTTTTTTTCTTGCAGCAGGTGTTCCTTCCCGAGGTGAGTAAATAAATGTATACGCTGCCTCAAAGCCTACTTCTTCAACAAGTGTCATTGTTTCTTCAAATTGTTCCTCGGTTTCATTTGGGAAACCAACAATAATATCTGTTGTTAGCGTAGCATTTGGAATCGCTTTTCTTATTTTACCGACTAACTCTAGATAATCTTCTCTCGTATATTTACGATTCATTTTCTTCAGTACTTCACTGCTTCCGGATTGAACTGGTAAATGAATATGATCAAGAAGATTTCCACCTTGAGCTAGTACTTCAATTAAATGATCATCAAAGTCTCTTGGATGTGATGTTGTGAAACGGACTCTTGGAATATCAATTTTATGAATATCATTCATTAGATCACCAAGCGTATATTCCAAATCCTCAAAATCTTTACCGTATGCATTTACATTTTGTCCAAGTAATGTAACTTCTTGGTAACCATCAGCAACCAGTCTACGAACTTCCCCGATAATATCTTCTGGTCTACGGCTTCGTTCCTTCCCACGGGTCATTGGAACAATACAATACGTACAGAACTTATCACAACCATACATAATATTAACCCATGCTTTTATTTTGCCCTTACGTACTTTTGGAAGGTTCTCAATAATGTCCCCTTCTTTTGACCATACTTCAACAACTTGTTCTTTATTAAACATTGCACCTTTAACAAGTTGTGGAAGGCGATGGATATTATGTGTTCCAAATACTAAATCAATATGTGGATGTTTTTCCATGATACGATTAACAACCGACTCTTCTTGTGACATACAGCCACAAACTCCAAGAATAACATCTGGTTTTTCTAATTTAAGCGGTTTTAAATGACCAATTTCACCAAATACTTTGTTTTCTGCATTTTCACGAATGGCACAAGTATTTAATAAAATAATATCGGCTTCATTTGTATCAGACGTAGATTCATAGCCCATTTCACTTAATATACCAGCCATTACCTCTGTATCATGTTCATTCATCTGGCAGCCATATGTACGAATCAAAAATTTCTTCCCTTTTCCAATCGCCTGCATATCTTCTGGAATGGAAAAATCATAATGAAATTTCACTTCTTCTTTATAACGCTTTCTTGCTTTCTTTATGTCCGGTGCTTGATTTGTACTGAAATATTTAGCTATCATTTCATCACTAGATGTACTTTTTATGCGATTTATATTATCTTTATTTGTGTTGCCAGGGTCTACTTGGATAATTTGAGCTTGTTCTTTACGCTGTTCTTCGTTCATTGATAAACTCCTTTCTAAACGATTATCTATGTATAACAGATTACAATATTATAGTATAACTCCTAATCTTAAATTTAACAATAATTCTTACAGTACGCAAATAAAAACCTTCCCCAAAAGGAAGGCTACAAGAATAATATCATTTTATCTAGGTTCAATAATCAATTTGATTGCAGTTCTCTCTTCATTATCAATCATTATATCTGTAAAAGCTGGAATACAAATTAAATCTACCCCACTTGGTGCTACAAATCCTCTAGCAATAGCTACAGCTTTAACCGCTTGGTTCAATGCCCCCGCGCCAATTGCCTGAATCTCCGCTGTACCACGTTCACGTAAAACATTCGCAAGTGCACCCGCTACTGAATTTGGACTTGATTTTGCTGAAACTTTTAATACATCCATTACTAGTACCTCCTTCATTTACTAATGTAGTTCTATTGCTACTATATTCTTAGAAGGTTAAGCTTATTCCCTATAATAATTACTTATTTAAGAGATTCTAGGTATTCAACTAAAAAATGGATGGTCGTCATTAATTAAGATCCGTTCGACTTTTGTTGCTTTTCCACTATTATTATCAATTGTAACTAAAAATCCGCTCAGCTGCGTTCTACCATCTTTCACCACTTCAAATCGAACAGGTAAACTTGTCAAAAAACGTTTAATAACGGATTCTCTATCTACACCTAAAATACCATCGTATGGACCTGTCATACCAACATCTGTAATATACGCAGTACCATCTGGAAGGATTCTGTCATCCGCTGTCTGTGTGTGGGTATGCGTTCCTACAACCGCGCTTACTCTCCCGTTAACATACCATGCAAGCGCCTGTTTTTCACTCGTTGCTTCTGCATGAAAATCAACAAAAATGATATTCGTGCGTTTCTTCGCTAATTCAATAAGCTCATCTACTTTTGTAAATGGATCATCGATTGCAGGTAAAAATGTACGACCTTGAAGGTTAATAACTGCTACTTCAATACCATTTACATTTAAAAAGACAATCCCTTTTCCTGGTGTGCCCTCAGGATAGTTCGCTGGACGAATCATATATTTGGCATCATCAATAAACTCAAAAATTTCTTTTTTATCCCACGTGTGATTCCCCATTGTAATAACTTGGGAGCCCCATTCTAGAAATTGCTTATATATTTTTTCTGTTATCCCTTTTCCAGCCGCAGCATTTTCTCCATTAATAATGGTGACATTTGGGCGATACTTTTCTTTTAACTTTGGCAAATATTCTTTTACCATATCTCTACCTGGAGAACCTACAACATCGCCAATAAATAATATTTTCATTTTCAATCATCCTATCTATTATTTCACTTTTTCTTTTTGGCTATTTTCGAGAAGATTGGAGCTACGTTTATTCGTCCCACCTACCTAAAAATTTGTTGTTTTTATCGTAATATGTATAAAATGCGAAGAAAGTGCTTTGTTGATTTCCGCTCCGGGCAGCCAGTACGCTTTCCGCGGGCACGGCCTCAGCCTCCTCGCGGAAAAACCGCCGCTGCGGGGTCTTCGGACACGTGCTTTTCCCGCAGGAGTCGACTGGCTGCCCTCCGCTCCAATCAACCACATACTAGTAATAATATTATTAGTAAGTCGAATAGCACAAACCTAGTGGAGGCAATACACGTAGACTTCTGCGGGAGGATAGGCCTAGGTGAGACTGCGTAGTGCGTTAGCACGGAGGAGGCTCACCAGCCGCCCGCGAAAAGCGAAGTGTATTGCCGGAACGGCGGAAGAACATTATCTCAAATTACTTCGCATTTTATACCAACTACGAAGATTACAAAGTAACAAACATTTCGAAAAGAGCCCTCTTATTATTAAAAATATATACCTATTATACCTTATTTAAGCGCGTAAATAAAAAAACGGCCAGAATGACCGCTTTTCCTTATTTCGCATATTCAACTGCTCTTGTTTCTCTTATTACTGTAACTTTAATGTGGCCAGGGTAATCGAGGTCATTTTCTATTCGTTTCCGTATATCTCTTGCGATACGAACAGATTCTAGATCGTCAATTTCATCAGGTTTCACCATAATTCTTATCTCACGACCTGCTTGAATAGCGAATGATTTCTCAACACCTTCAAATGACTCGGAAATTTCTTCTAATTTCTCTAATCGCTTAATATAGTTTTCCAAAGTTTCACTTCTGGCACCTGGTCTTGCAGCAGACAATGCATCAGCTGCGGCAACTAATACAGCAATAACAGAAGTAGGTTCTTCGTCTCCATGGTGAGAAGCAATTGAATTAATGACAACCTCATGTTCCTTGTATTTCATTGCAAGTTCTTTCCCTATTTCCACATGACTTCCTTCTACTTCATGATCAATTGCTTTACCAATATCATGAAGGAGACCTGCTCTTCTAGCTAACGTTACATCTTCGCCAAGTTCAGCAGCAAGTAAACCAGAAAGATATGCAACTTCTGTTGAGTGTTTCAATACATTTTGACCATAGCTTGTACGATATTTTAAGCGACCAAGAATTTTCACTAAATCTGGATGTAGACCGTGTACGCCAACCTCAAACGTTGTCTCTTCACCAACTTCACGTATATACTCATCAACTTCACGTCTGGCCTTTTCTACCATTTCCTCAATTCGAGCAGGGTGAATACGACCATCTTGTACAAGTTTTTCTAAGGCCATACGTGCAATTTCCCGTCTTACTGGATCAAACCCAGATAAAACAACTGCTTCTGGAGTATCATCAATAATAAGGTCAATACCAGTCAGCGTTTCCAATGTACGGATATTACGCCCTTCTCTACCAATAATACGACCTTTCATTTCATCGTTTGGTAAGGTTACAACAGAAACGGTTGTTTCAGCAACATGGTCTGCAGCACAGCGTTGCAAGGCAAGAGATAAAAGGTTCTTCGCTTTCTTATCTGCTTCCTCTTTCGCACGATTTTCAGCTTCTTTAATCATTATAGCTGAATCGTGTTTTACTTCTTTTTCTATTCGCTCTAAAATAATCTGTTTTGCTTGGTCTGTTGTATACCCAGAAATGCGTTCAAGCTCAGCTTGCTGCTGTTCTTTCATAGCTTCCACTTTGCTTTCCATTTCTTCAATTTGTTGTTGTTTTGTTGTTAGCGCTTGTTCTTTGTTCTCTAACAACGTCTCACGTTTGTCTAATGTTTCACTTTTTCTGTCAAGATTCTCTTCTTTTATCAACAGACGATTTTCTTGCTTTTGTATTTCCATACGACGTTCGCGCAATTCTTCTTCTGTTTCCTGACGAAGTTTATGATTCTCATCCTTCGCCTCAAGAAGTGCCTCTTTTTTGGAGGATTCTGCATTTCGATGTGCCTCTTCAACAATTTGTTTTGCTAAAGTTTCCGCACTAGAAATTTTTGCTTCTGCAATAGATTTACGTATTAGATAACCAACAAACAATCCGACGATTAGAGCAAGCAAAATGGAGATGATTAAATAAATAATGTCCATGATTTCACCTCCTATTGCTATAAAGTTGTACATTCTTATTGTCGGCATGTAACATTTTAAAGTGCATAATCAACAATTATTCTTATAAAAATTATAAAATTATACATTTCAATTGTAATTGTCATTATTACAAATGTCAAGAATACGTCACAAGATGCACATAAAAAAACCCTTATGAAAACATAAGGGATTTAACCTATTACATATCTAAGCTTTCTTGCACAACATCTTTATCTTCTTCTATAACATGTTCGCCGTCCAAATTATAATGATCACGAATCTTCTTATGGATTTCATTCATTATATCAAGATTTTCTTTTAAAAATATTTTCGAATTCTCGCGACCTTGTCCAAGTCTTTCACCATTATAAGAATACCAAGCACCGCTTTTTTCTACAATATCAAGTTCCGCTCCGATATCAAGTATTTCACCTTCTATAGAGACACCTTTACCATACATAATATCAACTTCCGCTTGTTTAAATGGTGGTGCTACTTTGTTTTTAACAACTTTAATTCTAGCCTTGCTACCAACAACTTCATTACCTTGTTTTAATTGTTCTGCCCTGCGTACTTCTAGTCTTACAGATGCATAGAATTTAAGTGCACGACCACCAGTTGTTGTTTCAGGGTTTCCGAACATAACACCAATTTTTTCACGAACCTGGTTAATGAAAATAGCAGTAGAATGTGACTTATTAATTGCACCTGATAACTTTCTTAAAGCCTGTGACATAAGACGTGCTTGAAGGCCCATATGGGAATCACCCATTTCCCCCTCAATCTCTGCTTTTGGAACCAATGCTGCCACTGAATCGACAACAATGATATCTACAGCACCACTACGAACAAGTGCCTCCGTAATTTCTAATGCCTGCTCACCTGTATCTGGCTGGGATAGTAATAATTCGTCAATATTAACGCCCAATGCTCTTGCATAAATTGGATCAAGGGCATGCTCAGCATCGATGAAAGCTGCTTGTCCACCTTTCTTTTGTGCTTCAGCAATTGCATGAAGTGCAACGGTTGTTTTACCTGATGATTCCGGACCATATATTTCTATAACTCTACCTTTAGGATACCCACCAATACCTAATGCAACGTCCAATGCTAGTGAACCACTTGATATCGTATCGATTTTTTGTTGTTCATTTTCACCTAGTTTCATGATGGAACCTTTACCAAATTGCTTCTCTATTTGCCTCAAAGCCATATCCAATGCTTGTTTTCTATCGCTCAAATCTGACTACCTCCTTAATTAACTACTTCCATCATACAATGTTTTCTCCTATTTGCCAAGTAAAAGTCGAATAGATGTTCTTATGTTTTGGAAAGAAAAAATCGTTAAAAATCTAATTTCACATATATAAATATCTATCAAATATAACATTCTACTAAAAAAAGAGCGTTATTTTATCGTTTTTAGGTATTTAAAAATAATTTCTAAACCTTTTAAAGTTGCTCTGCCTCTTACTGTGTTACGATCGCCAAAGAAATGAAACTCCTGTACATTATGATACCCATCATTAGTAGATACACCAATATAAACCGTACCAACCGACTTTCCTTCTACTTCCTCTGGTCCAGCAACACCAGTGAAACTAATCCCTATCGTTGAATCTAGCTTTTTACGAACATTATTTGCCATTTCTAAAGCACATTCTTCACTTACAGTTCCATGCGCACGAATGGTTTTACTAGAAACACCTAATACTTCTTCTTTCACTTTCACATCATAACAGACAATTCCACCACGAGAAACGGAGGAAGCACCACTTTCTGAAATAAGTTTATCCATAAACATGCCACCAGTTAAACTTTCCGCAGCCGCTATCTTCATCTTCTTCTTATTTAATAATGATATAACCTGTTGCCCTAGTGTTTGCTCATCTATACCAAATAAGTGCTCTCCAACACGTTCCATGATTTGCTGTTTCGTTTGTACTAATAACGCGTTTGCTTTTTCCTCCGATTTCTCTTTTGCAGTTAATCGAATCACCACTCCATCATTTTGAGCTAACGGTGCAATCGTTGGATTACTTTGCGCCTGAATAATATCACTAATTTCATGCTCAAGCTGTGATTCACCAATACCGATGAACTTCAAGACGAGTGATTTTATAATTTCTTCGCTACCTGTGTGTTTCCCGAGAAATGGTAATACACTGTCTGTTACAAGTTGTTTCATTTCCCTTGGGACACCTGGTAAGAAAATCCACACTTTTTCTTCATAAAGAACGATCATTCCTGGTGCCATTCCAACTTTATTGTCGAGCACACTGCACCCTTTAAATACACGAGCCTGTTTTCGGTTATTCGGTGTCATGGCTGATTTTTGCTTTTTAAAATAGCTTTCAATCTTATTTATTGACGGTATATGTTCTTCCATCTCTAGATTACTCATATTCCTGAATGCTTCTCGAGTGAGATCGTCATCAGTCGGGCCAAGTCCTCCAGTAACAATAACAATATCCGAACGAATTTGTGCGTCTCTGAATGCATCCTCTACACGCTGCAGGTTATCTCCAACAACAACATGCTTATATACATTAATACCAAGTAAAGCAAGCTTTTCTGAAAGCCATTGTGCATTTGTATTTGCTATTTGCCCTAACAACAACTCTGTCCCAACACCAATAATTTCTGCTTTAAATTGTTTTGTCATTTGGAATCCCTCATTACATGCCAATTTTTAACAAAATAATCAATACCAGATAGAACGGTGAAGAATAATGCAATATACAACATTACTGTTCCAAAAGGAAACCCTATATATGAAAATGGAAAATTATGTAATAGTAATACAGCGATGGCTACCATTTGCGTAGCAGTTTTGATTTTCCCCATCTTCCCAGCTGCAAGGACAATCCCTTCTCCAGCAGCTACTAAGCGTAAACCAGTAATTGCAAACTCTCTACTAATGATAATAATAACAACCCATGCAGGAGCAAGCTCTAATTCCACGAATAAAATCAGTGCAGCTGATACGAGTAATTTATCTGCTAGTGGGTCTAAGAACTTCCCTAAGTTTGTAACAAGATTATGTTTTCTTGCAATGTATCCGTCAATCCAATCAGTGGAAGCCGCAACAATAAATAATAGAGCAGCAGCAAAATGGGATACTGGTAGCGTATTTTCTCCAATATTCCATTCTCCCCATTCAAATGGGACACTTAATAAAATAATAAATATTGGAATTAAAAAAATTCTTGATAGCGTAAGTTTATTTGGTAAATTCATTGTAACATTTTCCTCCTGTTTTTAAATCTGTGGCTGTTTTCCCAAAGGTTTGTTGCTTTTACTTAAATAAAAAGCTGTGACGTAAAATATAACTGCGACATAATTTGTATAAAGTGTTGATTTCTTTAATTCAGTATAGTGAGAAGTACGTCGTTCCGGAAACACACTCCGCAGGCGGCTGGTGAGCCTCCCGTAGGAGTCTTCGTGTGTTTCCTCCACTACATATTGCTCTCTACTCAAATAATGTCATAGTTTAGCACTGATAAAATAGTTGATTGGAGTGGAGGGCAGTCGACTCCTGCGGGAAAAGCACGTGCCTGAAGACCCCGCAGTGAGCGGTCTTTGCTCGCGAGGAGGGCTGAAGCCGTGCCCGCGGAAAGCGTACTGCCCGTAGCGGAAATCAACAAAGCACTTACGCAGAAGTTTATATCAATAGCAACGTATATACAAAAAATGTCTAATCTTCTCACCTAAGTTAACCCTTCCCTAATAGGGAAGGGTTTGTACTTTATTTATTCAGTTTCGTTATTTATATTAACCCACAGCCTTTGATGTACATTACTTATATCGACTGGATATTCTAATTCAACCCCATTTATAGATATCTTTAATGCGGGTGCATTTCCAACATTAAAGAAAATGCGATCGGTATCACTCATATCAATCTCATGTGGTGAAGTGTTTTCATCAAAGTTCGCACTATAAAATGATTTCCCATCCGCATCTGTTACATCAAGCCATGTATTTCCTTCAGCAGATTCTAACAATACAATAACTTCTTCCCCAGTATTGTTTAACTCAAGGGTAGATTCCGGGGTTGAACCTGTACCTTCTTCTACGACAACAAATTCTGCTTGAGGACCTTCTTCCTCTTCAGGCTCTTCTTCTACAGGTTCTTCTGTTTCCGTAGTTTCCCCTGTTTCGTCCTCGTTATTTTCCGTATTATCATTATCTTCGCTTGCCACATCGTTCGGATTATTTATAATCACTTCCGTGTTCTTTTGATCTGTTTCTGTACCTGAGCCATTATCAGAACCATCTTCTTTTATAAAAAACCAAAGCACAAGAATAATACCAATAATTAATAATACAACAATAATTGTTGGAAAGATCGAAAAAAAGCTAGAGCTTTTCTCTAAATTACTATCCTTTTTCGTTCTTTGCATTCTGCTATACTGAACAGTACTGTCCTCTTCTGTTTTCGGAATTTCCTCTTTATGTTCTTCCAATAACTCGCTAGGATCTAATCCTACAGCATTTGCATATTCCTTAATAAAGGCCCTAGCATAGAATTTACCTGGTAGAATTTCAAGCTTTCCTTCCTCAATAGCAGCTAAATAGCGTTTTTGAATTTTCGTTATTTCTTGTAATTCTTCTAAGGATAGGCCTTTCGAGACTCTTTCCTCTTTCAACCTTGCCCCTATATCCATAATAAAACACCTTCCGTTTTAGAAATCAAACATAGAAAAACCATTTCCTTCATTAAACTGTTGTTTTTCAATTGTTTCATACGTGATTTCTTCATCTTCATGACTACGTATTTCAATAATATAATCAAAATCAGAAAGATTATATTCTGTTGTGCGAACAAATATATCTGGATGCTCGACCACTTTTACTGCCGGTACTTGCATAATCTCTCGAATCAATTGCCAATGTTTTTCATTCGCCCTTCTCGTTGAGACAATACCGTCAATAATGAATATGTTGTCCGTATTATACTCACCTTCAATTAAATTGTTTCGAACTGTTTGTTTTAGCATCGTGCTTGAAACGAATAACCATTTTTTATTAGCACAAACACTTGCAGCAACAACCGATTCCGTCTTTCCTACACGTGGCATACCACGGATTCCAATCAATTTATGCCCTTCCTGCTTGTACAGTTCAGCCATAAAATCGACCAATAATCCCAATTCATCTCGCACAAAACGAAATGTTTTTCGATCATCCACATCGGAATGAATATACTTTCCGTGGCGTACAGCAAGCTTATCTCTTAATTTAGGCTTACGTAATTTTGTTACATTTATTGTATCCATTGTTCCTAAAATGGTTTTTAATCGCATTATACTTTCGTCAAATTCAGATAGAAGCAGCATTCCTCTTCTCGAGTTTTCGACACCATTGATTGATATAATGTTAATGGATAACATACCTAATAACGAAGAAATGTCACCTAATAAACCAGGACGATTTGTTTGGATTTCATATTCAAGATACCATTCTGTTTTTTCCATTATCATCCGCCCCTTTATCGTCCAGCTCCAGCACCCATGCTGTTCGCGACTTCTCCCTCTCCACCCTGCGATAGCAGTTCGACACAGTCGTACTTCCTTAAACGCTACGCTCGTGCGTATTTCCTTTGTCTTCTACGGGGTTTGTTCGTTCGTCACTAAACGGCACTTCCACTTTTGGTATACTTATCTAATAGTAACCAAACGAATAATGAATTGCAATATATACTTCTATGATAAATGATTTTACACAAAGTGGAAAGCGTAAGATGAAAATTTTACCAACCAATTTTAATACTATCTTTCACCTGAAAATTCATTTAATTATGTATAAGTATGAAAAGAAGCTGTACTCGTGAGAGTATACAGCTTCTTCGAAAAATCACTTATTAAGCATTTCCTTGATTTTGAACAAGTTTTACCATTGTACTAGCAATAGCTTGTTGTTCTTGTTCTGAAGCAGCATTCCAAAGTTCTTTTAGAACCGCTTCTTCTTTATTTTTCGCGTCAACATTCTGCGCTAAGTAATCTCCTACTTCTGCAGCAACACTTGTTATCGTTTGTTGATCCATTCCTTGTGCTTCGGCCTGCTGTAAGCGATTGGATAAGAAACCTTTCCATGTGTCAAAGTTATCAAGAACTGACATGATATCTGCCTCCTTGGATTTAATACAAGTATAGTATTTGATACTTTAATCCAATTATACATGCATTTTAGAAGAAGTATCCTTACCAACCGCCAGTAACGTTTATAATATCACCTTGAATATAATTAGAACGTTTATCCAATAAAAAGCTAGTGACATGCGCAATTTCATCCGCTGTTCCTGCACGGTTCATTGGTATTTCAGCATAAATAGCCAATTTCTCCTCTTCCGTTAAATGACTATTCATCTTTGTATCAATGTAGCCAGGACTGATTCCATTTACCGAAACACCACTTGGAGCAACTTCTTTCGCAAGTGCCTTTACAAAGCTATTCTGTGCCCCTTTTACAGAGGAATAAATGACTTCATAACTTGCCCCAACATCACCCCAAATAGAGCTAATAAAGATAATCTTTCCAAACTTATTGTGTATCATCCCAGGAAGCATCGCTTTTGTAATCATCCATGGTGCCTTTACATGAAGGTTTAACATTTCATCCATGACTTGTTCAGCCGTCTCTTGAAATAAACCGAAATGAGCCTTTCCACTCGCAAAGATAATTGCGTCAACTGGAAAAACGAGATGACTTATAAATTCCTTTATCTGGTTTTCCTTACTTAAATCAGCTTGAATCACACTTAGAATATTGGAATCATCCAGCTTCTCACGTAATTTATCCAATACTGGCCTGTTTTGGTTATAATGTAGGATTAACTGGTATCCCTCGGCGGAAAGCCTTTCAGCAATGGAACAACCAATATCCCCACTTGCACCAATAATTAATACATTCTTCCCCATTACTTTCTCCTATTCCGCGCTAATCTGACAGACAGCTAGTCGATCCTCTTCAATCCATTGTTTCAGAAATTTATTAGCTTCATCTACGCTTAATGACCCGATAGTAGGTACAATATCGAATAGATTTATTCCTAATGTATCATAATGAATATATTTATTTGCAATAAATTCCAAAGAATTCATTGCACGTAATAACTGTCCCGTTTTCTTTTTCTTCATCCGCTCAAATTCACTTTCTGTTAATGTGATATTGTTTGTCGATAATAGCATTTCTTTAACCCTTTTAGCAAATACGTCTGGTTTTGTTGTGTTACTACCAATAAGTGAATAACCAAAATTCTTATCTAATGTTGTTTCAAAATAAAAACTATCATCAATTAAGTTTTCTTGGTAAAGATCCTGGTAAAAATCTCCACCCTTTGCAAAGTAATGATCAAGAAGCATATTTTGGAGTAAATCCTTCTTAAGGAATTCCTCATTGTTAAGTGGACTTGAAGATTCTTTAATACCTACCGTACATTTCGGAATAGATACTGCCATTGTAATCTTATTTTCCCTCATCGCAACTTCTTTTGGTTCTTCGGGAAAGTCACGTTTTAACGTTCGCATTTTTTCAAATTTCTTCTGTTCCTGATTCATTTTAATCTGTTCCATCATGCGCTCAGGATCGAAATTACCCGCAATAAATAATGTCATATTTTCTGGGTGATAAAACGTGTTGTAGCAAGTATATAAATCATCTTTTGTAATCTTACTAATGGATTCTACAGTACCCGCAATATCAATATTTACTGGATGATTTTTAAACATCGCTTTAATCGTTCCCATAAATGACTGCCAATCGGGTTGATCATCGTACATTTTAATTTCTTGACCAATGATTCCTTTTTCTTTTTCCACTGATTCTTCGGAGAAATAGGGATCTTGGACAAAATTAATTAATGTTTCCACGTTTTTTTCAATATTGCTCGTAGCAGAAAATAAGTAAGCAGTCTTGGTAAAGGATGTAAAAGCATTAGCTGAAGCACCTTGTTTCCCAAAATCACTAAACACATCATGATCTTCTTTTTCAAACAGCTTGTGCTCAAGAAAATGCGCAATCCCTTCAGGAACTGTGATTTGCTCCGTTTCACCAATTGGGACAAACGTTTGATCAATCGAACCATAATCAGTTGAAAAAATCCCATATGTTTTTGCCATTTCAGGCTTCGGTAACAAGAAAACAGTTAATCCATTATCAAATTTTTCCGCGTAAACTGTTTCATGAATATAATCATACGTTTGCTTATTCATTTCCCTGACCTCCTTCACTGGTTAACAAATAGACGGTATCTTCCTTGATTTTCTGTGCAACTTGAACGACTTGATCTTTCGTTACATTTTTAATCGCTGCAATGAGATCATCTGGTGCTAATTCCTTCTCACCGATTACTTGCTGATATAATAATTCAATTAAACCTTGTGAATGATCCATTGTTTCAAGCAATTGATTGATAATTAAGTCCTTCGTTTCATTTAATTCTTTATCAGTAAAATCCCCTTGCTTCATTGCTGTCATCTGCTCCCGAATAATGTCTCTTGCTTTTTCAAAGTCACTCGGAGCAATGCCACTAAATACAAATAGGAGGCCTTTATGACTTTCCATCCTTGAAGAAGCGTAATACGCTAAGCTATTCTTTTCTCTAACATTGATGAATAGCTTCGAGCTTGGAAAACCTCCGAATAAACCGTTAAACACTTGAAGTGCAGCATAATCATCATCCTTATACCTCACATTCGTCCGGTATCCGATATGTAGCTTTGCTTGCCCTATGTTATCTTTTTCAATTACTTCATGTGATTCGTTACTCTGCTCCTGCTTACTAGAAACTTGCACATTGGACCCAGTTCCTTCCCAATTGAAGGACGATTTCAATTGTGTAAGTACTTCATCTTCATTGAAATCACCAAGCACATAAATATCTAGTTGGTCTTCGGTTAATCGTGTCTTATAGTATTCATATAATTCTATTGAGGTCATGCGCGCTAGTTCTTCTTCATATCCATGCACATGCAAACCATAGGGTTCATCTTTACACATTTCATCGATTAATCTTGTATTCGCATATTGCATTTTGTCATCTTTCACTGCATGAATTTTCTGTTTCAATGTATCTTTCTCACGCTCAAATACCTTCTCATCAAAAGCATTCCCACGAACGTTTGGATGAAAAAGAATTTCACTGAATAATTCAATACCATCTTTAATAATGGTTTGTGCTTCTGGGATAAATTTTGGATTTGCTATTTCTAACCTTAAAGAAATAAGATGGTTTTCACCTTTTTTCCCTCCGTTTACAGCCAGGACCGCCCCGTATAGGTCATCGAGCTTTAATTGCAAATCTTTTCTACTTGGGTAATTTTTCGTTCCTTGTTTTAAAATATAAGGAAGCAACGCTCTTTTTGTCACCGTTTCTTTCTCAAGCGGTGCTTTTAATTTTGCAACAATATTAACTGTTTTATATTTCTTACTTTGAATAAAATGAATACGCAATCCTTTTTCTTTTAAATATTTTTCCGTTATTGGCTGCATAAATAATCCTCCCAAAAAGTTGTTTAGGCCCTTATTATATTTTGCACAATTTTTCCATTTATCATCCATTATACGTGAAAAAAAACAGACTTGCTATTGATTTCAAGTCTGCTACATATGATTATTCTCAAATTCGTGCTTTATTACCCAATATTTATGATGTCTTTTCTTCTTTTACTTGGGATACTAATACGGTTCTAGGTTTACTTCCTTCATATGGTCCAACAATTCCTCTAGCTTCCATCGCATCAATTAATCGAGCCGCACGTGTATACCCGATACGGAACCTGCGTTGTAACATGGACACACTTGCACTTTGCATTTCTGTAATTAACTCTACAGCATCATTGTAGAGATCATCATCTACTTCATCAAGCACTTCTTCGTTATCATCAGGTATCATTTCCTCTTGATAAGAAGCTTTCTGTTGATCAATACAATGATCTACAATTCTCTCCACTTCTTCATCTGATAAAAATGCTCCTTGAACTCTTTTTGGTTTCGATGCACCAACAGGAAGGAAGAGCATGTCCCCTTTTCCTAATAGTTTCTCCGCACCACCAGAATCTAAGATTGTTCGCGAATCTGTCTGTGAAGAAACACTAAAAGCAATTCGAGACGGGATATTCGCTTTAATCACACCAGTAATGACATCTACGGACGGTCTTTGTGTTGCAATGATTAAATGAATACCAGCAGCACGAGCCATTTGTGCAAGCCTAGTAATTGCATCTTCCACATCACTCGAGGCAACCATCATTAAGTCAGCTAACTCATCAACAATTACGACAATATATGGTAGATGTGGCTGGGAGTCATCTGTCGTTTGATTGTATTTTCGTATATATTCATTATATCCTTCAATATTTCTTGTACCAGTATCTGAAAATAAGTCATATCTTCTTTCCATTTCAGAGACAACTTTTTTCAATGCCCTTGATGCCTTTTTTGGATCGGTTACAACAGGTGCAAGTAGATGCGGGATCCCGTTATATACATTTAATTCTACTTTTTTCGGGTCAATCATCATGAGTTTCACTTCATGTGGTTTTGCCCTCATTAGCAAGGTCGTAATAATTCCATTTACACAAACACTTTTCCCACTACCTGTTGCTCCAGCGATTAACAAATGGGGCATCTTATTCAGTTCAGCAACGACTGCATCCCCAGAAATATCTCTTCCTAATGCTACAAGTAATTTTGCTGTTTTATTATTCCATGTATTATCCATTACTTCTCTTAAGGATACCATCGCAACTTCTTTGTTAGGTACTTCAATACCAACAGCTGATTTCCCTGGAATAGGTGCTTCAATACGAAGTTCTTTAGCAGCAAGTGCCAATGCTAAATCATCATGTAATCCGACAATTTTACTTACCTTCACTCCTGCTTCTGGCGAGACTTCATATTTCGTAACAGCAGGTCCAACATGAACTTTTGTAATTCGTGCTCTTACACCGAAGCTTTTAAACGTACGTTCTAGCTTCCTAACCGTTGCTTGGATTTGTGATTTTTCATGTTGTTGTGTATTATGTGCTGGTTCTGCTAATAAATCAGGTGATGGTAGTAAGTATTCATAGTTTTCCGTTTCTGTCATTGGCAAAGGATAGTCAATATCTGGAGCTGTTTCTTCCCTATTTGCATCTGGTTCAACTTTTTCAGCAACCACTTTTTCTACCTGCTCCTCAGCTTGTGAATATGCTACATCTGTGAAATCGTTAATTAATGGTTCAACCTCATTAACGGTGTTATCAATAATCTCTGTTTCAGTAATTACTTCATCTGTGTCAATTTCTTGTTCCCTTTGTAATTTCACTTCTGTTATTTTAGATTTTATTTTCACAAATGATTCTTTCATTCTATTAAATAGCTTAGCAAAAATATCACCTAATGAAAGTTCTGTAATAAAGAGAATTCCTATCAGCATCGTAAATACTGCAACAATTTTTGCTCCAACCATTGAAAATAAATAATTTGTAAAAGTTAAGAGTAAGGCACCAACCATTCCACCGCCAGTTTGTACATGGGTACCTTGTCCGTTAACATAGGAAATAAAATGATTCCATGTTGAACCGATAATAGATACGTCCTGAATTAATAATCGTTCAAAGGTTTGAATATGTGTTATAAGTAATAAACCTAGGAAAAATAAATAAAACCCAATAATTTTTTTATGGCGAAAATCAGGGTATCGCCTTTTTATTAATAAGACAACGCCAGTTACTAGTAAAAATACAGACGCTACAAAATACCAGATTCCTAATAAAAACCGAAAAATATGCTCTAAGCCACCAGGTATTGCGCCATCACTAATCGCACTAGCACCACTTCCAAAAATAGCCAAAAATATAAATAAAAGTCCGATCAGTTCATATCTTATCTGCGAGGTTCGTTTATTACCTTTGCTATTTTTACGTTTCTTACGTTTCCTTGCCATTGTTTTCACCTCTATACTCCAGGAATGCCTCTCGAAAATATCATTCTATTTTTTATTGTAGACTATATATAGAATTATACATGAAAAGTTAACCCTTGCCCAAAAATTGGCAAGGGTTTTTATTATATCACATTAACCTATCGTCTGACTTCACTTAAGATAGGAATGTACCAGGAATGTATCTTTGATCAAGATAATCTTGTGGATCGGTTGAAATTAATTGAACCATTTGATACGAACCGTCATCTGTTTTATCAGCAATAATCATTTTTCCATTATAATTAATACATTCTCTATTCTTATAAGCGTTCTCTGATGATGGAAAGATATCTGACTCGGATAGCGGTGTATAAAGTATCATTGGATCACCTGATTCTCTGACGATTTATTATTAGCGATAAATTCGTTCATTTTTTTCATTGCTTCATTTACACCGCCGACTTCATCGATTAAACCATATTCTACCGCTTCTGTTCCAACAACATTTGTACCAATATCTCTTGTAAGGTTTCCTTTGGCAAACATTAAGTCCTTAAACTTTTCTTCCTTAATGTTAGAATGATTGATTACAAATTGAATAACCCTGTCTTGCATTTTGTCTAAGTATTCAAATGTTTGCGGAACACCAATTACTAATCCTGTAAGGCGTACTGGATGAATGGTCATCGTTGCAGTAGGTACAATAAATGAGTAATCTGTTGATACTGCAATAGGGACACCAATCGAATGACCACCACCTAATACAATTGATACGGTAGGCTTCGATAGAGACGCAATCATTTCTGATAATGCAAGTCCTGCCTCTACGTCTCCCCCAACAGTGTTTAGAAGAATGACGACACCTTCAATTTTGGGGTTCTGCTCAATAGCAATCAATTGTGGTAATAAGTGCTCATATTTGGTTGTTTTGTTTTGTGGTGGTAGTTGCATATGGCCTTCCACTTGCCCAATAATCGTCAAAACGTGGATATTTGAATCTGGAGCCTGTACAACATTTGTTTGGCCCAAGGACTGAATTTTTTGCACCAAAGAAGACGAATTGGACTGGTCTTCTTTCTTTTCTTCTTCCTCTTTATTCATCTACCTTCACTCCTTCTCTATTGTCATTCACGTTTTAGTATGGACGTAATCCAGTATTACAATGCGAGAAAAAATGGAATAAAAAATACCGACTATCACTAGTCGATATTTTTTAATAATACATGTAATTTTTCTCTTTCAGCTTTTGTTAAGTCAACTAACGGTAAGCGTACGCCACCAACATCGATTCCATTTAACTGTAATGCTGCTTTCACTGGACTTGGGGATGGGGAAGTAAATAATCCATTCATAACAGGTAGCATTTTACGGTGTAGCTGTGCAGCATCATTTACTTTCCCATCTAAAAACAGCCTAATCATGTTTTTCATTTCATTACCGATGATGTGGGATGCAACGGATACAACTCCCGTTGCACCAACCGATAACATCGGAATCGTTAAACTATCATTACCACTATACACACTAAAGTCATCTGCAGTATTTTCAATAATTTCCGCTACATGATCAAGGTCTAATCCTGCTTCTTTTAGCGACACGATATTTTTTATCTTACTAAGCGCTACTATCGTTTCAACTTCTAAGTTAACAATCGAACGCCCTGGGATATTGTACAGCATTATCGGTAGTTCGGTTGAAGCTGCTATCGATTTGAAATGCTCAAACATGCCATGCTGATTCGGTTTATTATAATAAGGTGTAACGATAAGAAACCCATCGACACCTATTTTTTCAACTTGTTTTGTTAGAGAGATTGATGCATCCGTACCATAACTACCGGTACCGGCAATTACTGGTACCCTATTATTCACTACTTGCACAATATGCTTAATGAAATCAACCTTTTCATCAGTCGATAAAGTTGGAGATTCTCCTGTTGTACCAGTTACAACTAATCCATCCGTACCATTAGCTAATAAATATTCGATTAAATCACTTGTTTTCTCATATTGGATAGCACCCTTCTCATCGAAGGGCGTTACCATCGCCGTAAGCACTTGACCGAAATACATATGCTTCACCTACTTAAAAATATTGATGTTAAATTATTATTTCGTATTCAAAAAGGTGAATTTCACCTGACTTTTTGAACTTCCTATCTAATTATTAAGGGCAAAAACATCGTGTAAGGCATTTACAGAAACCTCTATATCTTTCTCGTAAACAAGTACCCAAATTGTTGTGTGACTATCTGCTGATTGTAAGATTTGCACACCTTTATTTGTCAACGCTTGAACAATTTTGGCTGCAACCCCTGGTTCGCCTGTCATGCCTGCACCAACAGCAGATATCTTCGCGCAATTCTTTGTTACTTCTGGATGGAATCCAATCATTTCTAATATTTGAACGGCCTTATCAGCTACGATGTCTGGTACAGTATAAATTACCCCAGTTGGAGAAATATTAATAAAATCGATAGAAATGCCTGCTTCTGCCATTGCTTTAAACACATCAGACTGCTTTCGGTAGGATGCTTCTTTCGTTTGAACCTTTAATTGAGTAATCGATGACATGTGGGCAATTCCTGTTACCAATCTATCTGGTATATCAATCCCCATTTCCATTTCTCTTGAAGATGTAACCAATGTTCCAGATTCATCGGAGGTAGTAGATCTTACTCGAATCGGAATCTTTGCTTGCATTGCAATCTCAACAGCTCTGGGGTGAATCACTTTAGCACCTTGATAAGCAAGATTACTAATTTCTGAATAGGTAACGACATCAAGTGACCTTGCATTACGGGCGACTCTGGGATCTGCGGTCATGATCCCATTTACATCTGTAAATATTTCTATTTTCTCTGCTTGTAATGCACCACCTAAAGCTGCTGCTGTTGTGTCACTGCCACCACGACCAATGGTTGTTATTTCTCCAGATTCTGTTTGTCCTTGAAATCCGGCAACAACAACAACATCATACGTTTCTAATTCTTCCCTAATACGGCCTGGCTTTACCTTTTTAATTTTTGCTTGCGTAAATTCATCTGTTGTTATAAAACCAGCTTGAGCACCTGTTAAAGTAGTAGCTGCTATATGTTCTTTTTGTAATTCATTTGATAAAACGACCGCTGATATTACTTCACCACACGACATGAGTAAATCAAGTTCACGTTTCGAGTTATGATTTGCTGGATAGTTTACCATACTTAGTAGTGTATCCGTTGCATACGGGTCAGGATTCCTCCCCAAAGCAGATACAACAACAACGAGTTTATAATCATTTATTAAAGCGTTTTTTATATGCTTGATGACATGTTTTCTTTTCTCTTCAGATTGGACGGAAGTACCGCCAAATTTTTGAACGAGTACCTGCAATTTTTCACACCTCTGTAAAATTCACCTTATAGAGGAAGATCAAAAAACACGGCATTCCATCTTAATTGAACTTCCTCCTATAACCACTTATTTTGAATTAATTCCCCAGCAATTTGAACAGTGTTCCATGCAGCACCTTTAAGAAGGTTATCTGATACAATCCATAAATGAAAACCTTTCTCATTATCCAGGTCTTTTCTAACCCGACCAACAAATACTTCCTCTTTCCCTGCAGCACTTAATGGTGTAGGATACACTTGAGTTGATGGATCATCTTGTAAGATTATGCCACCTGCTGCATCTAATTCGTTCCACAGATCCTCAACCGTTACACCATTTTTCTCTACTTCAATATACACACTTTCTGCATGTGATGTGAAAAATGGCAAACGAACACATGTCGCTGCAACGGATAATTCTGGTGCATGCATAATTTTCTTTGTTTCGTTAATCATTTTCATTTCTTCAAATGTATAGCCATTTTCCTGAAAAACGTCTATTTGTGGTAACGCATTAAACGCAATTGGAAAATGTTTCTTATCTCCCTTAACAGGTAACAAATTTGCTTCCATTTCTTGTTTATTCAAGAACTGCTTTGATTGTTCCTCTAATTCAGTTGATGCACTTGCCCCTGCTCCAGAAACAGCTTGATAGGTTGAAACAATAACACGGCTCAGACCAAATTTATCTTTTAGCGGTTTTAACGCCACAACCATTTGAATAGTCGAACAATTCGGGTTTGCAATAATGCCTTTATGTTTTGCAATGTCTTCCTTATTCACTTCAGGTACAACCAAAGGAACATCTTCCGTCATTCGGAAAGCACTTGTATTGTCTACAACTACTGCACCACGTTTTACAGCCTCAGGTGCTAACTGCTTTGATACAGATCCCCCTGCTGAGAATAAGGCGATATCAATTCCCTCGAAACTTTCAGGCTTTGCTTCTTCTACTACTATTGTTTGATTCTTAAATGTCAGTTCTTTACCGCTTGAGCGTTTTGATGATAATAGTTTTAACGTATCGACTGGAAAATCTTTGTCTTCTAGTATTTTAATAATCTTTTCTCCTACGGCCCCAGTAGCTCCAACAACTGCTATATTAACTGCTGATTTTTCTGTCATATCAAAACTCCTCCTAATATTATGAAAATATTCTCTTTAATGTTTCATTTTAACATATTTTCACTAGAAAATGGTATAAGAACTGGTTGAATTTGTTTCCCACTCATGGCAGATAGAATCGCATCCTCCATGTAGTCCAATTTCGAAACGAGTGAATTCGGTTTTTTTTCTGGGTTATCTTGCCCAAATGGAATGAAGTAGATATGTTTACTATTCATTAAACGCATGAAATTAACACCATTTAATCCAAGCGCATCATTGGTAGTCATTCCTAGTACAACTGGATTTTGATTACGAATCGTAGACTTTGCCGCCATTAATACAGGATTATCCGTAATGCCATTTGCTAATTTTGCCATTGAATTTCCTGTCAATGGTGCGATAATCATACAATCTAATGGTATTTCTGGTCCGAATGGTTCTGCTTCTGGCATGGTTGTAACCACTTTTTTACCAGTTAATTCTTCTAGTTTTGCTATATGTTCTTCTGCTTTTCCAAATTTCGTATCTGTATGTTGTACCGTATAGGAAGCAAACGGATAAACATCAGCTTTCTTTTCAATCAAATTCTCTATCTGTGCAAATACTTTCGAAAATGTATGATGTGAACCTGTTAGTCCAATTCCTATACGTTTTCCTTCTAAATTCATGATTTATCACCTTCTCCTAGCAAAATTTGCTTTATTACATCCGCTAAAATTCTACCTGAAGTTTTTGGGGCAACAATACCTGGTAAACTACCAGTTAATATTGCTTGGATTCCACGTTTCTTGGCATATTCAAAATCCGTTCCTCCTGGTTTAGATGCTAAGTCGATAATGATACCATTAGGCGGTAATTCCCCAATTACTTTTTCATCAATAATTAGTGCAGGAACAGTATTTATTAATATGTCACATCGATTCGTGTGTTCATGAAGTTTCTCAATCGGAATTGGTTTTAAACCCATCTCTGTTATGCGCGCTAATTCCCTTATACTGTTCGTACTTACTGACACTTTTGCACCGAGTGCAGCAAATTTATTAACTACCGTCTGGCCTACCCTACCAAATCCGCTAACAATCACACGGGAAGAATGTATCGTATAATCCGTATGTTCAATGGCCATCATAACTGCGCCTTCAGCAGTTGGTATGGAATTATAAATTGCCACATCATCCCTGTCAAATAACGAAATGAAATCAATGTTTTCTTCTTTCGTCACTTCATTTAAAAAATCATTGGTAATACCTGTAAATACTTTCACGGATTTCTTTAAATTCCTAAACCATTCGTGTGTTAATTTAATCTGTTGATCCGAAAATACCGTTGCAATATTTCCATCACTATCTGTTCCAGTTATTGGTAATATAATAGCATCCAAAGTGTCCAATTCTAACTCATTAAAGTCCACTTGTTTTAATCCAGTAAAACCTTGGTCTAATTTATCGTATCCTACCAGTATAATCGTTGTTTCTTCTAACATTTGTAATTGTTTAATTAATTCAAGGTATCGTGCATCGCCACCTATTATGGCAATCAATCGATTCATTATAATATACACCCTCCATACATACAGTTCCTATACCTTTACCCTATAGCTTATGTCCTTACTTCCCTAGAGTGATTGTACAAATTAAAATAGTAAAAAAGACTAGTTCCCGAGGAAACTAGTCTTTAAAAATTACCCGTATAATTTATCTGTTTCAACCATAATCATATCTTCACCGATCTTCTTAATGGAACTCCAACGTATCTTCGTTTCTGCGCCTTCTTTTTTTAACCCAAACCATTTATAGTTTGGAATGATAAACGCATGAATCTGTCCTGTTTTTTCATCAATTTCTAAATCTGTTTGTCCTAGAATTCCTAACCTGACACCTTCATTTAAACTAACGATTTCCTTTCCGCTAATCTCTCCAAAGCGCATGATATGTGCCCCCATTCTACTCGTTACTCCATATATATGCCAAGTATTCTGGACTATGTTAGGAAATAAATGCTATTCTCCCTTAGGTGCAATCAATGCCATGGATGCAGGACTAGAAAATGTCGTTTGAATTACTTCTTTGATGGATTCATGGTTTACTGCATCAATCTCCTGTATCATTTCATCAATTGTTCGGTGGCGTTTAAGTAATAACTCATTTCTACCATTACGACTCATTCTGCTATTCGTACTTTCTAAACCGAGTACTAATCCACCTTTTAACTGCTCTTTACTATTTTTTAGCTCTTTATCTGTTAATCCATCTTTGATCAATTTATCAACGGTTTGATTAATCGTATCCTTTAATAGGGATAATTGTTCTTTACCCGTTCCTGCATAGATGGTAAGCATCCCATTATCCAAGAATGATGAATGATAAGAAAACACAGAATAGGCTAGTCCTTGTTTCTCCCTGACATCCTGAAATAGGCGAGAGCTCATGCTACCACCAAGAACATTGTTCATTACGACTAAACTATAAGTATTGTCCGCACCAACAGCCATGCCATTATATCCAAGACAAAAATGTGCCTGTTCTGTATCTTTATGCCGTTCAATTGTATTAGCTAAAAAGCGAGGCTTACTAATATCTTCATTTCTTCCATTTGATTGATAGGATCCGAAATTACTTTCAACTTTTTTAATAAAGGCTTCTTCAACATTGCCAGCAACAGAGACTACCACATTATCAGGCGCATACCCTTGCTTTATATAATTTCTTAGATCATTTGGGGAGAAAGATTGCAAATTCTCCTCTGTTCCAAGAATCGGGTATCCAAGTGGATGCTCGCCAAATGATGCCCTTGCCAACAAGTCATGAACAATATCATCTGGTGTGTCTTCATACATTTTAATTTCCTCATAGACAACCTTCTTCTCTCGCTCCATTTCTTCTTCATCAAATGCTGAGTTGAAGAACATGTCTGTAAGAATATCTAGAGCGTATTCCTTATGTGTATCTAATACTTTTGCATAATAACAAGTGTATTCTTTTGAAGTAAATGCATTTATTTGGCCACCAATTGAATCGAACGCTTCCGCAATATCTTGGGCACTTCGGGTGTTGGTTCCTTTAAAAAACATATGCTCAATAAAATGCGAAATTCCATTATTCTTATCGTTTTCATTTCTAGACCCAGTTAATACCCATATTCCAATCGTAACCGAACGGACAGATGGTATGTTTTCTAATACTACTCTTACTCCATTATTACAAGTATGTCTTTGTATCAAGCCATTTCCTCCTAGTTATGTGTAGCTAACGAATAGTCTTAGGTTTCGTTTGCACCTCTAGCATTATTCCATAAAGATACAAGTCCTATCGTTCTTCACTTAAAAGTTTCTCTATCGTACCAATACGATAGCCACTTTCCTTAATTGTTTCAATAATTTCATCAAGGCCATTTGCTATCGCTTCTGTTGGGTGCATAAGTATGGTTGCTCCCGGATGAAGTTTAGTATTTACTCGGTTTATCATAACACTTACAGAGGGATTCTTCCAATCAATTGTGTCTAGCGTCCATAATATCGTTTGCATTTCTAAGTGGTTAGCAGACATGATAACCTGCTCATTGAAACTACCACTTGGTGGAGCAAACCATTTTGGCTTATCTCCTGTAATCGCAGTAAGGATTTCATTTGTCTGTGTTAATTGTTCTACAATCTTTTGATTTGATATTCTAGCCATATCTGGGTGGTTATATGCATGGTTACCTATAACATGACCTTCCTCTTTAATCATTTTAACCAATTCTGCATTTTCTTTAGCCCATTTTCCTTCGATAAAAAATGTTGCTTTAACTTTTTCCTCGTTCAAGGTTTTTAAAATGTTTGGTATGTATTCTGTTCCCCAAGATACATTGACAAGAAGGGAGACCATTTCTTTTTCTGGATGCCCTCGATATATTGGTGAGGCTGGCAGGTCTTGTAACCGTATTTCTGGTGGAACTTGTCTATATACTAAAAGTGTTTCATCGAATTTTTCTTTTTCTATCATTTTTTCATAAGACTTATCAATATCCACTTCTAAACCATTTCTACCAGGTATCTTTTTCCAAACTTCATCAATATAAGCATTTTGAGGAGCCTCAATATAGTTTGCGCTCTTCTCTACAATTTCTTTATATAAAGGATCTTCTCTTTTAACAACTTGTGACAATGTCGTAACCACTTCCTCGTCAGAATGAAACGGATTGTAATACGCTGTATTAAGCGATAAACCAACTATTATTATAAACAAACATACATTTACATATCTCTGAAAGTGACTCATACCCACCCCTCCTAATAAAAGTTATGCAGGAAGAGGACAAGGTATGAATAGAGGTTTACAAACCTCGGAGGTAAAATTAAAGTTGTTCTCTATAAGATTGTGGTTAGGTCAGAAAATGTATAAACTCCAAACTAACTTAATTCAGATTATCTTAAATCGGAGCACATCTCGCCGTCTGGGATCGCTCCGGGCGGATGCTTTCCGCGGGCACGGCCTCAGCCTCCTCAGAAGCACAGAACGCTTCTTCCGGGGTCTTCGGACACGTGCTATTCCCGCAGGAGTCACCGCCCTACACTCACCCAGACTAGTGAAGTAGTACGATGCTTTTTGACTTTCCGTATCAAAGGAGATAATGGTTAGTAACTTAAACTCAGTGGAGGAAACACACGAAGACTCCTACGGGAGGACAGGCCTAGGTGAGACTATGGAGTGCGATAGCACGTAGTAGGCTCACCAGCCGCCCGTGGAAAGCGAAGTGTGTTTCCGGAACGATGTGCTTCACACAATACTGAATTAAATATATCAACTCTTTACATCGATTACGGAGTAAAAAATAGCAAATAAAAAAAGAAACTGCATATACAGCTTCTTTCTGCGTTTCGAAATAATTATTGTTTCGCTTTTTCTTGTTTTTCTTTTTCCTCTAATATTACAGCTTTTCTTGATAGATTTACTCTACCTTGACGATCTACTTCTTTTACTTTAACCAATATTTGATCACCAATTGAAACGGCGTCTTCTACTTTATTTGTACGTTCCTCAGCTAATTCAGAGATATGGACTAAACCATCTTTTCCTTTAAATATCTCTACAAAAGCACCGAATTTCTCAATTCGTTTAACCGTTCCTAAATAAATTTGGCCAACTTCTACTTCTCTCACAATATCTTCAATGATTTTCTTCGCTTTTGCATTCATTTCAGAATCAATAGAAGAAATAAAGACACTACCGTCTTGTTCAATATCGATTTTAACACCAGTTTCTTCGATGATTTTATTAATTTGTTTACCGCTAGGTCCAATAACATCACGAATTTTATCCGGTTTAATCGACATAGTCAAGATTTTCGGTGCATAGTTAGAAAGGTCTCCTCTTGGACGGTCAATCGTTTGCATCATCGAATCAAGAATTTGCATGCGGCCTTTTTTCGCTTGCGTTAACGCTTCTTCTAAAATTTCTTTCGATAATCCATCAATTTTAATGTCCATTTGAAGGGCTGTAACACCTTTTTCCGTTCCAGCTACTTTAAAGTCCATATCACCTAAAGCATCTTCCATGCCTTGGATGTCAGTTAAAATAGTATAATGTTCACCGGATTTAACTAGACCCATCGCAATACCTGCAACTGGAGATTTAATTGGAACACCCGCATCCATCATTGCTAACGTACTTGCACAAATACTAGCTTGGGATGTTGAACCATTTGATTCCAATACTTCTGAAACCAAGCGAATCGTGTACGGGAAGTCTTTTTCTGATGGTACAACTTTTTCAAGTGCTCTTTCTCCAAGCGCACCATGTCCAATTTCACGACGACCTGGTCCTCTAATTGGTCCCGTTTCCCCTACGCTAAATTGTGGGAAATTGTAATGATGCATAAAACGTTTCGACTCATCTAAATCCAAACCATCAAGAATTTGAACATCACCTAAAGCACCAAGTGTACATACACTTAAGGCTTGTGTTTGCCCGCGTGTGAACAATCCAGAACCATGTGTTCTAGGAAGTACGCCTACACGTGATGATAATGGTCTAATTTCATCGATTTTTCTTCCATCTGGACGAATCTTCTCAACAGTGATTAGGCGTCTAACTTCTTCCTTCACCATTTTATCTAACATATTCTTAACCTGTCCGATTACTTCTGGTTCTGCTTCTGCGTAACCCTCAAGTACTTCATCTTTTGCTTGTTTAATCGCATCTTCTCTTGCATGCTTTTCTTTCACTTGGATTGCTGTAATAATTTTTTCCTTTGCTTCTGTTTCAACTTTCGCAGCTAAATCAGCTTCTACTTCAAATAATTTCACTTCTGATTTTTCCACTCCAACAGCTTTAACTATCTCCTCTTGGAATGCAACCAGACGCTTAATTTCTTCATGTCCGAACATGATTGCTTCTAACATAATTTCTTCCGGAACTTCATTTGCTCCAGCTTCTACCATGTTGATTGCATCTTTTGTTCCAGCAACCGTTAATTCGATATCACTTTTCTCTTGCTGCTCAATTGTTGGATTGATGATGAATTCACCATCAATTCTCCCTACATGTACTCCTGCAATTGGTTGCTCAAATGGAATATCTGACGTACTTAATGCTATCGATGAACCGATCATTGCAGCAATTTCAGAAGAACAATCCTGATCCACACTCATAACGATACTAATCACTTGTACTTCATTTCTAAAGCCATCTGGAAACATCGGACGAATTGGACGGTCAATCAAACGAGAGGTTAAAATTGCCTTCTCACTCGGTCTACCTTCGCGTTTAATAAAGCCTCCAGGAATTTTACCTACTGCATATAGACGTTCCTCATAATTCACCGTTAATGGGAAGAATGGTAAGTCCTTTGGCTCTTTGGATGCGGTAGCTACAGCTAGTACAGAGGTATCACCATAATGAATCATACATGCCCCATTCGCTTGCTTTGCTAATTCTCCTAGTTCAACAGTGAATTTCTTACCAGAAATTTCAGTCGAGAATATTTGCTTTTCTTCTGCCACGATATAGTGCTCCTTTCAATACTACATTCTATCTCTTATTTTATCGTTTAAAAACATAATTGTAAATTTACTAACGTTTATAAGCTTTAGCTATTATGTATTTTATCCTTATGTACCTATTTTACTTATAGATAATAGAAGAAGCAGGATTGCTCCTGCTTCTAAACTTATCTACGTAAGCCAAGTTTTTTAATTAACTCACGATAACGAGTTACGTCATTATTACGTAAGTAGGTAAGTAAATTACGACGTTTACCAACCATTTTCAAAAGACCACGACGTGAATGGTGATCCTTCTTATGAACACGTAAATGTTCATTAAGCGCATTGATTTCAGCAGTAAGTACAGCAATTTGTACTTCTGGTGAACCAGTGTCTGTATCATGAACTTTGTATTCACTGATTATTTCGTTTTTACGCTCTTGTGTAATAGCCATTTGGTACACCTCCATATAAAATCTATAGCCCCAATCTCCTAGCAAACGTCGGAGTAACGATATGCCAAGGGACGGTTTTACGTTTACAAGCATAACGCTTTTTCATTAAAAAAGCAAGTTTTATATGTATGACATTACATAGAAAAGTATGCACGAATGTTTTTTTCATCTAATTCCATTTGTTCAATCAACGCTTCTGCTGACGAGAATTTCTCTTCATCACGCATAAATTTATACCATTCAACGTATAACGCTTCCCCATACAGGTCATTATTATAATCAAAAATATTTACTTCGATAGATAAATCTTCTCTATCAGCAGTAAAAGTAGGGTTTGTCCCTATATTTGCCATACCTTCATATGTTTCATTTTTATACAAAACCTTTACAGCATATATCCCTGACCTTGGTAAGATGGTATCTGGATTCACCTGAATATTCGCTGTTGGATAACCAATCTCTCTTCCACGCCTGTCTCCGCGAATAACGATTCCATCCAATTTAAAGGCTCTTCCGAGTAACTTATTTGCTTCGTCAACTTGACCTGACTTCAGTAGTCCCCTTATTCTTGTTGAACTCACTTTCTCCCCGCCCATTGTTACCTCAGAGATTGTAGTGAATGTAAATTCTCCTCGGGTGTAATCACTGATGTTAGTCATATTTCCACTACCTTTAAAGCCAAACGTGTAATCAAATCCTGCTACCAAATGTTTTATGTTTAACCCAATAATAAAGTGATCAATAAATTCCTGCGGTGATAGCTTCGATAATTCAGGGTTGAACTCTATAATATAAAGTCGATCCACACCTAAGCTGCGCAAGATTTCCTTCTTTTCTTTTACTGGGGTTAAATATTTCACATCATGAGTACCTTTTTTTAATACGACGGACGGGTGTGGATGAAAAGAAATAACAGCACTTTCCATGTTACGGTTTTTGGCTTCTTTTATTGCTGTATGGATTACTTTTTGATGTCCCTGATGAATCCCGTCAAAGAAACCTATAGCTGTTACAGTATTTGGAATTTCCTCTAAAACCAATGAATGCGGATAAGTTAATTCAAATGTTCTCATATACGCTCACCTATACTTCCTTCTCACTCACTAAAAACACGAACTGGTTTTATTTGTTCTTCGTTTTCAGGGTGGTTTTGATAGATTGCTAACAATTGCCCGTTGTGCATTACAACAAATGGATCTGTTTGCATGATTTTATCAGGCTTAGAGAGCTTTTGACCGTATAACACTCTCTCTTTCGTTTGTCCATCAACATGTAATGTATCTAAATGACTTAGCCCAGAGACGATAGGGGCTAATAAATCATCTTGCCTACCAGCAACCACAGCTTCCTCTATCATATCAAAAGTTATGGAATTTTTCTTTGTAAATGTCCCAGTTTCTGTTCTTACCAAATCCTGCATGTGGGCAGGATATCCTAACGCTTTTCCAATATCAACACAAAGTGTACGTATGTAGGTCCCTTTTGAACAAACTACTCTAATCTGAAAAGTATCCATTTCCTTCGATAACAATTCTATTTCATAAATAGTAATATTTCTTTTAGGACGTTCAGGCGGCACTTTCCCCATTCTTGCATATTCATACAGTTTCTTCCCGTTTACTTTTACTGCTGAATACATTGGGGGGATTTGTGTAATCATACCCTTGAAATTGTTTAGTACATGTAGAATTTCATCCCTAGCTGGTGACTTGCTCACTTTTTTTTCCTCGATTATAGTGCCAGTAGCATCTTCCGTATCTGTAGCGGAACCAAGTTTAACCGTTGCTACATATGTTTTCGTCGTATTTGTTAGAAATGGGACAATCTTCGTCGCTTGTCCGATACAAATAGGTAAAACACCTACTACCTCTGGGTCAAGTGTGCCAGTATGTCCTACTTTTTTGGTGTGAAACAACTTGCGTATTTTCATCACACAATCATGTGATGTCATGCCACTTGGCTTCCATAATGGTAAGATTCCATTCATTCCGTTCACCTCCAGGTAATACAATAAATTAAAGCATGGAAAAATCTGACTCGCAATATATACCAAAACGAGTCAGATCCGTAAAACAATTACTTATTCAAATCACGCAATATAGAATCGATTCGATTTCCATATGCAAAAGCTTCATCAAATTCAAATGTCAGTTCAGGTGTTTTTCGTAAACGGATGCGCTGACCAATTTCTGAGCGAATAAACCCCTTCGCCTTCGCAAGTCCAAGTAGCGTATCCTTCTTCTGCTTGTCATCACCTAGAACAGAAATATATATTGTCGCTTGCTGAAGGTCCCCAGTTACCTCAACATCTGTAACGGTAACAAAGCCGACTCTAGGATCCTTAATTTTTCTCGTAAGAATTTCCCCTAATTCTTTTTTCATTTGTTCTGCTACGCGATTTGCACGTAATTCAGCCATTATATTCACCTCGTTAAAATGCCTGTTATAAAAAGAAGGGATTTTATAGTCGTTCTACATTCGTAATTGTACGCTCAAGTTCTGGAAATGTATCGATTATACGGAGTACCTCCCCGATTACTTGTTCCGCATGGTCTAAGTTGCGTGATATTGTAACTATTCCAAATTTCGTCCGTTGCCACAAATCATGGTAGTCTAATTCGGTTACTGCTACATTACAACTATTTTTTAGCTTAGCCATCACTCGCTTGATAATCGATCGTTTAAACTTTAAAGAGTTCCCTTCGTACATCATACACTCCACTTCAGCATATAGAATCATGAACGCTCGATTTCCTCCATTTTATATGCTTCGATAACATCTCCAACCTTAATATCATTAAAGTTCGTGATTGTTATACCACATTCATAATTTTGTGCTACTTCTTTCACATCATCTTTGAAACGTTTTAATGTATCAATTTCTCCCTCATAGATAACTACGCCATCACGGATAACTCTTACTCCAGCGTCACGAGTAATCTTACCATCTGTTACATAGCTTCCAGCAATTGTACCTACTTTCGATACTTTAAATGTTTCACGTACTTCAACTTGACCAATGACCTTCTCTTCAAATTCTGGATCAAGTAAGCCTTTCATTGCTGATTCAATTTCTTCAATTGCTTTATAAATAACGCGATGTAGGCGAATATCTACATTTTCTCGATCAGCTGCATTCTTAGCATTTGCATCTGGACGAACATTAAAACCAATAATAATTGCATTAGAAGCAGAGGCTAATATTATATCTGATTCTGTAATTGCACCTGCACCCGAATGAATAATATTAATTTTAACGCCTTCTACATCAATCTTTTGTAGAGATGAAGCAAGTGCTTCCGTTGAACCTTGTACATCCGATTTAATGATTATGTTTAATTCTTTCATTTCACCTTGTTTTATTTGCTCAAATAGATCCTCAAGGCTAACTTTCGCTTGTCCTGAGCGATTTTCAACAATTGCTTTTTGCTGACGAGCTTCCCCAACTTGGCGGCCTTGTTTCTCATCTTCAAACACAAGGAATTGGTCACCAGCTTGCGGGACGTCATGTAAGCCAGTAATTTCAACTGGTGTTGATGGACCTGCTTCAGTAACACGTACACCAAGATCATTAATCATTGCGCGCACACGGCCAAATGTATTACCGACTACAATAGAATCACCAACACGTAATGTACCATTTTGTACGAGTAATGTAGCAACACTACCTCGCCCTTTATCTAGTTCTGCTTCAATAACAGATCCAAATGCATTTGCTTTTGGATTGGCTTTTAACTCCTCAACTTCAGCAACAAGAAGAATCATTTCTAATAACTCATCGATACCTTCGTTTTTGATAGCAGAGATATTTACAAAAATTGTACTACCGCCCCAAGCTTCAGGTATGAGTTCATATTCTGTTAATTCTTGCATGACGCGATCAGGATTTGCAGCCTCTTTATCCATCTTATTTACAGCAATAATAATCGGAACCTCTGCAGCCTTTGCATGATTGATCGCTTCAACAGTTTGTGGCATAACACCATCATCTGCAGCTACGACTAAGATAGCGATATCCGTAATTTGCGCACCACGAGAACGCATACTTGTAAATGCAGCATGGCCAGGTGTATCCAAGAAAGTAATCTTCTTCCCTTCAACCTCAACTTGATAAGCACCAATATGTTGGGTAATTCCCCCAGCTTCACCTGCTGTTACTTTCGTATGACGTATTGCATCAAGTGTAGTTGTTTTACCATGGTCAACGTGTCCCATAATCGTAACAACAGCAGGTCTTTCAATTAGACTAGCTTCATCATCTGGGGCAACATATTTATCAAGATCGGTATCTTCTAGAATAATTTCCTTCTCAACCTCTACGTCAAATTCACTACAAATTAATTCAACAGCATCATCATCTAAATCTTGATTTTTGGTAGCCATCACACCTAAGAACATTAATTTCTTTATAAGTTCAGCAGGTTCTTTATTTAGTTTATCAGCTAAATCACTAACCGTTAGCGTATCACTATACGTTATTTTCTTCGGTGTTACTTTTACTACAGGTTGATGATTATTGGTTGGTCTTGCTTTTTTTGGACCTTTTTGTTTCTTATTATTTTTCTTGTTATTTGGTTGGTCCCGTTTCCCGTTATTTACTGGTTTCTTATCTTTCTTTACTTCCGGCTTATTCTTATTCACAGGTTTATTATTGGTATTTTCTTGTTTACTCTTCTGCGTATCCTGTTTTTTGCTAAATTTTTCATCAAGTTTCCCTTTAACTTCTGGTGCTATTGTTGACATATGGTTGGAAACTTCAGCATTAATTTCTTTTAAATAGTTGATTACATCTTTACTTGTTGTATTATTTTGTTTTGCATATTCATATACACGTATTTTACTCATACGTTCACCCCCGAATTTATTCCCCGATTAACGTCATAATTTTACCTGCAAATCCTGCGTCTAATATTGCGACAGCTACTCTTTGTGATTTCCCTAAAGCATTGGATATTGTTTCCCGATCATCTTCTACCATCACAAAAGGTATATTATAAAATTTGCATTTATCTGTTAATCTTTTTTTGGTCTGTGGACCCGTATCACTCGCAATTACTACTAATTTTGCTTTTTGCATTTTAATATCTTTAATGATTGTCTCTTCTCCTAGTGAACATTTCCTTGCACGATATGCTAACCCTATCATATTTAGGTACTTCTTATTCATTTGTTGTTCCACCGACTAATTTTTTCAATTCTTCATAGATAGATGGATCAACATCCGCATCTAAATGGCGATTTAATGCATTTGTTTTTTCAGCTTGTAAAATGACAGTTAAATCCTTTGATAAATATGCACCACGGCCATTCTTTTTACCAGACGAATCAACAAATACTTCCCCTTCTTTGTTCCGAACAATGCGGATAAGGTCTTTTTTTGGTTTCATTTCACTTGTAATGACACATTTTCGTTCTGGAATTTTCCTTTTCTTAACCACCGTTAATACCTCCTTATTCGAACAAATCTTCCTCTTCGTTAGAATAAGTTTCTGTTGTAATCAGTCCTTCTGCTATAGCATCAGATTCACTCTTAATATCGATCTTCCATCCCGTAAGCTTCGCGGCAAGTCTTGCGTTTTGACCACGTTTACCAATCGCTAGTGATAACTGATAATCTGGAACAATGACTGTTGTTGCCTTTTCTTCTTCATCAACTAGTACACTAACAACCTTCGAAGGACTTAGGGCATTAGAAACGTAGACTGTAGGGTCTTCTGACCACTGTACAATATCAATCTTTTCACCCTTTAATTCATTTACGATTGCTTGAACGCGCTGCCCTTTTTGTCCAACACAAGATCCTACTGGGTCCACTTCTGGATCTTTGGCATAAACAGATATCTTAGAGCGATCTCCAGCTTCTCTAGCAACTGATTTAATTTCAACTGTCCCATCGTAAATTTCTGGAACTTCCATTTCAAAAAGGCGCTTTAATAAACCTGGGTGTGATCTTGAAATGTAGATTTGCGGTCCTTTGCTTGTATTTTCCACTTTCGTAACGTAAACTTTAAGACGGTCGTGAATATCATATGATTCAGTAGGCATTTGTTCTGCTTCAGCCAGTTTCGCTTCAATCTTTCCTAGGTTCACATAAACGAAACGTGCGTCTTTTCGTTGGATGATTCCGGTCATGACATCATCTTCCCTATCGATATACTCAGAGAATATTACACCACGTTCCGCTTCTCTAACACGTTGTGTAACTACTTGTTTTGCAGCCTGAGCGGCAATACGGCCGAAGTCTTTCGGTGTTACCTCTACTTCAATAATATCATCCACTTCATGGTTAGGGTCTTCAAGTCTCGCCTCTTCTATAGAGATTTCTTGTTGGGAGTCTTCCACTTCTTCAACAACGATTTTCCTAGAGTATACTCTCATATTACCAGTTTCTTCATTAAGCTCTACTCTTACGTTAGAGGCAGATTTAAAATTCTTTTTGTATGCCGATATAAGAGCAGCTTCTAAAGCTTCTAGAAGAACGTCTTTGTCTATACCTTTTTCCTTTGATAAATTTTCAATTGCGTCAAACAACTGACTGCTCACTTTCCTTATCCCCCTTTAAAAAACTACCGCAAGCCTTGCCTTAGCTATTTTTTCGTAAGGTATTTCTACTTGTTTTGTCCTTGTTTTTACCTTGTACTCTAATGTGATTATATCTCCTTGGAAATCTTTCATCATACCTTCATACTCTTTTTTTTCTTCAATTGGTTCATATAATTTAATAAAAACATTTTTCATTATATTTTTTTCGAAATCAGCTTTCGTCTTAAGTGGGCGTTCAACCCCTGGTGAGGATACTTCTAGAAAATACGGATCTTTTATCGGATCGTGTTCATCTAACTTTTCGCTTAACTGTTCTGAAACCTCACCACATTCAGCAATATCGATTCCACCTGGTTTATCAATATAGACGCGTAGAAACCAGTTTTTACCCTCTTTTACGTATTCGATATCCACTAATTCTAAGTTTTTCGCTTCTATAATAGGTTTTACTAACTCTTCTGTTGTATCTATCACATGAGAACTCACATTCATCCTCCTTCTATCAAGTCTTGTTTTATTTCTTATTATGAACTAATCAAGTAAAACTATCTATTCAATACAAAACCCTTGCCAAATATGAGCGGCAAGGGAGAGGTTTCCTGAACAGAGTAGAAGTACGAAGAAAGAGTGGGCAAAAGACCCACTCTCCTGAAATGTTTCGTATCATTACTTACCACTAAGAATATATCACAAAAAAATAATCGATGCAAGGACGAAGCCTTTACAGAAGGATTATGACAAATTAGGTAGTAGGAATTGAGCTTTCTTCTAACACTGTATCATTCTTTAAATAATCCTTTAATGCTTTCTCTAGGGTTGCTCTAACTTCCATTTCTCTCCCAAAAGATAAACCTGTTGTTACAACATTCTTTACTACTTCTGGACGTATACCTGTAATAATTATTTGACACCCCATCATTCTGATTCCATCCATCATTTTCATAAATTGTTGAATCTCTTCAAAATTCAGAGAAGAAATTCCCGATAAATCAATAATTAATGTTTGAATACGCTTTTCTTTTATAGCCAATAATACTTTCTCTTCAATCGTACTTATTCGTAAATCATCCATTGCTCCGATTAATGGGAGAATGCTTATAGAAGTGGATATAGGTATAATTGGTACGGATAAATTTTCTACTAATTTCGTTTGTGATTCTAACAATGCATCCTTATAACCGGAATAGCTTAAAAAGAATCCTTTAAAAAATTTATCAATTAGAACATTTATTTGTTTTAAAAGCGTAAATAAATCGTTGTTATACGGTTTATCATTTAATTTGTCATATTCCTCAATAAAATGAAGTAATGTTTTTCGAATGGCCTGTACCCACTCAATTTTAAACTTCAATGTTAATTTATGCTCCGCCCAGGCAATACCCTCTTTTTTGCCGAAGACGATAACATCTTCTTCCTGCCCATTGATCGAATAAATTATTAGCTTATGTGCGTTTTCAAGTAAATTAATATTTCCTAGTAACTTTATCTCTTCTATCTTTTCCCGGACAGTATCTGCTTCTTTTAGCAATTGCTCTTCAAAGATTGCACGATTATCCATTAAAAATTGTTTTACCCCACTATCCTTGTTATATACATAATCCAATTCTCCCACACCTACTTTACAGAATTAATCCTCTTCATGATATGTTTGGAATATTTATATATTATACCATGTTTTAGAAATAAAATAATTAAAAACAGAGCAAGCCCAAATGGACTTGCTCTGTTTTAATTTAAAACTCTTTTCATAGAAATTGTTGCTTTTTATAGTTTGTAATTGATATAAACTACTGCATAACTTAAAGGGATATGCTAAATCACGCCGTTCCGGAAACACACTAATTGCTCTTTACTCAAGTACATCATGGTTTAGCACTATTATCATTGTTGATTGGAGTGGAGGGCAGTCGACTCCTGCGGGAAAAGTACGTGTCTGAAGACCCCGCAGGAAGTGATTTTCTTCCGAGGAGGGCTGAAGCCGTGCCCTAAGGTGCGCGTACTGCCCAGAACGGAAATCAACACAGCACTTACTGCGCAGTTTACATCCTATCTAACAAAAACAACAATTCTATTCGGTAGAACGAGTAAAGGTAATCCCATTCTAATTTGAAAACAGCATTTAAAATAAGGATAGTTGGTTTTTCTCTGCCATGCCTTCAAGACATCCCATATTATCCAAGTATTCTAATACGGTTTTAGAAATTTTACTGCGTTCTCGTAAATCTTCTTTCGATAGAAATTCCCCTTCTTCACGGGCTTTCACGATATTTATTGCAGCGTTGGTTCCTAGTCCATCAATTGCATTAAATGGCGGAATTAAACTATTTCCATCGACAATAAATTCTGAAGCACTTGACTTATAAAGGTCTACCTTACTGAAAGAAAATCCACGTTCACACATTTCTAGTGCTACCTCTAATACGGTTAACAGATTCTTTTCCTTAGGAGAAGCATCATTTCCTTTTACCGAAATCCCCTCCATACGCTTACGAATAGCAGCAGATCCTTTATTCATGGAATCTAAATCGAAGTCGTCAGCACGTACGGTAAAATATGCAGCATAAAAAAGGATTGGATGATGCACTTTGAAATATGCAATCCGAATAGCCATTAATACATATGCAGCTGCATGGGCTTTCGGGAACATATATTTTATTTTTTTACACGAATCAATATACCAATCTGGCACATTATGTTTTTTCATTTCGACAATCCATTCATCTTGTAGGCCTTTCCCTTTTCGGACAAACTCCATGATTTTAAAGGCAAGCGATGGTTCTAACCCTTTATGCATTAGATAAACCATAATATCATCACGACATCCGATTACATCAGATAGTTCGCAAATACCATCATTGATCAATTCCTGTGCATTCCCTAACCATACATCCGTACCATGAGATAACCCTGAGATAATTAATAACTCAGAGAATGTTGAAGGCTTTGTGTCTTCAAGCATTTGTCTAACAAATTTCGTACCAAATTCTGGCACTCCTAATGTACCTGTTTTGCAGTTTATTTGGTCTGCAGTAACACCGAGTGATTCTGGTCCAGAAAATATTTTCATTACCTCTGGGTCATCTGTTGGTATTGTCTTTGGCTCGATTCCACTTAAATCTTGTAACATCCGGATCACTGTGGGATCATCGTGTCCAAGAATATCAAGTTTTAATAGATTATCATGAATCGAATGGAAATCAAAGTGCGTTGTTCTCCATTCACTATTTCGATCATCGGCTGGAAATTGTATAGGTGTGAAATCAAAAATCTCCATATCACCAGGTACAACGATAATGCCGCCTGGATGCTGCCCTGTTGTCCGTTTCACACCTGTGCAGCCTTTCACTAGTCTATCAACTTCCGCATTTTTATAAACTAAATTATTGTCAGACGCAAAACCTTTAACATACCCATAAGCAGTTTTTTCAGCTACTGTACCGATTGTTCCAGCGCGATACACATAATCAACACCAAATAGTTCCTTTGTGTAATTATGTGCTCGTGGTTGGTAGGCACCAGAGAAATTCAAATCGATATCTGGTACTTTATCTCCTTTAAATCCAAGGAACGTTTCAAATGGAATATCTTGTCCATCCTTCATTAAGGAAGCACCACAATTTGGGCAATCTTTGTCTGGTAGGTCAAATCCACTACCGACCGAACCGTCATTAATAAATTCGTTATAATGACATTCCTTACATGCATAATGTGGTGGGAGTGGATTTACTTCAGTAATTTCCGTCATCGTTGCTACGAGTGACGAACCAACAGAGCCCCGTGAGCCTACCAAGTACCCATCTTCCAATGATTTTTTCACCAATTTTTGAGAAATTAAATAGATAACAGCAAAACCATTACCAATGATACTATCTAATTCTTTTTCTAAACGATCACTAACTATTTTTGGCACTGGGTCACCATAAATACTTATTGCACGATTATAAGATAGTTCCCTTATTTCTTCTTCAGCACCCTCAATGGTAGGTGTATACAAATCGTTCTTCACTGGTGAGAATTCCTCAATTGCATCCGCCAATTTATTTGTATTCGTTATTACGATTTCTCTGGCCTTTTCTTCCCCTAAAAAGCTAAAACACGCGAGCATTTCATTTGTTGTACGGAATGGTGTATCTGGTAGTGTTTGCCTATTCAAAGGGTTTCCAGCTTGTGATTTAATAAGAATTTGGCGGTATATCTTATCATGCTCCTCAAGATAATGTACATTTCCTGTTGCTACCACGAGTTTATTAAGGCGTTCACCTAATTCAACGATTTTTGAAAGAATATCTAGTACTTGTGCTTCATTTTGTACAAGATCTTTTTCAATTAAATGAATATAATTAGTTGGTGGCTGGACTTCGATGTAGTCATAGAATCCTGCTACTTTTTCAGCTTCTTCTTGTGATTTCTGCATCATTGTTTCAAAGACTTCCCCTTTATCACAAGCGGTTCCTACCAATAATCCTTCACGATGCTTTTGTAATAGAGAACGAGGAATACGAGGTACACGATAAAAGTAGTCTATATGCGCAAATGATACTAGCTTATACAAGTTCTTTAGACCAATTTCAGTTTGTGCAAGTAACGTAACATGAAACGGTCTAGAGCGCTGATATGCGTTTCCTTCACCCATATGATTATTAAGCTGATTATGATTTGTTATTTCTTTTTCGGGCAACCGCTGCACGAGCTTCCATAAAAGGTATCCCGTAGCTTCAGCATCATAGATTGCTCTGTGGTGCTGTGTTAATTCAATATCCAAATGTTTACATAATGTGTTTAATCGATGATTCTTCAATTCAGGCAGAAGAAATCTTGCAAGCTCTAGTGTATCAATGACGGGGTTATTTGCTTCTTCATAATTGATTCGTTTTAAACCTTGATTTAAGAATCCCATATCAAAGCTTGCATTATGAGCTACTAACACACTGTCTTCCATCCACTTATGAAAGTCCTTTAACACGTCTTCTATTTCAGGTGCATCACGGACCATGTCATCTGTTATTCCCGTTAACTCAATTGTTGTTTGTGATAAGGGATGATGCGGATTGGCAAAAGCTTCGAATCGATCAATAACCTCTCCTTTATGAATCTTAACTGCAGCAAGTTCAATGATCGTATCATAAACCGCCGAAAGTCCAGTAGTCTCTACATCAAATACAACATACGTAGCATTTTCTAGCTCTAAATCACAAACGTTATATGCGATTGGAACACCATCATCAACTAAGTTTGCCTCTACGCCATATAAAACCTTAATATTATTCTTTTTACCTGCAGCATAAGCATCTGGAAAACCTTGAACACCAGCATGATCAGTAATCGCGACAGCTTTATGTCCCCATTTTGCTGCTTGTGTAACGAGAGCAGTAGGCGAAACAACTGCATCAATTTGGCTCATCGTTGTATGGGCGTGTAATTCAACCCGTTTTTCATCTTCTTTAGCTGTATCCATCCGAGTTTCAACTCTAACTTCAGCAATATCATTTGCCATCATTGCTAATTCATTGGAATACATATCCGTTTGTATGCTACCTCTTGCTTTAATCCACATTCCTTCTTTAACAGATTTAAATTTAGCAGCATCCTCATCGTTTTTCGAGAACATTTTAATCTGTAATGAATCAGAATAATCCGTCGCTTTAATTATGAGTAAACTTCTACCCGAACGAAGCTCCCGAATTTCCGCAGAGAAGATGTATCCCTGTACAACAACACGTCGCTCTTCCTCAAGAATTTCCTCCATTAGAATTGCTTCGTCTTTTATGTTATATCCAAGCATCAGTGGGCCACTTTCCTCGTGTACTGATTTTTCTTGATCTCGTTTTTCTTTTTCTTGTACGGTTTTCATGACAATAGCTCTATCTTCCTGTGCCTTGATTTCTTTAAATCGTTGAATATCAGCTATGTCTGTTTTCACTTCTATATCTAATACATAAGACAACATTCCAACTTTTTTACAATAGATTTTAAATTCTTCTTCTAATCTTTTTTTCAAAGCTTTAGATTCTGCTTCATTCCTTGCAGTCAACACAATCTTATTATTATTTACCTTAGGAACTTGATTTTGAACTAAATCCTTATATGCTGGTGATAGATTCGTTATAGAAGAAATAAAAATTTGCCAATAACCACTAACAATATCATCCTCACAATTCTTATTGCCAGAATCAAGGGTTAAATCAATATTTGCAATAGGTTGGAAGCTTTCTCTGAGTTTTGAAAGAAATAATTGATAAACATTTGGCGGAAGTATATTTTGGTTGTATATTTTAAAATGCCACGTTTTCGTCTGCTTATATACCTCTATCTTTTCAATATAGCTTTCATGAAAATGGTTTGTCGTAAACTCATCTGGTAATTGAAGCTGTTTCAACAATAGAGCCATTTTCTCCTTTTTTGATATATCCATTTTTCTCCCCCTAAAACGAACAGGTCTAAACTACTATTAATCTAATTGTACGCCTTACCTATAAAACCTTTCAACATAAAAATACTACCAAATAATGAGAACCCCTGCCACCACTCAATGGGCAAGGGTTCTCGCATTTATTTATTACAAAAATAGACGTTGTATGTCATTCCATGTTACGACTAACATTAATAACATTAAAAGGGCAAATCCAACGAAGTGGAATATCCCTTCCTTTTCAGGTGGCACCGGTTTACCGCGAAGCTTCTCAAGTCCGACAAATAATAACCTTCCACCATCTAGAGCAGGTAACGGGACAAGATTTATAATTCCCAAGTTAACACTCAACATCGCTGTCCACATAATTAAATTCATAAATCCAGATTGTACAACCTGGTCTGTTGCATCATAAATGCCAACTGGTCCTGACAGAACATCAATCGGTACCTGACCTGTAATTAGCATTCCAAGATTGGTCAGAACCAATTTCGTTACACTATAGGTTTGTTCAAATCCATACTGTAACGTTCCAAGGACGGATTTTTCAAAACCAGCACGTACACCAATTTGGCCAATTGATATTTCTTCTCCTTTTTGATCGACAGCTTGAGCTTCAGTTGGAACAACAGATAGTGTATGTTCTTGTCCATCTCTAAGCACTGTCATCGTTAATTCTTCATTGGGGTTTTCTCTTACAATAGTTGTAAATTCTTCCCAAGTAGAGATAGAATTATCTTCTATTTTAATGACCTCATCATTTTCCATGAAACCAGCTTCTTCTGCAGGAGTATCTGAAATGATTTCACCCAATTTCGCTTCCTCTACAGGTATACCTTGGACCAATCCCAAAATCACAAAAAGAAGGATAGCTAATATAAAATTCATCAGCGGACCAGCAAATAATTGCATTGCACGTTGACCAGCTGTTTTTGATGCAAATTGTCGATCATATGGAGCAATCTGTGTTTCTTTTTCATCCATAATGAAGAATGCTTTACGATCCACCTCAAATGTTAGTCTTTCCTCATCATTATCGAGTTCATAACCTTCAATGATTAGCTGATGATCAAGGTCTACTTTTTCTACTTCAATTACACGAGCATTTGGATGTTTTGACTTATTATTGACGATAATTTTTTCTACTTTTCCATGATTATTGAATTCTAATCCGATGTGATGCCCAGGCTTTAACTCAATAATCTCTGGGTCTTCACCAGCAACTCGTACATAACCACCAGCAGGGATCAAGCGAATGGTATAAAGTGTTTCATTTCTTGTAAATGAGACAATTTTTGGTCCAAAGCCAATCGCAAACTCTCGGACTAACATTCCAGCTCGTTTAGCAAAAATCATATGTCCCCACTCATGCACAAACACAAGTAAGCCAAACATAAATATAAACGCAATAACTGTGGTCAACAATAGCACCATCCTTTTAGTTGGATTCCTAAACCCTACAACTAATGATTTCTATCAAATTTAATATACTTTAAATACCATCAAACGAAGAAATGAATGATGTGTAATAAAGGTAGAACAAAAAGCAAGCTATCAAAACGATCTAGTATCCCTCCATGGCCAGGAAGTATTTTTCCTGAGTCTTTCACACCGTAATTACGCTTTAGTGCTGATTCAACAAGGTCACCAACTTGTCCAAATATAGACGCTAAGATCGCAACCAGAATAACGATAATGAATGAATGTGAAAAAGGAGTGATAGTATGAAAAATACCTGCTACAATACACGCTAGTAAAATACCACCTAAAGCACCTTCAACAGTTTTATTCGGGCTTATTGTTGGCCATAACTTTCTCTTACCAAACTTCCTACCAACTAAATATGCCCCCGTATCTGTTGACCAAATGATTAAAAATGCAAAAAAGATATTTTTTAGTCCACTATCCCCAGTTCTGGTTTCAATTAAATAAAAGAACCCTAATCCTATGTAAAAAGTTGCTAGAAGAACAAATCCAGCATGGTCAAATGTGAACTTATTTTTCACTAACACGGTATAAGCTAGTAAAAGGAGAATAAGGAAGGTAATTAATTCAAATTTTGGTATGTCCGAAATGATATTCCATGAATCTTGGTATAATATCAACCACAGTAAGAGGAGACCTAGAAGACTCGGCATAAAGTAATTACCAATACTTCTCATTCGTATTAATTCTATTAGACCAATCGATGCGATTAAGTATATGAATAATGTAAAGGGCCATTCACCGATTATAATTAAAGGTACAAAAATTAGGAGTGCAATTATCGCTGTAATTGTTCGCTGCTTCATTCTTTCATAACCCCCTACAATCCACCAAAGCGTCTTTTTCGTTGCTGAAATTCTTCTAATGCCTGCCACAATACCTTCTCATCAAAATCTGGCCATAGTGTATCAGTAAACCAAAATTCTGTATAAGCTGATTGCCATAATAAGAAATTACTCAATCGTTGTTCACCACTTGTTCGTATTAATAAATCAGGATCTTTTTGTCCATTTGTATACAAATAATTGTTAAAAATGTTCTCATCTAATGCATCTACAGATAGTTTCGAGCAATCCACATCATTCAAAATTTGCTTAATTGCTCTCATGATTTCATATCTACCACCATAGTTTAATGCAAAATTTAATAATAAACCATCGTTATCTTTCGTCTTATCAATGGCATACTGCACAGCCTCTTTCGTATGACCTGGCAATGCATCAAACTCACCTATCGTTTGAATCTTCACGTTGTTCTCCATTATTTCAGGTAAATAGATATGGAGGAACTCTTTTGGTAATTTCATTAAGAAGTCTATTTCCGACTTCGGTCGCTTCCAATTTTCCGTTGAGAAAGCATATAATGTTAGAATTTTTACATTAGCTTTTGCAGAGGCTCTTACTACTTTATTTACTGCATGTACCCCTTCTTTATGACCTGCAACCCGTGGAAGTCCTCTTCTTTTTGCCCAGCGCCCATTTCCGTCCATAATAATTGCAACATGTTCTGGTACATGGTCAAGTTCAACATCTGTCTCTTCTTTTTGTTTATTATTTTTTATAAAAGGAAATTTCATCGACATATTTTGTCCTCCGAATATTATTGCGTAAATCCCTTCTTTTTAACTTATGATGGAGTTAAACATTATATTACGCACTTATAATAACCCACTCATTAAAATAAAAGGGTGACACAATAATTCTTTCATTTAGCATGTGTATCATTTTGCGATGAATGGAAAAGCCCCCTTAGAGAAGAGGGCTCTTTTACTTATTCTACACCTTTTTTGATGTTAAATAAAGGCTCAAGCACGAAACCTTGCTTATACTTCCATAATTTCACTTTCTTTATCTTTTGCAAGTTGATCGATTTTAGCAATATGATTATTTGTTTCTTTTTGAACGTCATCTTGCGCGTTTCTTAATTCATCTTCCGTTAATGCAGCCTTTTTTTCTTCTTTTTTAAGTTGATCATTCGCATCTCTTCGCACGTTACGTACTTGTACACGATACTCTTCCGCATACTTTCCAACAACTTTAACTAAATCTTTTCTTCTTTCTTCTGTTAGTGGTGGAATACTTATACGGATAATATTCCCATCATTTGATGGTGATAAACCAAGGTCTGCTTTCTGGATTGCCTTTTCAATATCAGAAAGTGCCGTTTTATCATATGGAGTGATAATGAGTGATCTTGCTTCAGGTGCAGAGATATTAGCTAACTGATTAAGTGGTGTAGCTGCACCATAATAATCAACATAAACACTATCAAGTAAACTAGGATTTGCACGTCCTGCACGGACTGTTGCAAGACTTTTTGAAAATGCTTGTACTGCTTGCTCCATTTTTTGACGCATACTTTTCATAATCGCTTCAGACATGTTTATTTCCCCCTTATAGTTGTACCAATGGTTTCACCTTGAACAACTTTTTTAATATTTCCTTCTTCCGTAATAGAAAATACGATTAATGGTATATCATTATCCATACATAATGATGACGCGGTCGCATCCATTACACCAAGGCCTTCATTCAACATTTCCATATAGGTAAGTGAATCATATTTAGTAGCATTTTTATCAATTTTCGGATCAGCTGTATAGACTCCATCAACATTATTTTTAGCCATCAATATAACTTCTGCCTCAATTTCTGCAGCCCTAAGTGCAGCCGTCGTATCTGTTGAGAAATATGGATTTCCAGTACCAGCTGCAAAAATAACAACACGTTTCTTCTCTAGATGACGTATGGCTTTTCTTCTTATGTACGGTTCAGCAACCTGTCTCATTTCGATGCTTGTTTGAACGCGAGATTCGATTCCAATGGTTTCTAGGCCATCTTGAAGCGCTAGTGAATTCATCACAGTAGCCAACATTCCCATATAATCTGCAGTAGCACGATCCATTCCCATCTCACTACCAACTTTTCCGCGCCAGATATTTCCACCGCCAACAACGACAGCAACTTCTACACCTAGTTCTGCAACTTCCTTCACTTGGGATGCAATTGATTGAATAATTTTTGGCTCTATACCAAAGCCCTGCTGACCACTTAATGCTTCACCACTTAATTTTAACACAATTCTACGGTATCGTGCTGTTGTCATAATAACCTCCAAAGAAAATTTATCTACTGATACTTTGCCAAACATGTTGAAAAAGGGAACAAAGTTGTCCCCTATTTCCACTCCAGCTACATAGCCCGTGCTGTTAGCGATTCTCCCCTTACTCCGTACGTTAACAGTCCGACTTGTCGAACTTCCTTAACCACTATGGTTCCAAAGAGTTTCCTTTATATCCTACGTAGGAATGTTCGATTTTATCGAATCCCAACACACCTAGGGAAAGTCCTTACGCAGATTAACGGGCACTTCCGCTTTCGTTATTTACTTTTTAATTTGACTCATAACTTCTTCTGCAAAGTTCTCTTCGCGTTTTTCCATTCCTTCGCCTACTTCATAACGAACAAATGATTGAACGGTAGCACCTTTGCTTGCAATATATTTTTTAACTTTTTGATCTGGATCTTTAACAAAATCTTGATCTAGTAAACAAATTTCTTGGAAGAATTTATTTAAACGGCCTTCAACCATTTTTTCAACAATATTTTCAGGCTTGCCTTCGTTTAATGCTTGTTGTTTTAATATTTCACGCTCATGATTCACTTCTTCTTCACTAACTGCATCACGTGACACATATCGAGGATTTACAGCTGCAATATGCATAGCAATGTCTTTAGCAACCTGTTCTTCTGTTGTGCCTTCTAACACCGTTAATACACCAATACGTCCACCCATGTGAAGGTACGAACCGAATGAATCATTATCTGTTTTCGTATAGATTGTGAAACGTCTTAAAGAAATTTTTTCTCCAATTTTAGAGATAGCTGAATTAATATAAGTCTCAACTACTTCACCTTCACCATTAAGCTTTTGAGTAAGTGCTTCTTCAACCGTTGCTGGCTTTTGACTTAATAAATGCTTTGCTAAATCGGATAGTAGGTTTTTGAATTGGTCATTTTTTGTAACAAAATCTGTTTCACAGTTAACTTCAATTAGAACTGCCTCATTATTATCAACTTCTATGTAAGTTGAACCTTCTGCAGCGATACGATCAGCTTTTTTAGCAGCTTTAGCAATCCCTTTTTCACGCAAGAAGTCAATTGCTTTATCGATGTCACCATCTACTTCTTGAAGTGCTTTCTTACAATCCATCATTCCCGCACCAGTTTTTTCACGTAGTTCTTTAACCATTTTTGCAGTAATTGCCATGATTATTTCCTCCTTAAATCTACATTGATTTTTCTTTTAAAAAAGGTGATAAAAGGCTCTTATCCTCTTATCACCTTAAGCATCAAATTATTCTCCAGCTGAAACTGTTTCTGTTTCTTCTGTAGCAGCTTGGACTTCTTCTGTTTCTTCGCCTTGTTTCACTTCTAAAATAGCATCAGCCATTTTTGAAGTTAAAAGTTTTACCGCACGAATTGCATCGTCATTCGCTGGGATTACATAATCGATTTCATCAGGATCACAGTTTGTATCTACAATTCCGATAATAGGAATATTTAATTTGTGCGCTTCAGCAATAGCAATGCGCTCTTTACGTGGATCAATTACAAATAAAGCATCTGGAAGACGATCCATTTCTTTAATTCCACCTAAGAATTTCACAAGACGTTCTTTTTCTTTTAAAAGATTTACTACTTCTTTTTTAGGAAGTACTTCAAAAGTTCCGTCTTCTTCCATACGTTCAATATCCTTCAAACGGTTAATACGTTTACGGATTGTTTCGAAGTTTGTAAGTGTACCACCCAACCAACGTTGGTTAACATAGTACATACCAGAACGAATTGCTTCATCGCGAACAGAGTCTTGAGCTTGTTTTTTCGTACCAACGAAAAGAATGGTACCACCATTAGCTGCAATATCTTTTACGACATTGTACGCTTCATCAACCTTTTTCACTGTTTTTTGTAGGTCGATAATATAAATACCGTTACGTTCTGTGAAGATATATTTTTTCATCTTCGGATTCCAACGGCGAGTCTGATGTCCAAAATGTACACCAGCTTCTAAAAGTTGTTTCATAGAAATTGCTGACATAATATTTCCTCCTAAATGGTTTTTTTCCTCCGTTTAGATCATCTTCATATAGAGACCATCAGACATGTGACGGCACCACCAACATGAATTACTAAACGTGTGTATTTCTTACTTATTTATTTGTTTTCAAATAAAAGTATTTACACCAGAAGTTAATATATCATATTGCCTTCTGGTAATCAAGTTAAATCTACATATTTCTATTTAAATTGATAATAAGTTCTGCTTCGGTTTTTCCACAATCTAATTTCTTGGCTATTTCAGTAACTGATAGCCCTTGGTGATATAGCCCTAGAACTTTTGATTCCAAAGAAGCTTCAACGTAATCCTGAACGACATCTTCCTTAAACGGGACTGGTACTTCCTCTTCAATTGTAACATCTAGTTTTGTACCCGCTGAGTCAGGTAATGACACTTCTTTATTCGATGCTTTTTCATTCAATGTATTTTGTAAACGCTTATTTTCATCTTTTATTTCTTGAACATATGACTTAAGAAGGTCATTAATCTCACTGGAATCTGTATTCTTCAGTGATTGGATCTGCCAATATAATTGAATAATGATATAGATAGCTATGATATGTAACAAGAAACTAACAATAAATAAGAAAGATGTCATTAAAATAATCCCTTCTAACCCTAATCTTTTAACCGTTAAAATCAATGTGATTTCCTAAATAAGGATGCATTAACCTCTCATCGTTATCCTCTGATTTTAATTCGTTTTCTTTCTTGTCATCCTGGTCGCTTTTGTTTTCTTTCTTCAAGTGCATTTTCTGTAATTCTTCTGTTTCACTAATACGCTTTCTTTTTAACTCTTCCTGTTTCAATCCGACAGCAGCAAGCAAATCTTGATGATATTGATTTTGTTTCTGTAATTGCTCACTGAGTTTTCCTGCATCTTGTGTTCTGGGAAGCGCAACTTGCAACTCTACTAGTTTTAAACTCAAGTTAGAATCACTCCCGTATATTTGGAATGCTTAATGAAGGACCTTTAAAAGCATCCTACTAATTGGCCCCTCAAGGAAAATCAAACTTTACTTAATGCTTTCCTTATTTTAAATATTGCTTTTTTATGGATTTGTGAAATTCTTGAAGTTGTTAAATCAAGTACTTGCCCTATTTCTGTAAAGGTTAATTCATCAAAATAAAATAAACTTACAACAAGTTGTTCTTTTTCATTTAACGCTTTAATACTCGCAACCAACTCATCTTTTACTTCTTTCTGAACCACTTTACTTTCAGGATTTTCCTTAGGGCTATCAGGAAGGGAATATCCAATACCCTCTCTAACCCCTTCTCTTGAACCACTCTTTGGTTTCTCCTCAATGGAGAGAACATTTGCAAATAACCCATCTTTTACAACCTGCTCCACTTCTCCAGGGGATATTCCAACTAATTCTGCAATTTCCTCAGAGCTTGGTGATCGTTGATTTTTTTGTTCCAATTGTTGATGTGCTTTTTCTACTTTCTTTACCTTTTCTCGAAGTGATCGTGGGAGCCAGTCTTCTTTTCTTAATCCATCAATGATCGCACCACGAATTCGTATGGATGCATAGGTATCAAATTTCAAATCACGATTCGGTTCAAATTTTTTGAGCGCATCATATAGCCCGATAAGGCCTAAGCTTCTAATATCTTCTTTGCTTACACTGTTAGGAAGATGACTAGAAATCCTCTCTACATGAAAGCTCACTAAATAATGATAGTTTGCGATTAATTCATTGGCTGCATGATTGCTTCTATTATTTATCCATTCATTCCAAAGCTCTTGTTCTAGAGGAGTATTCGTATTTACCATATTGTATTTTCTCCTCCTTCATCCTTGTAATTATAGGATGTTCAAAAAGTCTCGAAAAATGACACGTGCTTTGTATCTTCCTTTTTGAACGAACGATTAGCATTTGATTAGATATAGAATTCGTCTTTATTTACTTTACGAATTTTTAACATAGATGTACTTGGATCGAATTCAATTGTTCTCCCCACATTTCCAGCAACATCTGAAGATAAGATTGGAATTTGGTTTTCTTTTAAAACCAATTGAACAGCTTCTATATTTCTTGCACCAATTCGCATTATATCAGAGGTTGAAGTGAAGTTGAACATTTGTGCCCCTCCGGCTATTTTTGCCTTTAAAGCATATTTTCTTGCTCCTCTTTTTAAGAGTTTATCAATTAATATGGGTACAGCTGTATCAGCAAATTTATATGTATTGAAATTCGCTTGTTTGGCAAGCTTGGAATCTGGAAGAAGAACATGCGATAATCCAGCTACTTTCTTTGTCGGATCATAAATAACAACCCCAACACAGGACCCAAGTCCTGAGGTTCGAATAATGTCTGGTGCTGTAACAAGGTTTAAATCAGCAATACCTACTTTTACAATTGTTTTTGTATCATTCATCTGTCTTTATACCTAGCGCGTGAAATAATTTAGGCAATGTTTCGGGCTCTGGTAATAAAAAGAAATTCCCATGTATGCCATCACCTAAATCACTACTTATCCTTGTATCTATAATGATAGCGTAGTCTGATACTTGCGATATTTCGAGCAAACCGACTGTTAAGACAGCACCAGCCATGTCAATACTTAAATAAGGTACAGAAGGTTGCATGTTTATGTTTGTAAAATCAGATAATGCTGTTAGATAGGAACCTGTAACAATATTTCCTATTTCTTGTAAAGCTGATATTGCCATCTCATTGCTTTCCTCATCATTTAAAAATGAGAAATCATCTTCATTTATGATTTTCTTTATAAGTGCTTCCGCTTCCTCAAGAGAGAGAATAAAGTAAACTGTTCCAAGTACATCCCCCTTAATTTGGAATAGCATTGCAACAATGGTTTCCTCAGGTCCACCAATTAATTCCATCATTTCATCGTAACCGACAATTTTTACTGAAGGTACCTGCATATCGATCTTTTTATTAACTAATTTTGACATGGAAGTAGCTGCATTACCGGCCCCGATATTTCCAATTTCACGTAGAGCATCTTTTTCTATACTTGACAAACTTTCATATTTCATTCGTTTATCCTTCTAACATTTCTTGGAGGTTTTCATTTTTTAATACTTTATTTAGGTTAAGCAAAATAAGAAGTCGGTTGTCAATCTGAACAACACCATCAATATAATCCACATGAACAGAATCAATTACCTCAGGAGCAGGCTCAATTTTGCGGGTAGGGATATCGATAACATCATTGGCAGAATCAACAATTAATCCAACCTCCATATCATCTAAATAAACAATAATGATACGAGTAGATTCATTCATCTCAGCGTTGCCCATTCCAAAGCGATGTCTTAAGTCAATAACTGGTGTTACCACCCCACGCAAATTAATTACACCCTTCACATATTTTGGTGTTTGAGGCACGCGGGTAATTGGAATACTTCTTTCAATAGAGCCAACTTGCTCCACACTTACAGCGTACTCTTCATCTTTCAATTGAAATACGATTACCTTCTGTTCCATTAATTGTTCGTTTTCCATTCTTACATCTCCTTTGCTATTTGTTTGTAGAAAGCTGTGTCTATTTAATTGTTGCTTCTTTCACTGTATTGAAATTTAATTAGTAGTTGATATAGCTTATATCAATTGCGATTAAAAAAGTGAAAAGCGCCTTGTATCACATTTCGTTCCCGAACTAAACTGTTCTAATTCCGTTCAAATACTTTCACAGCGTTGGATATTCTCGCTCCAACTTGTCCTAGGTCTTCAATATAATTAACACAATTGGTTTTTACCGCTGCTTTTGGCATTCCATAAACGACGGATGTTGCCTCTGATTCTGCAATAATAATAGAATTCTTATCTCTATTCTTTAGCTGAATAATCCCAGCGGATCCATCATTACCCATTCCAGTTAGTATGACCGCAACTTTATTAATTTTATTTAGATTGGCCACGGATTCAAAGAGTACATCAACACTCGGTCGATGGTTATTCCTAGGTTTTTCAGTAGTGAGTTTTATTTTCATCACACCACCAATATGTACAGCCTCCATATGATAGCTGCCTGGGGCAACATAGGCTGTATTGTCTTTGATACGTTCCCCGTCAGTTGCTTCTTTAACATGTATTTCCGTGCATCCATTCAACCGATTCGCTAAAGATTTCGTAAAGCCAGCTGGCATATGTTGAACAATTAGAATGGGAGGTCTAAAATCTCCAGGTAAATCACTCATCACTTGGTGAAGTGCTCTAGGACCACCAGTGGATGAGCCGATGGATACAATTGTTTCATCATAAATTTGTTCCGCTGGTTTATGGTCTACCGCCACTGTTAATCGTGATTCTACAGCTCGTTCAGATTTATTTAATCTGACTTCAGACGCACTTATTACTTTTGCTATAATTTCATCTTTTATGGAATCGATATTTAATGAAATAGGCCCAGATGGCTTTTTAATAAAATCTACCGCACCTTTTGACATAGCCTCTATCGTCTTAGAAGTATCCTGTTCTGATACACTCGTTAACATAACTACCGGTATCGGATTACCGATCATTAGCTTTTCTAATGCAGTGATACCATCCATCACTGGCATATGTACATCCATTGTAACAACATCAGGGGAAAGGGATTCGATCTTTTTCAATCCATCTTCCCCATTTCTCGCGGTTGCAATTACTTCTATTCTATTGTCGCTTTCTAATATATCTGAAACCACTTTGCGCATAAATGCTGAGTCATCAACAACAATCACTCGAATCCGCACCATAACTGATTACCTCTCCATTAAATATTGTTTTAGTTTTTTTACGAAGGATGAAGCACTACGATCCTTATCCATTCCTTCCCCGTCAGATAAGTAATTAAATGTTAATTCTTTTAATGCTTTAGACACATCTGAACGCTCGTTTAACAATAAGTATGGTACCTGTTTAATGACAGATTGAACAACCGCTTTGTCATCTGGAAGGATCCCTAGTTGCCTAACTTTAATCTGTAGAAATTGCTCAATAACTCCGCTAAAGCGGTTTAAAGCTTGCTTTCCACTTTTTTTTGAGATGGAGCGATTCATAATGACGTAAATCGGCATATTTCTCTGATTGCTAATTACATGTTTGATGGCACTATATGCATCAGTTATTGAAGTCGGTTCTGGGGTAGTAACTACAATGCATTCATCTGCTGATAAGATAAAAAATAAACTTTCTGCTTGTATGCCAGCACCCATATCAAAAATGATAAAATCAAACATATCTACTAGTTCATTGTATTGTGTTATAAAGAAACTTTTCTTATTTTCATCCATGGAAAAAAAGTCTTGTAAACCAGAACCGCCAGCGATATATGCTAAATTATTAGGTCCTACCTCTATAATATCATGAATCAATAGGTTTTCGTGAAACATGTCGAATATTGTTTTTTTAGCATGTAATCCGAGGAGAATGTCAACATTCCCCATTCCGACATCTAAATCAATTAGCAATACTTTCTTCCCATTGTTAATAAGTTCTAATGAAAAGTTAACAGCTATGTTAGACTTACCAACACCGCCTTTCCCACTAATAATGCAAAGGGTTTTGGCCTGTTTAGGATTCTTATTGTTCTCTATTTGTCTTCTAAGTCGTGCTGCTTGATCATTTATCACTTGGATCACCTATTATAAGCTTTGAAATCATCTCAGGAGTAACCTGCAAGATATCATTCGGAACATCTTGCCCATTTGTTACGTATACGATTGGTATCTGTTTTGTTCGGGTTATATTTAAAAGACTTCCATACTGCCTCGTCTCATCCACCTTTGTAAATATAACTGCTTTCAGAGGGATGTGATGAAATTGATCATAGATTTCCATAATATCCTTTGGTTTTGCGGTTAACGATAATACGAGATAGGTGTCAATCTCTGTATTTACATTCATGCTATTTTTTAGCTCTTTTACATACTTCTCCTCACGAAAGTTTCTTCCAGCTGTATCAACAAGGATTGCATCGTACCCCTTAAACTTCAAAACAGCATTTTTATAGTCTTCAACGGTGTAAGCAACCTCAATAGGAACATTTAATATTCTTGCGTACGTTTTCAGTTGGTCAATAGCAGCTATTCGGTAAGTATCTGAAGTGATAAAGGCTATCCTTTTATGCTCATTTAACATCATATTTGCTGCTACTTTGGCAATTGTGGTCGTTTTTCCGACACCTGTTGGACCTACAAACTGAATGACCTGTTTATTCGCTTCGATTCCTTTAATCGTATAGGACTCAAATAATTTTCTAATTGCCAATTGGGTATCCGCTTTAATCTGACCTGAATCTGGAGAAGCATGAAGTTCTTCATGCTGTTTTACTACTTTGTCTACCACTTCTCTTGCAATTTCAGGGTCTACTTCTTGCTCAAGCAGATATTGGTATACCAATTGATAATCGAGTGGAAAGTATTCAGTCGATTCTTTTCTGCTAGAATCAATTACTTTTTTTAAGTTTTGAATTTCCTTTAATAACACTTCATTGGAGTGTTGGCTTATAAGCGGTTTCGTTTCCCGCTTTTTGATAGGTGATACTTTCATTTCTTTTTTAGTAGGGATTGGGTTTGGGTCAAGTGCCGCAACTACTTCTATTTTTTTCTTTTTAAAGAAACCAAGAAAACCACCTTGTTGGATTTCTTTAGAATTCAATATAACGGCATCTGGCCCTAATTCTTTTCGGATTTCATTCATCGCTTCTGGCATAGTAGGAGCTATATACTTTTTTATTTTCATGCTATATTCACCACTCCAACACTTTGAACTTGAACACTAGGTTCTAATTCATTATAAGATAATACAACAACTTGAGGTAAAAACCGATCCAATAATTGCTTTAAATACATTCGAATAGCTGGGGAACAAATGACAATTGGCGTTTCTTCCTGAAGCGACAATTTCTCAACTTCTTCATGTACAGAAGTGATGATATTTTGTTGTAATTCAGGATTCAAGGACAAATAATTTCCGTGCTCAGTTTGTTTTATATTCTCGGCAATTATTTTTTCTACTCTCCCAGAGATTGTAATCACATTTAGCGATGTATCATTCGCTATATATTGTTTCGTTATTTGTGTTGATAAAGCTTGTCTTACATATTCTCCGAGTAATTCCGTATCATTCGTTAACTTCGAAAAATCAGCAAGTGTTTCAAAAATAATAGGTAGATTTCGAATGGAAACATTCTCTCTTAGCAATTTAGCAAGAACTTTTTGAATATCACCAACATTAAGTGGCTCGGGTGTAACCTCATCCACCAATATAGGATAACTTTCCTTCAAGTGATCGATAAGCTGCTTCGTTTCCTGTCTACCTAATAAAGTATGTGCATGTTGCTTGATTACTTCGGTTATATGTGTTGATACAACAGACGGAGGATCCACAACAGTATATCCAGATAGTTCTGCTTCATCTTTTAAGTCTTCACTTATCCATTTCGCTGGTAATCCAAATGCTGGTTCCTTTGTATCAATTCCTTCTAATTCATCATCATCCATACCAGGTGCCATTGCTAAATAATGATCCAGAATTAATTCCCCTGAAGCAACGGGATTTCCTTTAATCTTCAAACGATACTCGTTCGGTCCAAGCTGAATGTTATCCCTTATACGAACAACTGGAATAACAACACCAAGCTCGAGAGCTAATTGCCTACGAATCATAACGACTCTGTCTAGTAAATCTCCGCCTTGATTTGCATCTGCAAGTGGTATTAAAGCATAACCAAACTCAAATTCAATTGGATCCATATTTAATAATCCAATAACATTTTCAGGAGATTTCATTTGTGAACTCTCTGCCTGCACTTCTTCTTCTACATCTGGTATTTCAGGATGTTTCATTCGTTTTTCCAACATATATGCACTTAAAGCTAAGAAAGCCGCTAGAATCGTTGTCAAGAAAAAGTTAATTGGTGTTAAACCAAGTAAAAATATCGTTCCAGCAGCAATGTAAAGTAATTTCGGGTATTGTAATAATTGCCCAGAAACCTCAGTACCGAGATTATTGACTCCACCAGACCTCGTAACTACAATTCCAGTTGCAGTTGAGATAAGCAAAGCTGGTATTTGACTAACAAGGCCATCCCCTACAGTAAGCCTCGTAAACGTATTGATTGCTTCGTTAAATGGCAGCCCCATTTGAACGATGCCGATAATGATACCAAAAACAATATTGATAAGCGTAATAATAATCCCTGCTATTGCATCACCCTTAACGAATTTACTTGCACCATCCATAGAACCATGGAAATCCGCTTCTTTTTCAACCTTTTCTCGTCTTTCTTTCGCTTCTTTCTCAGAAATGAGACCAGCATTTAGGTCAGCGTCAATACTCATCTGTTTCCCTGGCATTGCATCTAATGAGAATCGAGCTGCAACTTCAGATACACGCTCAGAACCCTTTGTAATAACTAGGAAATTAATAATAACAAGAATAATAAAGACAACAAAACCTACGAGTGGATTCCCCCCAATTACAAATGAACCAAACGTCTCTACAACTCCACCAGCAGTACCATCAGAAAGAATCGATCTGGTTGTTGAAACATTTAATGCCAGCCTAAACAATGTTAAAAGCAATAAGAGAGTCGGAAATACAGAAAATTCAAGGGGTTCTTTTGTATTCATAGCTACTAAAATAACGATAAGTGCCAGAATCATATTGACTAAAAGAAGTCCACTTAAGAGCGCCCCAGGTAATGGGACGACTAACATAACAATAATTAATATTACGGCAATTAAAACGGATAAATCACGAGCTTTCATTAATGTCTCTCCTCATTGCTTTAAACATTCGATTTTTTCTCTAAACGGTAAACATACGCCAGTATCTCTGCAACAGCCTGGAAAAATTCTTCCGGTATTACATCACCAATCTCTATCGCTTGATAAAGAGAACGGGCAAGTGGTCTATTTTCAACCATCGTAATATCATGTGCCTTAGCTATTTCTTTTATTTTCAATGCTGTTCTATCCACACCTTTTGCTAAAACATATGGTGCACTTGCGACTTTTTCATCATATTTTATTGCGATCGCAAAGTGTGTCGGGTTGGTTATAATTACATCTGCGTTCGGAACGTCACTCATCATTCTTCGTGTAGCAATTTCTCTTTGCCTTTGTTTCCTTTTTGATTTGATGAAGGGATCTCCCTCCATGTTCTTGTATTCATCTTTAATATCTTGTTTAGACATCTTCATGTTCTTTTCAAAGTCATAGCGCTGGTAGCTATAATCAAAAATAGAAATAAATAATAATGCTATTATCGCGGAGATGACCATGATTATCGTAACATTAGCAAAAAAATGAAGGGCACTTTCCGCGTTCGTAAAAGCAGTCATCAGCATTTCATCTATATTTATCCAGATAATGAAGAAGGTAATTGCACCAACCAACACAATTTTAAACAATGATTTAATCAGTTCTACAAACGCCCGAATAGAAAATATTCGTTTCGCTCCTTGAATAGGGTCGATTTTCTTTAAATCAAATTTCAAAGATTCTGTTGTGAATAAAAAACCGATCTGCATTAAATTAGCTGCAACACCTGCAATAATTGCAATGATTAAGATTGGAGCTAACATGATTGCTACTTCGATAGCAGCACCAGTAAACACTTGCTGGACCGTTTTTTCAGTTACCTCCCAGTGAATAAACTCTGTAAAGGTATGTTTATACATCTCAGAAAACGTACTTAAAATGTTCTTTCCAAAAATAATCAAAGTAGCAAAACATAGTAGAAGCAGGATTGCAGCATTAATGTCTTGGCTTTTTGCGACCTTTCCCTTTTTACGTTCATCTTGCCTTTTTTTCGGGGTAGCTTTTTCTGTTTTTTCACCTGCAAAAAATTGCAAATCTAGCTTTAGTTGCAAGTTAACCACCTCCGAATAATTGCATAAGACCTCTCATCACTTCAAACATCGTATGAAATAAGTTTTTTGCAAGGCTTACGTATAAACTTAAGAAAACAAAAAGAGCTAAAAAACTAACGATAATTTTTAATGGTAAGCCAACAACGAATACATTCAATTGAGGGACAGTTCTTGCAATAATGCCTAATGCTAAATCCACCAAAAATAGACATCCTACAATTGGAATTGCTATTTGAAAGGCAATAATAAACATCATGTTAAACGCATTGATAACAAAATCGGGAATTGACCTATTTCCAAATGGAATAAAGTTATCAATTGGTACGAATTGATAACTATTAAAGATACCATCAATGATCAAATGATGCCCATCAACAGATAATAAGAATAATAGGGCAATAATATATAAGAACTGACCTGTTATTGGGCTTTGCGCTCCAGTTTGTGGATCCATGACATTCGCAATTGCAAATCCCATTTGAAAATCAATAAATCCACCAGCAACTTGTATGGCAGAGACGACAATGTAAGCAACCAGTCCAATTAATAGACCTACTAATGCTTCTTTTACAATTAAGAAAATAAACATTTCGTCTACAATTACTGCCTGGGTGTCAATGGTATAGAACATAATCATTGCCAAGAAGAAACTAAAACCTATTTTAAATGGCAAGGGTATTGTTCGATAAGAGAACAATGGCATCGTAACAAAAAAAGCTAATATACGAACAAAAACCAATAAAAACACAGGAAGACTGTTTATATTTATTAATTCAAGCATGACTACCCTACAAACTGATTTAAATTTTGAAATAGATTGGCTGTAAATTCAACCAGTGTCGAAAGCATCCACGGACCTAGAAAAACTAACCCAACTAATACAGCCAATATTTTTGGAACAAATGCGAGTGTCTGCTCTTGGATCTGCGTTGTTGCTTGAAAGATACTAATTAATAGTCCAACAGCAACAGCTAAAATTAGTAATGGACCCGTTGTGATAATTAGCGTATAAATTGCTTCCTCCGCTAACGCTAAAACATATTCACTACTCATGTTCGATCGTCCTCTCTTTTTATATTCACAATCGAATTAAAAACCTGATAATAATGAATGGGTAATCAAATACCAACCATCCACTAAAACAAACAATAGTATTTTAAATGGTAATGATATCATTACTGGAGGTAGCATCATCATACCCATCGACATAAGAATGCTCGCTACAGCCATATCAACAATTAAGAACGGAATGAAAATCATAAAGCCCATTTGAAATGCAGTTTTTAATTCACTAATTGCAAAAGCAGGTACGAGTGTGGTAAGTGGAATATCATCCAGCGTTTCAGGTTGTTCAACTTGTGAATAATTCATAAACAGAGCCAAATCTTTTTGCCTCGTATGCCTTGCCATAAATTCCTTCATTGGACTGGCCACATTTTCATACGCTTCATCCAATGAAATTTCTTCAGCAAATAACGGTTCAAGTGCCTCATCGTATACTTCACCAAATGTTGGTGCCATAATGAAAAACGTCAAGAAAAGTGCCAACCCAATTAGTACCTGATTTGGTGGCATTTGCTGCGTTGCCAAAGATGTGCGGACAAAAGACAATACAATAATAATTCTCGTAAAGCTTGTCATTAATATTAAGATACCAGGTGCCAGTGACAAAACGGTTAACAATAAGATTAACTTAACAGAAGTCGCTACATTGGAAGGGTCTTCTGACGCAAACATGTCAATAAATTCATTCATGATGATCTTCCTTTTGCTTAGCTACTAACTTCTCCCTATTTTGTTTCAACTTTGTTAATTCCTTAGAGAATAATTTTTTGAAATCAGTATTGCTATTTCTATTTGTATCACCGTCTGTTTTGGGCTTGAACATAGATAAGATGGAATCTTGAGACTCAGATGAGTTATCCATCATAAGTTGATCAATCAATTCCTTTTCCGTTATTTCCTGGAGTAACTCAACATTTTCTCCTACACCAATCAAATATAATTTTGTTCCGATTCGAACAATCTGGATTGATTTGTTCGTTCCTACATTAATTCCACCTAGGTTTTCCATTGCTTTTACTTGATTAAATAATTTGTTTTTTCTTCCAAGCAACTTACTGATAACGAATATAAGTGCAAGCACTAATAATAGTGCAAAGATCATCCTGACGATATTGAATGCCAGCGAATCTGAGCTTGAAACCTGTTCCACTACAGTATCCGTTTCATTCGGTTCTAATTCATTAACCTCTTCTTGTTTTTCTTCATCTGCGTCTTCCTCTATCCAGTCCAGCACATTCGTTGGATTTGCATGTACCGAATGTACGAAAGGGCTTGAGAATAACATCGTTATGAAACATAAGACAAAACAACACTTTTTAAACAACATGCTCACTCGTTTCTTAACTTAACGCTTTTTGAATAGCCTCAATTACACGATCAGCTTGGAATGGCTTTACAATAAAATCTTTTGCACCAGCTTGTATAGCATCAATAACCATTGCTTGTTGTCCCATTGCTGAACACATAATAATTTTTGCTTCTGGGTTTACTTCCTTAATTTTCTTTAAAGCAGTAATTCCATCCATTTCAGGCATCGTAATATCCATTGTAACAAGATCTGGTTTTAGTTCATTATATTTTTCGATAGCTTGTAACCCATCTTGTGCTTCCCCAACAACCTCAAAACCATTTTTTGTAAGAATATCTTTAACCATCATTCGCATAAATGCTGCATCATCAACAATTAAAATTCGTTTCCCCATCTTTTTCTTCCTCCTATGTTAGAACTTATTTAAGTTTCATTAATCTGTCAGACTTACTTATAATATCTGTAACACGAACACCGAAGTTTTCTTCAATTACAACAACTTCACCTTCAGCAATTAATTTATTATTTACTAAAATATCAACTGGTTCCCCGGCTAACTTATCAAGTTCAATAATTGAGCCTGTGCTAAAATCTAGAATATCTTTAATTGCACGTTTCGTACGACCAAGTTCAACCGTAATATTTAATGGAATATCCAAAAGCATATCTAGGTTTCGTTGTTCATGATTATTTAATGCTACCTTTTCAAAGTTTGAAAAAGTGGCTTCTTGAACATCTGCTTGTGTCTTGTTTAAGGGATTACCTATTACCTGTGGCTTTGTAGGTTGTTCGTAATTATTTGGTGTTACTGCCTGTTCTGTTATACTCCCTTGCGTATAATAACTGCTTTCATGAATGTCTTGCTCTTTTGTGTATGGCGCTTCGACAGTTGTTGCAGATTCTATACTCGGTTCCACTTCACTACTTGTAGGATTTAATAATTGTTCAACTAACTGTTTCGCAAAATTCACTGGCATTAATTGCATCATGTTTGAATCAATTAAGTCACCAACAGTCAATCTGAAGAAGATTTTTACATATGCCTCTTCATCAAAAATCTCCTCATTATTTTTGGTATCATCAATAATCGATGGTGGAGAGATATCCACTTTCTTACCAAACACCGTTGACATACTAGTTGCCGCAGCACCCATCATTTGGTTCATGGATTCTTGTACTGCACTTAGATGGATTTCAGACAATTCCTGATCAGGGTTTGTCCCATCACCACCTAACATAATGTCAGCAATTATTGCTGCATCTTTCGCCTTAATAACAAAAACATTCTTCCCTATAAAACCGTCTACGTAGTTCACCTGAATACTTACTGGTTGAAAATTAACTGCATCCGCCAAATCTTTCTTCTCAATAATGCTAACGATGGGCGTTGTAATTTCAACCTTATTATTTAATAACGTTGATAATGTTGTCGCAGAAGTACCAAAAGATATGTTACCAATCTCTCCTAGTGCATCAATTTCTATGCTGGAAAGATAATCCTCCGTTTTTGACTGCTGATTTTCATTTAAATCATCACTACTATCTGAACTCACATTAAGTAGTGCATCAATTTCTTCTTGTGATAGCATACCATCTTCATTCGTCATTTTCGTTCACCCCTTTATATTCCTCAAGTATTTGAACCGATAACTTATTTTTAAATTTACCTGGTTGTACATAAAATTTCAGTTTATCATTAACTAAAAACTTTAATGGTTGATCTATCGGTTGGTTTAGAGAGATAACATCATCTTTACTTAACTGTAAAAATTCTTGGATTGATACATTTGTCTCCCCTAGTATGGATTTTACTTCTACCTGCGTATTCTTCAAATGCTTGGAAATCTTCTCATAGGTTTCTGGGTTCTGATCCTTTTCCGTTGCTTGCATCCAATAATGTGCAGATAACTTACTAATAATCGGTTCTAAAATAACATGTGGGATACATATATTAATCATTCCACTTGTTTCACCAATCACTGTAGTTAGCGAAACGACTACTACCGTCTCATTTGGGGAAACCATTTGGATAAATTGTGGGTTTTCCTCAAATTCCTCTAGTATTGGATCAATATCTGCAACGGATTCCCAAGCCTCTCTAAGACATTCAATACCTTTTTCAAATATTTGGTTTAAAAGTAGTTTCTCAATTTCGGTTAAACTACTGCTTTTACTAATGGTGTTTCCTTTCCCCCCAAGAATACGGTCAAGTAAGGCATAAGCGATATTTGGGTTAATTTCCATCACTAACCTTCCGTCCAAAGGAGCAACACTGTAGATGTTTAATACCGTAATTTTCGGTATGGAACGAATGAATTCTTCGAAGGGGATTTGATCAACAGATGTAACGTTTATATCGACATATGTCCTAAGCTGTGATGAGAAAAAAGTCGTCAAAAGCCTTGCATAATTCTCATGAATTCTTGAAATACTTCTTATTTGGTCTTTTGAGAAACGAAGTGCACGTTTAAAATCGTATACTCTAACTTTTTTTTCCTTTTCTTCCTTTTTTAACTCTTCTGCATCCATTTCACCTGAAGTGATGGCGGAAAGTAGTGCATCTATTTCATTCTGTGAAAGTACTTCATCCATTAATTCGTCACCTCACGATAAAAGGGCGCTTGCACTTTTGTTTTTTATTGCAATATCTTATTAATTGTATAAACATCGGTAATTTTTCCTTCGATCATTACTTCATTTAGCTTTGTTCTCAAGACATCTTCTAAGTTACCTAAACCAGATTTAAAATCTTCTTCAGTCATTATCGCAAGTTCTTTAATCAAGATATTTTTAAGTTGAAATTCCCTTTTCATGATTTCTTCTTTTGCATCTTCACTATCTGTCAAAATTTGAAATTGTACACGGACATAAGTGCCATCTTCAAGATCCGTTGTAATCTCAGGTGATTCAAAGGAATACTCTATTATTTCATCAATTGTAGGTTCTTTAGCTTCGTCATCTTCACCTTTAACATTGATAATTACGATAATTGCTGCAATAGCAATGATTAACAGTACAGCTAAAGATGTCATCATTGTTTTTACCAGTCTACTCACTTTCATCACCTGTATTTCTATGTATACTTTGTAATCCTATTTTTTGATAGTAATTTGTTATGAGACCAATTACTTCATTCTCAGGATTCTTGACTACCAACTTCTTCCCGTTGATTAGCGTAATGGTTGTATCTGGAAGTGATTCTACTTGTTCAATTAGTAATGCATTTAAGGTAAATCGATTACCGTTTAATCTTAATAATGGAATCATGATATTGGTGGGAGCACACTAATATATGCTCCCTACCTCCTTATTATCGTTTTAAGTTAACAAGTTCTTCTAAGATAGAATCCGATGTAGTAATGATTCTCGTATTCGCTTGGAACCCACGTTGAGCAGTAATCATTTCTGTGAACTCTTCAGCTAGGTCGACGTTGGACATTTCAAGGGCACCACTTACAATCGACGCAGCACCGTCTTGTTCTGGAACCACTAGTCCATTAAAACCAGCATTTTCACTGTTTAAGAATAAATTGCTACCATCTTTTTGCAGACCAGCTGGATTAGAAAAGCTAGCGAGACCAATTTGACCAGCAGTTTGTGGGTCACCTGCACCATCTACATACGTAACCGTACCATCTGTTTGAATACTAAAGCTTTGTGCACCATCAGGAATTGTGATTGGAGATTCTCCATTTGCTCCGATAAGATACAATCCATCAGGGTTTACTATACTTCCTTCACTGTCTAAATAAAAGTTCCCTGCACGTGTGTAAAACGTTGTTTCCCCATCTGTTAAAGCAAACATTCCATCCCCCTCAATTGATAGGTCTAATGGATTATTCGTTGTTTGCAAGAAACCTTGGGTATGCATATTATCAATGGAACCTGTCTGTGCACCTAGACCTACTTGTACAGCATTAATTCCACCTTTTGTGCCAGTAGGGCCTTGTGCTCCAGAAGTAGTTTGACTCATCATTTCTTGAAATGTAACCCGACCTTTTTTGAAACCTGAAGTATTCACATTTGCAATATTATTCCCTATAACATCTAATTTCGTTTGAAAGTTTTTCATTCCAGATATTCCTGCATACATTGATCGTAACATTTTATTTTCCCCTTTATTTTTAAATTTATATGAGCTGCTTCATTCAATCGGCAGCTATAACGGCCTCCCATATGGGTCCAGCCTAATCATTCATTAAAATTGTTCCATTAATATTTGTGAAAATCCTACTAGTTGCTTCCTTTCTATCCATAGCGGTGACAACGGTATTATTTTTAGCACTTACTAATAATGCAGCGTCATTCATTACGACTAATGAATCCGTGATCCCTTTTTTCTTTGCCTCTCTCATTTTTGCTTCAATTTGCTGCCATTGATGCTCATCAATATGAATATTTCTTTCATTTAATCTTTCACTTGCATGTTTACTAATTTTTAATTTTTGGTTTTGCTCAGATAAAATATCCTTGAACTGTAATGTTTGTGTATTCTTCGGTTTAACTACCGTAGGATTTTTCAAGGCATATTCCCCGGCCACCTGATGTATACGTGGGTCCATACGATCCCCCCTTACTCTCGTACATCCTCATCAGAATTTGGTGTATCTGAATTAGCATCACTTACTTCTAATATGGCATCCGCATATATTTCTTCTCCATTTTTTAATTTCAAAATAGCCCAACCCTCACTTTGTGTAACAGCAACAACTTTAGATGTAGTCACTTCTAGTTCTTCCCCAGTCTCTTTATCATAAGCTTGATAGGAAACTTCTTTTCCAATCATGTGGCTATACTCAATGACCGGAGACATTAATTGACTTTGAACAAAATTGTCAATAGTACTTGCAATATTCGTAATCTGTTCCAATGAAGTTAGAGTTGCCATTTGTTCAACCATTGCTTTATCATCCATTGGCGCTGTAGGATCTTGATTTTGTAGTTGGGTCATTAATATTTTTAGGAATCCATCCTTATCCAGAGTAGGGCTAGGTTCTCTAGTAGTTCTTTGATTAGATAGATACAATGATGGATCAATACTAGTCATTGTGGTCACCTACACTTTCTCATTCACTAATAATTCTTGAAAATAAGACCTGAATTCAGATTCAGTAGATTGACGACTTTGTCCATCTGATTGATCTGACTGCTCTTCATTGTCATGTTTTTGTGATTGTTGATCTTGATTATTCTTTTGTGTTTCTTGATTAAATACAATATTTCCATCTTGCTTTTCAATAACAACTTGCTGTGGTGCAAACATATGCTTCAGTTGACCAATATTTCCTTCCAACATTTCTTTAGCGGCCTGCGTCGTTACTATGATCTTGACAGCCATTTCACCGTTCATTTGTGTGAACCGAACAACCATATCACCTAAGTTAGTCGGATTCAATCGAATCGATAATTGGTTCATTGCAAAAGGTTTTGTTAGAAATTGACTGTTCTTAACAATCCCCTCAAACCTCTCCATAAACTCCTGATCTACCGCAAGGGTACTGTTTGATTGGTTTATGTGAATAGCATATTGTTCTAGTTGAGAAATCGGATGAATATTACCTGAACTCGGATTTGTAGTTGATACAGTGTTTATTTTCAGTTGATTCTCAATTGATTTCTCGATCCATTTTTTCAATTCAAAGGGATGATCGGTTTCGCTATTCTCCGCTACATCAGTCCATTTATTTAACAGTTCCTCAAGTTTTGGTGAAACAGATTTAATGTTTTCTTCTATTTTTATTTGACTGATCACTTCTTCTACTTGTCTAAAAATCTCATTAAATCGTGTGATATTATTACTAATATTCACCTTATTTTGAGTATCCATTTCTTTTGTGATAACTGCTACAATGTTTGATATTCTTACGTCATTGCTCACATTTTGTTGTGAACCAATAGCCTGTTCTTGTTGTTTTATTGCATGGACAAATTCTTTCCATACCGATTGTTCTTTAGAATCTACTCTTAGCCATGTTTCAGGAGTTTTGATTGGAAATGTTTCCTCGTCGCTATTTCCTACGAATCCATTCCACCGGTCTAATAATTGTAAAAGTTTTGGTGCGGCATTTTTAATATCTTGTTCTGTCTTAATATGAGACAGTATTTCCTCTGCTTCAGATTGTACGTAAGACAATTGATTAGACAAATCGATATTTATCTTTTCTTGTTGGACATTAGAAGCACTCGCTATTCCCAATTCCTTCACATTACTCCCTAGATTAGAGCGCTGGGAATCAAAATTTATAGCATTATCAAGCCATCTAACTACATCTTTTGTAGTAACACTTGCATCCATGTGATAAAGATTTTTAGAGGCAATTTTTTCTCTTTTTTCATATGCTTGAACAATTTCTTTCCAAACTGGCAAACTTTTTATTTCAGTATTCTCTATGGGATCCGTATGTTTCATGCTTTGTGAATCCGCTTCAGTACTTTTCGCTACATTTGTCCATTGCTTCAAAAGCGCTAATATTTCTGGGGCAGCCTTAAGGATATCTTCTTCTTGGTTAATATTGGATACTACATTTTCTACCTTCGTCAAAATTGTGTTTATTCGTTCCACATTAGACACTACATTAGTTGGTAATTGTGTCATATCATCTGTATAAAATCGTTGTTCTATTTGATTTGAAGAAGGATTTTGCTGAAACAGATTCGTCATTGACTCATCTGGTATAATCGTTTCACCAGGAATGGATATCTCGCCATTATTCAAAAGCGTATATTGCCTTCTATTCAATGTAGGAAAAGTTTGATTCATCTCCACTACTGTATTACTTTTTACCACCGTTTCTATAACAGGATTTTGATTTTCATTAACACCTGCTAAAGCACCAGTCGTATCCAACTGATTCAGTATTTGAACGAGGTATGGTATTATGCTACGAGTATCATCTTCTATTATCATATGTGAAAACAATTCTTGGACTCGGTTCCCTTTATCCTCTACATTGTCTAGTCCATTATGCATTTCATTCGCATTACTAGTGATCAACATTGTTAACTTTTGCATTGCTACAAGTACTTCATCGTCCAAATTCTCTAGTGTTGAAAACTTGGCGATAAGATTGTCCTGTTCATTTGTATCATTCATTAACTCCATATCATTGATTAGCTTTTCAACAAGTAAATGAATTGCCTCCTCTGGACTTTGTACATTTGACGTTCCATCTTGGGACCGATTATGCTCATCCTGCAAACCAGCTAATACGGTGTACTCTTTATCAAACAATGTTTTTTTAAATGATAAAGAATCAGATAAATTCGAACCATTATTCCATGAGTCTGTTTTACTATTTGTAAATTGCAATCGTGGTATAAGCGTTCCAACTGCGTTCATTTTCTCACCTCCTTTCAAGGTGACTTCTTCATCTTAGTGTTCTGTAATCATGAGTTGTTCCGTGATTTCTGCTGCCACCTCTGGATTCATCTCTTCCAAAATAGCTCCACGTACCTCATTGGGTACTTCTTTGATGATTGTAACCGCAGAACCTCTATTTAAATTTTCTAGAATTCGAGCAGCTTGCTTACTATCCATTTCTTCATAAGATTTAGCAACCAGCTTTACTTCTTCATTTACTGATTTTGTAGCATCTTGCTCCACTGTTGCATTTACATTTTGGTCATTTTCTAATTGTGTTATTTTTTCATTCAAATTAGCAATTGTTGACTCAAGGTCAGTTACATTCTGTTGTAACCCAGCAATTTCTTCATCTTTACTAACAATCGTTTCTTCAAATTGCTGTTCTTTCTTCTCAACATTTGCTTCTTCTTCCGTTGTAATTGCATTGGATAGAACAGGAACATCATTCCCTTTTTCTTTCGCCCAGTTCGTAACATCAAAACCTGCAATATTTAATATAATGATTAAAAGCGTTATAACGATTAAAATTGGGATGACGATTGCGAAAAGGAACCATAAAAAAGGATTCATTTTTCTCTTTTCATCATTTGTTTTCTTTGCCATGATTTTCACCTATTTTTGTGGCTTAAAAATTGATTCATTGAAATTTCATTCATAAAAGCGTCTTCTTTCCTCTTTAGCTCATCGCGTTCATCTTGTTTACGAATGTCGATGATTTTTTCAAACTTTTTCACTTCAACGTATGAATCAGACAATTTCACCTGTTTTTTTTCCATATCATTTCTTGCAACCTCTACTTTTTGTTGAACAAATAATATTTCTGTTGTTAATACCTCTAGATAGTCAACGAGTTGCTTAATCTGATTTATTGGTGCCGTTGATTGAATAAATCGTTCATACTGCTGTTCTGCTTCTTCTTTTTTCTTTAATAGTAAATAGAGTTCTTTAGCAACTTCCTCAAACACACCCATCGATTGGTGGTATGCTTTTTGTGCAACTTTTTTTTCGTTTTCTCTAATCGTTAAAACTTTCGATAAAGTCGCTGTCCCAGTCATTAGTGAATGCCTCCATTAAGCAAAGAAGTCATCAAGTTAACTGACTCTTCTAGTGTCTTATATTCAAATACATCCTGTTTTAAAAAAGCTTGAATTTTTGGATGAAAAGCTATTGCACGATCAATTTCCTGGTTCGTACCACGTTTATATGCCCCGATATTGATTAACTCTCGATTATCTTCGTATATGGACATTAATGAACGAATCTCATTAGCTATGGTTCGATGCTCTTCGCCCGTAATTTGATTCATTACCCGACTAACCGATTTCAGTACATTTATTGCTGGATATTGCCCTCGTTCAGCTATTTTTCGGTCCATCACAAAATGACCATCTAATATCCCTCTTACCGCATCTGCGATTGGTTCATTCATATCGTCACCATCAACTAACACCGTGTAAAAGGCAGTAATTGTTCCACAGTCATTTGTTCCAGTGCGTTCAAGCAGTTTAGGTAATATCGAAAATACAGATGGCGTGTATCCTTTTGTTGTTGGAGGTTCACCGATTGCTAGGCCGATCTCCCTTTGTGCCATTGCAACACGAGTTACAGAATCCATCATCAAGTTCACATGGTAACCCAAATCACGGAAATATTCAGCAATTGCTGTAGCCGTATATGCACCTTTAATACGCATCAGTGCTGGCTGGTCAGAAGTTGCCACAACAACAATGGAGCGCTTCAACCCTGCTTCACCAAGGTCCTTTTCAATAAATTCCCTAACTTCACGCCCACGTTCTCCTATCAGTGCGATAACGTTAATATCTGCATCACTGTTCCGGGCAATCATTCCAAGTAAGGTACTCTTACCTACCCCACTACCAGCGAACATTCCAACACGCTGTCCTCTACCGACTGTTAATAATCCATCAATTGCTTTTACACCAACTTGAATCGGTTCAGAAATTGGAGGACGTAACATGGGGTTTGGTGGCGCTTGTTCTGTTACATAATTTGAGAGACCTTTTGGTAGGGGAGTACGATCAAGCGGCATTCCCAATGGATCAACAACATTCCCTATTAGACTTCGGCCAACTTTTACCGTTAGGGCTTTCCCTGTTGCTTGAACAAGACATCCTGACCCAATTTCATTTACCTCAGCATAAGGCATGAGAATGATCTTCTCGTTATTAAACCCCACTACCTCTGATAAAATCGGTTCTTTGTCTTTCTTTGAAGGATGGATATAACATACTTCACCAATATTTGCTTGTGGTCCCTCTGACTCAATCATCAGCCCAACTACTCGTAAGACTTTCCCATAATATTTGTAAGAATCAGCCTGTTCGATACAAGAAAGGTAAGCTTCTACATTCATTGCTTATTCTCCTCATGGAAATCGAGTAAGATATTACGAATTTGCTCTAGTTGTGAATCAACACTTGCATCTACTCGACCAAATGGATGTTCAATAATGCATGCATTTTCAGAAAGCTCATCTTTAACATAAATAGAAAGCTTGGTATCATTTTCTAATAGACGAATTAATTCATCCTTCTGTTCTAGAATCATTTCATAGTTATCTGGATGCGTATAGATAGTGATCATTGACTTGTCTTTTATACTTTTAATTACCGTCTTAACGAGATTCGAAAATACCGATGGGTCATCTGTAATTTTTTGCTTCATTACCTTCTCAGCAATGGAAATAGATAGCTGAAGAATCGTTGTTTCACTTTTATCTAATGTAGTATGGTAATCTTTCGTAGCCTGCTCTGTAATGGTATTGGCTTTCTCTAATAAGCCTTTATACTCACTAATACTATCTTGTTGACCAGAAAGATAGCCAGACTTGTACCCTTCTTCTTTTGCTTCCTCGATCCATTTTGCTCTTTCCGTTTGCCAATTACTTTTCTCTTTCTCTATTTGTGTTTTAGTAGCTTGTAACAATTCTTTCTGTTGTGTCTCTAGAGTGGTCAATTGCTCTATCGCTTTAGCAATTTTATCTTCTATACTTTGATACTCTTCTTCATAAGAAGACGGATCCAATTGCTTCTCTTTAATAAGAAAATCGATTGGTTTAATTGCAATAACTTTTTTATCTTTGTTTACTGATTTATGGAAATTAGACAATAATATCGTCCCCTCCACCACGAGCAATTACAATTTCTCCAATATCCTCTAATCTACGAATCGTAGAAACAATTCTTGTTTGCGCTTCTTCGACGTCAAGTAACCTAACAGGTCCCATATATTCCATTTCTTCTTTGAACGTTTCTGCCATTCGATTTGACATGTTTGAGAAAATAACATTTTTCACTTCATCACTTGCAACTTTCAATGCTAAACGTAAGTCATCATTTTCTACTTCACGTATTACACGCTGTATTGCACGGTTATCAAGGATAACAATATCCTCAAATACAAACATCCGTTTTTTAATTTCATCTGCTAGCTCAGGGTCCTGTATTTCTAGAGCATCAATGATCGTTCTTTCCGTACTCCTATCAACACCATTTAATACTTCTACAACAGCTTGAATTCCACCAGTTTGCGTATAATCCTCTGTCAAGGACATAGACAAATTCTTTTCTAGCACTTGCTCTACTTGACTAATGATTTCAGGCGAAGTTGAATCCATCGTTGCAATACGCTTTGCTACATCTGCTTGCATCTCTTGTGGAAGAGCTGATAGAATTTGCCCTGCTTGTTCTGGATCCAAGTAGGATAGAACAAGAGAAATAGTCTGTGGGTGTTCATTTTGAATGTAGTTCAAAAGTTGTTGTGGGTCTGCTTTTCTAGCAAAGTCAAATGGTCTTACTTGCAATGAAGAAGTGAGACGATTAATTATATTCGAGGCTTCCTGCTTTCCGAAAGCTTTTTCTAATACCGTCTTTGCATAACCGACTCCACCTTGAGAAATATAGTCTTGAGCAAGTATAATATTATGAAATTGTTCAATGATCTCTTCTTTTAAATTAGCATCTACTTTTTTTACAGAGGAAATTTCCAAACTTAATTTTTCGATTTCCTCTTCAGATAAATGTTTATATACTTGAGCTGAAACGTCGGGACCTAGGGAGATTAAAAGAATTGCAGCTTTTTGTTTTCCAGTCAATGCACCTTTTTGCCTTGCCATACCGTCATTCCTCCTAATCTTCACCGATCCAGCTTCTTAGTAATTTCGCAAAGTCTTCTGGTTTTTCTTTAGCAATTTTCTCAAGTTGCTTTTTGCGAATAATAGACTCAGAATCCTGATTTTGTTCCATTTCTGGGATTTCATTAGATGGTTCTTGTGTAATCGCTGTTTGTTCGATAACTTCTTCTTTTTGTTTCCTATTTCGAACTAATAGATAGATTAATATAATGATAATTACTAGTAAACCAGCGCCTGCGATATACATCCATGTTGGGATGACTGGGGTTGTTGTTTCTGCAATTGTTGGTTCCCCATTAAATTCCTGGAATACAATGGATAGTTTCTCATCTGGAACTACTTCTCCATACGCCCCATCAATGGACGTATCGATAATCGAACTTAAAATCGAAGAAATGCCTTCTTCAACATTCGTCTGTTCTTGCTGAGTAAGGTACACTACTTCACTATCAGTCGTATCTTGCGCATTATCAACGACGACTTGGATTCCTAGGTCACGGATTTTATACGGACTTTCGACAATTTCTTTACGAATTCTATTGAACTCATAATTAATCGTTTCATTATCTAACTCATAATCCCCGTTCGAACCGTCTTCTGTGCCTGGATAGTTGGTAACGTCTTCTTCACCAGCTCCAGCCACACCTGCTGCTGCATTATCTCCTGTATACGACTCTTGTATAGACTGTATGCTTACAGGGAGACCTTCCATGTTTTCAATATCAACAGGCTCTACCAGTTCTTCCGTTCTATTTTCTTGAGTGAAATCTACATCAGCTGTTACCGAAACAATTACATTTCCCGCACCTAGCATCGTACCAAGCATCTGTTGTATTCGTTGCTGAAGGTCCTTTTCAACATCTTTTTTTACAGATTGCTGATAAGAATGAACATCCTGTGTACCATATTGTGTTGCATTCTGATCGAAATACTCAAAATTCTGGTTCATAATGACGATATTATCTTCAGGTAAATTCGGGACAGCCTTTGAAACCAAGTGATACAGTGCGCCTATTTGATTACCTTGAAATTGGTATCCTGGTTTTGTATTTAATACGATAGATGCACTTGCTTCCTGTGTTGTTTCACTTGCAAATATTGGTGTTTCAGGCATATTAATCATTACCTGCGCATCATTTATACCCTCAATACCCTTCATTAAGGTTGCAAGTTCAGTCTGCATTGCATCAAGCTTCATCACATCGAATTCATTATCCGTTACACCCCATGAGGAGTTTTCACTAAAAAATGAATAATCAATGTTACCACTATTCGGAATTCCTTGCCCTGCTAAGTCAACAAGCAATGCATCAACTTGTTCTCCCGGCACTGAAATCGTTGTGCCACCATTTTGCAATTCATAAGGAATACCCCTAGCGTCTAATTCTGTTTTTATTTGATTTACTTCTTGTAACGAAAGATTGCTATATAACGTTACAAAATTCGTTTTCGTAGTAAGCAATACTGTTCCTACAATAATTAACAAAACCAAAAGGATAGATCCTATAAAAATTCCTTTTTGGCTTTTTGTTCGTTTCGTCCAAAAAGAAACAATCGAGTTCTTCCATTTAGTTAGATTTTCATTCATTAAGTCACCCACCATATTGCATTAAGTAATATTATCATTGTATATACTGTGCCTGTAGGATAAACAAAATCAGACTTGCATTCGCATAATTTCGTTATACGCATCGATTACCTTTTTTTGAACCTGTACAGTCATGTCAAGTGCAATACCAGCTTTTTGCGAAGTAATCATGACATCATGAAGATTATCTACCTTCCCACTGGCAAGCCCCTGTGTTTTTTTATCAGACTCCATTTGAATATCATTAAGGTTGTCTATTGCACCTTTTAATGTGTCAGCAAAATTCGCTTGAGCTGCCCCTGGAGTTATTGTCTTTTTAGGATTAGTCGTTTCATTTATCGTAATCTGTGATGCATCATTTATTAATGGAATCATCATTTAATACTCCTCTATTTTCCTATTTCCAATGCTTTCATCAACATACTTTTACTAGCATTTAATGAAGTGATGTTCGCTTCATAAGATCTAGTAGCACTCATTAAATCTACCATTTCTTGAAGTGGGTCAACATTTGGCATTTCAACATAACCAGCTTCATTGGCATCAGGATGGTTAGGATTATAAACCACTTTAAATGGTGCATCATCTTCCGTTATCGCTGAAACTTTCACCCCTGCATTTCTTGCTGAGCTTGTACCAGAGGCTTTATCTAAAAAAGAGCCAAACCGAGTTCCCTGTTCTTCTAATGTAACTAATTTGCGTCTGTAAGCTTCGTATTGACCATCTTCATTAATCGTCGCACGTGTCGTTTCTGCATTAGCAATATTGGAGGAAACGACATCCATACGTAAACGTTGAGCCGTTAAGGCGCTTGCGCTCGTATTAATCGAATTAAAAATTGACATACTTAGTTCCCTCCTCTTATTACCTTCTGAAGACTACCAAATTTCCCATTAATGCGTTCTACTAAACTATTATAATAGATTTGGTTTTTAGCTAGTTCCGCCATTTCTTTATCAATATCTACATTATTCCCATTGTGGTTAAACATGGTGTTATTTTGCGTAATGGTTTGATATGAGGAATTTGATTGATTTAATGACATATGCTTTTCATTTGTTTTCTTTACTACTAATGCGTTTGCCGCATCATTTAGCGCGTCTTTAAATATGACATCTTTTGCTTTATAGTTCGGGGTATCCACATTAGAAATATTATTTGCTATTGTTTGATTTTTTGCTGACGCGTAATCAAGTGAATTTTCTAACGTTCGTATTGTATTCCCAAAAATATCCACTTTAATCCCTCCTGCCTCTTGCCAATATTACAAAATACTACATTTTAATTTCATGTAATCTAATTGTAATTTACACTTTCGTCAAAGTCCACCTAAATCCGACAATTTCCTTCAATTTACATATAAAATAGATAAATAAGTCTAGGACTTCTTCATCATTCCATATGGACTATCTATTCAGTATATTTAAAACAAGACGCTGTCTAACTTCCTATATTCTAACAAGTATTAGCATGACATATTGTGTCGAATTATCGAATTATATGTAAAGAATTACTCCAAAAAATTTACAAATAAAAAAAGAGCTATATGTCTAGCTCTTTTTTATTGTTTTTCATTATCTTGAACGTAGTTTTTCTAATTCAACTAAGAATTTATCATTTAATACTTTAATGTACGTACCTTTCATTCCTAGTGAACGTGATTCTATAACTCCAGCACTTTCCAGTTTTCTTAAAGCATTTACAATTACAGATCTTGTAATTCCAACCCTATCTGCGATTTTACTTGCAACTAGAAGTCCCTCATTACCATTTAATTCTTCAAAAATATGATCAATTGCCTCTAATTCACTATAAGACAATGAACTAATCGCCATTTGAACTACAGCTTTACTTCTTGCTTCCATTTCAATTTCTTCTGTTTTTTCATGTAGAATTTCCATACCTACTACAGTTGCACCGTATTCAGCAAGTAATAGATCATCATTACTAAAGTCTTCATCCACACGCCCAATAATAAGTGTTCCTAAACGGTCTCCACCACCGATAATCGGTACTATTGTTGTTAAACCATTTTTAAATAAATCTTTGTTTTCAACTGGGAAAACGGAATATTGGCTATCAACATCAAGATTTGCTGTTGTTTCATGAATGTTAAAAAGACCTGCTGTGTATTCTTCAGGGAATTGTCTTTCTTCCAACATATTCTTCATGCGTTCATTTTCAATTTCCTGATTTACTGCAAATCCTAACAATTTCCCTCTTCTGCTAAGAATATATACATTCCCTCTGATTACATCTCGTAAAGAAGCGGACATATCGTTAAAGTTCACCGATTTCCCTGTTGCTTTTTGTAGCATTGCGTTAATTTTTCTTGCTCTGTCTAATAATTCCATGATAATCCTCCATTTCATTCGTTAACATTATAGTATAAATTGACTTAAATCTCTATTTTGTGCAATAGATTTTAATTTTTCATCGACATAGCTAGAAGTAATCTTAATTTCCTCCATTGTTATGTCTGGTGCTTCAAATGATAAATCTTCTAATAGTTTTTCTAAAATAGTATGAAGCCTTCTTGCACCAATGTTATCCGTTTCCTGATTTACTTGATATGCAATTTCTGCCAGTCTAACAATAGCATCGTCAGTAAATACGACATTTATACCTTCTGTTTGTAACAATGCTTGATATTGTTTGATTAATGCGTTAGACGGCTCTGTTAATATTTGCTTGAAATCATGGACGGTTAATTTTTCTAATTCCACTCTAATTGGGAAACGTCCTTGTAGTTCAGGTATTAAGTCAGATGGTTTCGCCATATGAAAAGCACCTGCTGCTATAAACAACATATGGTCCGTTTTTACTGGTCCATGCTTCGTCACAACAGTTGAGCCTTCAACAATTGGGAGAATGTCACGCTGCACACCTTCTCTAGAGACATTAGCGGAACTGCTATCCTTCCCTACTACTTTATCGATTTCGTCAATAAATAATATACCAGATTGCTCAGCAAGCTCTATTGCCTCTTGTGCTGCTTCTTCCATATCTACTAGCTTCTGTGCTTCTTGCTGTGTCAGTAACTTTCTCGCTTCCGATACAGATAATTTTCTTTTTTTCTTCTTCGCCTGCATAAATTGACCAAAGACATCTTGCATATTCATCCCCATATGTTCCATACCCGAACCTTGAAGCATATCAAACATAGAAGGTGGTACTTCTTCCAATTCTACTGTTACTAGATGATCTTCTAGCTCACCCATCTCAAGCTTTTGCTTTATTTGTTTGCGTTTTGTTACAATCTCGTCATCTTTATCCGATGAATCTTCATCGTTTTCAGAGGATTGATTCGAAAACAGAAGCTCAAACGGATTTTTCATAGATGGCTGCTTTTTTACTTCGGGAAGTAGTAAATGAACAAGCTTTTTATTAGCCTCTCGTTCCGCTTGATCTTTTACTTCACTCATTTTCACTTCCTTCACCATTCGCATCGCCATTTCAACAAGATCACGAACCATGGACTCAACGTCACGACCTACGTAACCAACCTCTGTAAATTTTGTTGCTTCAACTTTTACAAAAGGAGCACCGACTAGTTTCGCTAACCGTCTTGCAATCTCCGTCTTTCCTACGCCTGTAGGACCAATCATTAATATATTTTTAGGATTAATCTCATCCTTTAATGAATCATCAAGTTGCATCCGTCTGTAACGATTTCTTAAAGCAACGGCTACAGATTTTTTTGCATTTTTCTGTCCCACAATATATTTATCCAATTGATCCACAATTTGTCTTGGTGTGTAATCAATTCCCATGTTGATTACCCCCTTCAATTATTCGAGAACCTCTAACGTGATTTGATCATTCGTGTAAACGCAAATTTCACCAGCAATCTCAAGAGAAGCTCGAGCAATTTCTTTAGCAGATAACGCTGAGGAATGTCTAGCTAATGCGCGACCAGCACTTAAAGCGAAATTACCGCCAGAGCCAATTGCTAAAATTCCATCATCCGGCTCGATTACTTCACCAGTACCAGAAACAAGATACATTTGCTCTTTGTTCATCACAATAAGCATTGCTTCTAATTTCCGAAGCACCTTATCACTACGCCATTCTTTTGCCAACTCAACGGAAGCACGCGTAATATTTCCATTATACGTTTGTAACTTCCCTTCGAATTTCTCAAAAAGTGTAAAAGCATCCGCAACAGACCCAGCAAAACCAGCTAACACTTGACCGTTGAATAATCGCCTAACTTTTTTTGCTTTATGCTTCATAACAACAGCGTTACCTAATGTTACCTGTCCATCACCACACATAGCGCTCCCGCCGTTATGATTGATAGCAAATATTGTTGTTGCATGCATCTCATTTGACAATGGTTTCACCCCTCTGAACTATTATACGAATCATTTGCCCTTGGATGGCTATTCATATAAACATCACGCATGTAATCTTTGGTTACATGTGTATAAATTTGTGTAGAGGAAAGTCTCTTATGTCCAAGTAATTCTTGTACAGTTCGTAAGTCAGCACCTTCATTTAATAGATGCGTTGCAAAGGTGTGCCTAATCTTATGCGGATGGACATGAACCGTTAATGCCGCTTTTTCTACCATTTTATTTAGGATGTCTCTTATTCCTCTTGTTGTAAGCGGGTTTCCTCTTGCATTCAAAAAGACCGTATCTGTATGATTCTTTGACTTTAAGAGTAGTTTAGGTCTAGTTTCATTTATGTATGTTTCTAAGGCTATTTCTGCAAATCTTCCAAATGGAACATATCGTTCTTTCCGACCTTTTCCTTTAATGAACATTGTACCTATCGAAAAGTCGATATCTGCTAACCTCAGTCCCTGACACTCACTAACCCTAATCCCAGTCCCATATAGAGTCTCAATCAACGCTTGATTCCTTTGACCAAGTGGAGTCGTATCGTTTACTTCAAACAGTTTTTCGAGTTCTTCCATATATAAAAATGACGGTATTTTTTTACTCATTCTAGGTAAGGTCAAATGAATAAAAGGATTGCTAGAAACTCGTTTCTCCCTCTCCATAAATTTGTAGAAGCTTCGAATCGATGATATCTTCCTTGATACGGATCTTCTACTTAATTGATTACTATAGAGTGTAGTTAGAAATACGCGAACTACTTTTGGATCAACTTCTGCTATGTCCCCGATACCCTCTTGTTCTAAAAAGGCAAAAAAATTTTTTAAGTCATCATGATAGTACGCTACGGTGTATGGTGAGGCATTTTTTTCTATTTGCAAATACTCTATAAATTCATCACATACATCGACGAAAGCCTTCATGTTTATAGCCCCCAATTAAACAGCTAACACATCATATCATACGGATAAGTTATTTGCAATGTTTAAAACTGAAAAATAGCAAGATTCTGAATCATAGTTACTATTGTGATTATAACACAATTATTTGATTTGTCATGCAATTAGATGTTTTAAATACTAATCGATACCTTCCTCAACAAATCGTAATTATATCTCTAAAAAAATAGCAAGTCAATTAAATGAAAATCGATTTTTTATTAAGATTTGGATTCCGTGAATATTTTGTGAATAAAGCAATATTACCGTTATAGACAAGTTCTCTAAAAACTATTCTTATCTTTCGCAAAATTACTGAAAAGTTTTTAATAAGGCTGTTTTCTAAAGGCATTATTTTATTTCTCGTTATGTAACATTTTATATCAACAGCAAAAAATTTTACGTATAGAGCCTAAAAAACAAGAAAGAGCTGCTTATCATTTTGATAAGCAGCAAAAAATTAGCTTTGTACTTCTTCTTTGTAATCGCAATTCGTGCAAGCTACCTGTGCTCCTTTTTTGTTCTTCTTCTCAACAAGTAAAGAATCACATTTTGGACACGGCCTTGCTATCGGTTTGTCCCATGAAACAAAATCGCAATCAGGGAAATTATCACAACCATAAAATGTTCTTCTCTTTTTCGACTTTCTCTCCACAACATTGCCATCTTTACATTTCGGGCATTTTACACCAATTTCTTTGAGTATTGGTTTCGTGTTACGACAATCTGGGAAATTTGAGCAAGCTAGGAATTTCCCATATCGTCCCATCTTATATACCATTTCATGGCCACAATTTTCACAATCGATTCCAGCTGGTTCATCTTTAATCTCTATTTTTTCCATTTCTTGTTCAGCTTTTTCCAACCGTTTATGGAAACCTTGATAGAATTCATCAATAATATTTACCCAGTTATTCTCCCCTTCTTCAATTGAATCGAGATCACCTTCCATCTTCACAGTAAACTCTACATCGATAATTTCAGGGAAGAACTCTTCCATTATTTCGTTAACAATCGTTCCTAATTCGGTTGGCATGAAACGTTTATTATCAAGTGTCACATATCCTCGGCGCTGGATGGTATCAAGGGTTGGAGCATATGTGGATGGTCTACCAATCCCAAGCTCCTCCATCGTTTTTACTAACCTAGCTTCTGTATATCTTGGAGGTGGCTGTGTAAAGTGTTGGTTAGGACTTATTTCTTTCGACTTTACTTCCATTGCTTCGTCTAGCTCTGGAAGTAATTTGTCTTCAACCTTCTTATTATCATCCGTACCCTCTATATACACTTTCATAAAACCTTTAAACTTAATTTTAGAACCTGTTGCACGAAATTCAACATCATTATTAAGTAAGTGAACAGTCATTGTATCCATTACTGCAGGTGCCATTTGACTCGCCAAAAAGCGTTCCCAGATTAGCTTATACAGTCTAAGTTGATCCCTGGATAAAATTTCTTTTAACGATTTTGGGTCTCTTAAAATGGATGTTGGACGAATTGCTTCATGTGCATCTTGCGCACCTTCTTTTGCTTTCTTCGGTTTAGAATGGCCTAAATATTCTTCACCGTAATTTTCTACTATATAATCCACCGCTTCCTTTTTAGCGGTATCCGAAATCCTTGTAGAATCTGTACGCATATAGGTGATTAAACCAGTAATTCCACCAGCTTTTCTACCTAAATCGATCCCCTCATATAATTGCTGTGCTACCATCATTGTCTTTCTAGCTCTGAAGTTCAGCTTTCTAGCTGCCTCTTGCTGTAGCGAAGAAGTGATGAAGGCTTGAGCTGGATTTCTTTTTCTCTCCCGTTTTGTTACTTTATCAATCTCAAATTTGTCGCCTAGTTTATTAAGAATTACATTAACGTCCTTTTCTGATTTCAGTTCTTCCTTTTTTCCATTTATCCCATAAAAGGAACCTTCAAACACTGTCTCATCTTTTAAAAATTCTGCTTCAATTGTCCAGTATTCTTCTGGTTTAAAGTTCTCAATTTCTCTTTCACGATCAATAATCAATTTCATCGCTACTGATTGTACGCGACCAGCACTTAATCCTTTTTTCACCTTTTTCCATAATAATGGACTTATATTGTATCCAACCAATCGGTCAAGAACACGTCTTGCTTGTTGAGCATCAACTAAATCAATGTCAATTGTTCTTGGATGCTTAAAGGATTCTTTAATTGCGTCTTTCGTTATTTCATTAAATACAACACGACATTCTGAAGTTTCATCAACATTTAAGATATGAGCTAAATGCCATGCAATTGCCTCACCTTCACGATCCGGATCGGCCGCGAGAAAAATTTTCTTTGCTTTCTTAGCAGACTTACGTAAATCTTTTAGCACATCGCCTTTCCCTCGAATGGTAATGTATTTTGGCTTAAAGTTATCTTTCTCATCAACACCCATTTGACTTTTCGGTAAATCTCTGACATGGCCCATTGATGCTTTTACTTCGTATTTTTTCCCTAAATAACGTTCAATCGTTTTCGCTTTTGCAGGCGATTCCACGATTACTAGATAATCTTTCATATTCGTTCCTCCTAAAATGAGGTTGACAATTTTAATTTTTAAAATCTTCACTAATACTAAATATATACTTTAATTTTGTCAAACATACCGTACAACTTTTATACATTCTAATACTCTGAATAAGAGAAAAAACACTTTTAAACCCAGCTTATATAATTATTTCGTACGGTATCCCAATCCTCTTTAATATCTTGTGCATCTAATACTAATTTCGCCCCATCTTGAATCATTCGATGGCAACCTTTTGTTTGAGGTATTAACGGTGAACCTGGAACTGCATATACTTCTCTCCCCTGGTCTAATGCCTGATCAACCGTTATCAATGTTCCACTTTTTTCTGTTGCTTCTATTACTAAGGTTCCAAAGCTTAACCCACTTATTATACGATTTCTTTCTGGAAAGTGAAATCGTTTTGGAGGAGTATGTGGTGGATATTCCGATAATACTAATCCTTTTTTTGCAATTTGGTTGAATAAAGGTATATTCTGTTTAGGATATATATGTGAGAAACCACCGCCTAATACTGCAATTGTTTTTCCATTATTGTTTAAGGCAGTAATATGGGCAAAGCTATCAATACCCTTGGCCATCCCACTAACGATTACCCAATTATCGTTCACCAAAGGCTCAACAAGTATTTTTGTTTTCGTAAATGCTTCGTTGGATGATTTTCTAGTACCAATTACACTTAAAGCAGGCTGTATCGATAACAAAGATATATTACCTATTGCATATAATACGAGCGGACTATCTTTAATTGTATTTAACACACGTGGATAGTTGTCGTCAACTATAGTGATAATTTCACACATCATTAAATCTTTCGTTAACTGTTCTTGTAAAGATAAATCATGTAGGTCTATATGGAATAAGGAAGCATTATTATGCGGTATAGAATAGGTTTTAGAAATCTCAAGAGGAGTTAAGCGGTAAATATTACTTAGAGCAGGATCTAGAAGGAGAATTTTACGTATCGTCTTTCTTGTTACACCACGACATCGACTAACATGTATCAAACGATTACGAATTGATTTCAGGTCAAACACATCCCTATCTTCATTTTATAAAGTACAAGCGCCCGTTTAACGACATATGGAGCTGAAGGAAATTAGTCGCTGGACACCTTACCAAGACACCAAAGCACATTTTATCTGTTAAAATAGAACCTAAAAGAACTTCCTCTCTTAGGTTCCATATGTAAACCTTTTCTCAATTGATTTTAATGCGTTTTACACTTCTCGTCCAAACCTTTTTCTTTTAATACATTAATCATTGTCTCACCAATAACAGCTGGTGATTTAGCTACAGCAATTCCACACTCTTCCATTACACGGACTTTTTCTTCTGCAGTACCTTTTCCACCAGAAATAATGGCTCCAGCATGTCCCATGCGTTTTCCTGGAGGTGCAGTTGCTCCACCAATAAATCCAACTACTGGTTTCGTCATATTTGCTTTGATCCATTCTGCCGCTTCTTCTTCAGCAGTACCACCAATTTCACCAATCATAACAACAGCTTCGGTTTCTGGGTCTGCATTAAAAGCTTCTAGCACATCAATAAAGTTTGTTCCATTAACTGGGTCTCCACCAATCCCTACAGCAGAAGTTTGTCCATATCCAGCTTGTGACAATTGATGAACAGCTTCATATGTTAATGTACCAGAGCGGGAAACAACACCAATATGTCCTTTTTTATGAATATATCCTGGCATAATACCAACTTTACATTCATCTGCAGTGATTACTCCTGGACAGTTCGGTCCAACTAATCTTGTTTTCTTACCTTCCATGTATCGTTTTACTTTAACCATATCCAATACCGGAATATGTTCTGTGATACAAATTGCTAGTTCAAGTTCAGCATCAACCGCTTCGATAATGGCATCTGCAGCAAACGGTGCTGGTACATATATTACTGAAACAGTCGCACCTGTTTTGTCCACCGCTTCTTGCAATGTATTAAATACAGGAACACCTTCTACTTCTGTACCACCTTTTTTAGGTGTAACACCACCAACAATTTGTGTACCATATTCTAGCATTTGTTTCGTGTGGAATCTGGCTGTTCCACCAGTTATACCTTGGACAATTACTTTTGAATCTTTATTTAAGAAAACACCCATTTAAAGTCCGTCCTTCCTTTATTTTATTTCACCATCGATACAATTTTTTGTGCTCCATCAGCCATGGAATCAGCTGAAATGATATTTAGACCAGACTCATTTAGAATTTTCTTACCTAAGTCTACGTTTGTACCTTCTAAACGAACAACAAGTGGTAGTTCTAAACCAACCTGTTTCGTTGCTTCAACAACACCTTCAGCGATTACATCACATTTCATGATTCCACCGAAAATATTAACAAAGATCCCTTTCACATTTGAGTCAGATAGAATAATTTTAAATGCTTCTGTAACTTTTTCCGCTGTTGCACCGCCCCCAACGTCAAGGAAGTTTGCGGGCTCTCCGCCGGTGAATTTAATAATATCCATCGTTGACATGGCAAGTCCAGCACCATTCACCATACAACCAATATTTCCGTCCAATGCAACATAGCTTAGGTCATATTTTGATGCTTCAATTTCTTTTTCATCTTCTTCATCTAAATCACGTAATTCCATAATGTCAGGATGTCTGTATAAAGCATTATCATCAAAATTTAATTTCGCATCAAGTGCTAGAACTTCGCCATCACCTGTTGTTACAAGTGGGTTGATTTCTGCAATCGAACAATCTTTTGAAACAAATGCTTCGTATAAAGCTGTCATAAACTTAACAGCTTTTCCAATCAATTCATTTGGAATGTTTATGTTAAATGCTAGTCTACGAGCTTGATAGGGAGCTAGTCCTACTATTGGGTCTATAACTTCTTTAAAAATCTTCTCAGGAGTTTCAGCAGCTACCTCTTCAATCTCTGTACCACCTTCTTCAGATGCCATCATTACAACACGAGATGTCGCACGGTCTAATACTACTCCAACGTAATATTCCTTTTTAATATCACAGCCTTCTTCGATCAGAAGTCTTTTTACTTCTTTACCTTCTGGACCAGTTTGGTGAGTAACCAATGTCTTACCTAGTATTTCCTCGGCATATGTACGAACTTCATCTAAGTTCTTAGCAACCTTTACACCACCGGCTTTTCCACGGCCACCTGCATGAATTTGCGCCTTGACAACGTTTACAGTTGTCCCTAAACTTTTCGCTGCTTCTACAGCTTCATCAACTGTATATGCTACGTATCCATTAGGAACTTTTACGCCAAATTCACGTAAAACTTGTTTGCCTTGATATTCGTGAATATTCATCTATTATCCTCCTAACAATTGTACTGCTATTTAATTGTATCAAAAAAACGAAATTTAACAAGAATTTGTGATAATAATAATTAAAAAATTACAAGTATTACTATTCCTCACTTAATTTCTTATCTGCATGATAAATAAACGCAAATACTTCTGCCACAGCCTCGTACAACTCCTCTGGAATTGCTTCATTAATATTTAATTCTTGTAACAACGATACTAACGTTGGATCCTCAACAATCGGTACATTTTCTTCCTTGGCTTTATCAATAATAGTTTCTGCGATGAGTCCTTTGCCTATTGCTGTTACTATTGGTACAGCATCTATATTTTCATCATATTTAAGTGCTGTAGCTTTTTTACGTTCATTATTCATATACGAAAATCAACCCCTTGATAGACGGCATTGCTCTTTGTTTCAATAGGTGAGTTTTTTACTTCTCTCTGTTCTTTAACTGATTTAAATTGAATACTTGATAGGGTATAACTTATTCCTTCTAACCCCTTTTTCAGACTTGGTAACAATGTTATTGTTTTCGCCTGCAAGCTTTCATTGTCGTTAAAAATAGTTACGAAGATGGCGCGCTGTTTTATATTCATATCAATAATTGTCTCATTCAAAGTATTCAAATCTAAATAAAATAATACCCTACAATAGTCTGGGTTTATCTTTCCATCTTCTGATTTTTTACTTTTAAATTCTAGTTCCAAATCCTTCTTTAATGCCAATCGTTCTCCAGGTATATTTAGGAATGCTTGAATAAAGTTATCCGTTTCTGTAATCGAATTTAACTGTATACCATTGATGAAGTGTAATAGTTTTTCACCTTGTTCTTGTATCGAACCACTACCAGTACTTACTAACTGTACTAACATATTCTTGAATGTTTCTTGTTGATTAATATGATTGTTAAGAAGCCTGTTTTCATTTGAGAAGTCCATTAATTTCATATACCGGTTCAATTGCTGAATAAACTGCTCCTTAGGATTAGCCTGTAATAGAAGGAGCTCTTGCTCTTTATCGATTTGAGAAATTTCTACAAATCGATTTAATTCATGCGACAAATTCATGTATTTCGGATCATTCTCTATCTGTTGTAATAACTGTCTCATTAAGCTGGACTGGTCACTTATATTTTCAATGTATAGTGCTTTGAAAATAGCTTCATTCATCGGTAATTTTCGTCTAAACATTACTTGTAACACTTCTTGTGCTACCTTTTTGTCTTTCGCAGCGTCTAATATTGGCAATGCACTCGTAAGCTGCATTTTATTAAATGCAATTCCTTCTGACATTAGCTTGTGTATGAGGGATACGTTTGTTTTAGTGGACTTCATGCCTAATTGTCGCAGGAGATTTGAGTAATCTTGCTTTGGTTGGTTTTTCAATTTCTCACCAATAACTTTTAAATAAATGGTATTGTTCGATTTGTTAACTTGAAAATGATACTTGTTACCAATCACTAAGGAAGCTTCTAACTTTGCAATTAATTGCTGGTTAGAAAGCTTTATTTGTGCTTTTTGATTAGGATATATTTTGAGTATTTCACCCCGTACAATTTGTCCATTTCTTAGTTCCTGTCTTAGGTTTTTTGTTATTCCATCACTAGCTATTTTATGCAATCTCATCGCTTAGCCACCTTTCATACCTTTTCAATGACATTTCGAACAGGTGCAAACGATTTACGGTGATAGGGGGTAGCACCAGATTCTAACAATGTATCCATATGATGCTTTGTTCCATAGCCCATATTCGATGCGAAATCAAATGCTGGATATTCATTATGTATTTCACGCATGATATGATCACGTGTAACTTTTGCTAAAACACTTGCTGCTGCAATCGATATGCTTTTAGCATCTCCTTTAATAATTGATTCAGATGTGCAAGGAAGACTCGTCAGTTCCACTGCATCAATTAATAGATGGTCTGGCTGCGGCTTCAGTTGCATCACTGCCTGTCGCATTGCTAATTTTGTAGCCTCGAATATATTAATTTCATCTATCGTCTTACTATCAACAATCCCGATACCGTAGCTTAATGCTCTTTCTTTAATAATCGTGTAAAACTTCTCTCTTACTCTTTCGTTTAATTGCTTTGAATCATTTAATCCGATTAGTCTGAAGTCAGGAGGTAGAATAACGGCACAAGCAACAACTGGACCTGCCAAGGGACCTCGACCAGCTTCATCTATACCAGCAACAAACTTAGCCCCTCTGTTATATGCCTTGTTTTCATACACACACATTTCAAGGTAATTCTTCTCTAACTCTCTTTCTTTCTGTATTTGTTTCTCATAGCTTTTCATAATTTTTTGAACACCTTTACGTTCATCTTTCTTTAATTGTTCGATTTGCTCCTCTTTGACTTCTCCGTCTTTTATTAATTGTTTAATGACCGAAATCGATAACTTTTCCACCAACATTCACCTTTCTCTCTATCTTATATCGACAATTTTCCATACTTTTTTAAGAAGACTATTTTCTAAAAGATTATTGTTTATCCAGTATTGTAATGTATAAACTCTGGACTAAGTGAAGGTTTTTGCTTAGTCTACCGTTCCAGAAAGACACTTCGCTTTTCGCGGGCGGCTGGTGAGCCTACTTCGTGCTAATGCACTCCGAAGTCTCACCTAGGCCTGTCCTCCCGCAGAAGTCTATGTGTCTTTCCTCCACTAAGGTATCTGCTCTACTTTTATAAAACTAGAAAAATGCTGTTTTTACAGAAAACAACTATTCGTTACGTTGTTATATAGACTATAACCTCAAAAATATTTAGAGCAACTAACTTAGCTTAGGCATAATACGTAGAGTCCTACGGGAACAGCACGTGTCCGAAGACCCCGCCGTAAGTGTTTTTTGCTTGCGAGGAGGCTGAGGCCGCGCCCGTGAAAAGCGAAGTATTCTGCCGGAGCGAAAAGCAGGGCATAGCATTAATAAGTGTAAGCGAGAGCTACACAATACTGAATTAAATAAGTCCACTATTTTTGCAAAAAACAATAACCAAACGGAAAAGATCCTTAAGAAAAATAAGACATACATCATAAGATGCATGTCATTCTTCTGGTAATTCTAGTGTTATATTTCCGAGTCTGCCCGAACGGAGGTCCCTAAGAACAATATCTGATACTTTATGAAAATCTACTTCCCCTCCACCTTGTAGAGCTCCACGTTCCTTACCAATTTTCACAAAAACATCCACTATTTCTTCCGTTCCTTCAACAATGCCATAGCGTTCATGCAGGAGTTTTGGATATTGCTCTTCTATATGTCTTAACACAAATACAACTATGTCTTGTAATGATAATAACTGGTCCTTTATTGTACCAATTGCTGCTAAACGGTAGCCAACTGCTTGATCTTCAAATTTAGGCCATAAAATTCCTGGCGTGTCTAATAATTCAAAATCCTTCTTTACCTTGATCCATAGCTGTTGCTTTGTTATACCTGGTCTATCACCAGTTTTGGCAGCTTTCCTATTTGCAAGTCGATTAATTAATGTTGACTTTCCTACATTCGGAATCCCAACAATCATTGCCCTCGCAGCTCTCGGTTTAATGCCTTTTTTTAATAATTTGTCCATTTTTTCTTGCCCAAGCTCTTTCGCCAATTGTATAACACGTTTAATGTCCGCCTTATCATTAACATCTACAGCTAAGGCTGGGATTCCTTTTTCTTTAAAATACGTTAGCCACGTCTCTGTAGCTCGATGATCAGCTAAATCTTTTTTCATAAGCACAACCATCTTCGTTTTATTTTGAAGTACTTGCTTGAGCATAGGGTTTTGTGATGATAAGGGTGCTCTAGCATCTACTAACTCCATTACAAAATCAACAAGTTTTAATTTTTCTTCCACTTCACGCTTGGCTTTCGCCATATGACCTGGAAACCATTGTATTGGCATATGATAAACCTACTCTCCTACAAATTGCATTCGATCAAGTGGCCAGTATACTAAACTAGCCTCACCTACTATTTCGTCCATTGATATAACACCGAGCATCCTACTATCCGTTGAATTCCCACGATTATCTCCTAGCACAAGAACATGTCCATCAGGAATCACTTCATATCCACCTGGTAAGTTTTCTAGTGAAAAATCATTTGTTAGGGTTTGATATGGCCTTATATTATCCTTCTGTTCTTCTAAGAAAGGTTCTTCAACCGCTTCACCATCTATGTATAATGTTTCACCCTTTACTTCTACATGTTCTCCTGGTAAACCAATTACACGTTTTATAAAATCCTTCTGTGCTGATGCATGAAAAACGACAATATCAAAACGGTCCGGTTCTTTCAAATGGTAAGTTAACTTATTAACAATCATTTGATCTCTATCTTCTAGGGTTGGTAACATGGACGGGCCATCAACTACTATAGGCGAGAAAAGAAACATTCTCACAATAAATGCTAAGCCTAATGCAAGCAGCAACGCTTTTATCCAATCAAACCATTCATTTTTCTCTTTCTTAGCCATTTGTTCTCCTCCTGGCCTATCATCTCATTCTTTCATATTTTACCATATCATATCCATTTTTTTTAATTTATAAAGCGATAATAAAAAAATTTCTATCGACATGAAGATTTTTGATTACAATTCGAAAAGACTACTTCACATCAACATAATTATAAGTAAATAAAAAAGGAGCTTGTGCAATGCCAAGTTCCTTTTTTATCACTGTTTTTATCCAGTTTCATAAAATTAACGACGTTCTTTGATACGTGCAGCTTTACCACGTAGATTACGTAGATAGTAAAGTTTAGCACGACGAACAATACCACGACGAGTACGTTCAATTTTAGCAACACGTGGAGAATGTACAGGGAATGTACGTTCAACTCCAACACCGTAAGAAATTTTTCTTACTGTAAATGTTTCACTAATTCCACCGTTTTGGCGTTTAATGACAACACCTTCGAAAACCTGAATACGTTCACGAGTTCCTTCGACAACCTTCACGTGTACCTTTACAGTATCACCAGGTCTAAAATCAGGATGATCCGTGCGTAGTTGGTCTTTTGTAATATCAGCAATTAGTTGTTGCATCCTACTTCACTCCTTCCAAACCAATGCTCATTATTCTAAATTAGAACAGCGGAACATCGTTATACGGCTTAACCGAGCATTAAGCACAATCAATAATATAACATAATAGGCCTATGAATTCAACTATTTTTAGAAAAAATCACTATGAATCTTGTTTACTAACTTCTTGCAATCGTCTTCTATCTTCCACTGATAGTTCTAGGTCTTCGAGCAATTCTTTTCTTCGCATATAAGTTCTTTTTAATGATTCCGTTCTTCTCCAATTTTCAATTTTAGCATGATCACCAGACATTAAAACATCCGGGACTTTCATCCCACGAAAATCAGCTGGCCTTGTGTAATGAGGATGTTCTAATAAACCAGTTGAAAAGGAATCCTTTGGTGCCGATTCTTCATTACCAAGAACATTTGGCAATAAGCGGACAACACTATCAACAACAACCATCGCACCGAGTTCCCCGCCTGTTAACACATAATCGCCGATGGATATTTCATCTGTTACAAGATGTTCCCGAATTCGTTCATCATATCCTTCATAATGACCACAAATGATAATTAAATGCTCTTCATTTGCTAATTCTTCCGCTTTCTTTTGATTATAGGCTTGCCCTTGGGGGCACATTAGGATAATTCGTGGCTTCGTATTTTCTTTCTTCGTAATTGCTTCTACTGCATCAAATACAGGCTGTGGTGTAAGTACCATTCCTGCTCCTCCGCCGTATGGATAGTCATCCACTTTTTTATGTTTATTCTCCGTGTATTCTCTAAAGTTTACCAGGTTATAACTATATTTTTCATTATCATGCGCTTTTTTTAAAATAGAGTTATTAAATACGCCAGAAAACATCTCTGGAAATAATGTTAAAATGTCGATATGCATTAGTCAAGCAATCCTTCCATTGGTTCAATTACAATTTTCTTCTCGGAAATATCAATGTTCTTCACAACATCTTCAATGTAAGGAATTAATAAATCTTTTGATTTGGGACGCTTAATAACCCAAACATCATTTGCTCCTGGAGAGAGTATTTCTTTAATTATACCTAACACTTCACCTGACGTTGTCACAACATTACATCCAATGATTTCATGATAATAATACGCATCTTCTTCCAACTCAGTAAGCTGTTCTTCGGTTATTTTCAAATAAGTTCCTTTATGTTTTTCAACATCATTAATGTTGTCATACCCTTTGAAATGTATCAGGTCAAATCCTTTATGGATCCTATGACCATCAATTACTAATTCTATGTTTTCTCCATTTTCCTTTTCAAGATATACAGTTTCACCCACTTGAAAACGTTCCTCAAAGTCACTTATCCGAAATACCTTAACTTCCCCGCGAATCCCATGTGTATTTACAATTTTCCCGATGTTAAACATTTTTTTATTCATATTCTTCCCACCTGCTATTTATCAATTCGGATTACAATACCATCTTTTATTACAACTGCTTGGCCTTGCATCAGTTCATTCCAATGCGCCCCTTCTGTAACCTCAACAAGAGCTTCAACTTCTTTTTCAACAATTTCACTTCCTAATTCAAGCATCTCCAATTGTTCAAGCTTGAAATCAATTAAACTAATCTTTTCTTTTCGTTTATTAATTTCTTTTTGAAAACGCTGTTTGATTTCTTGCTTTGAAACTCCAGACTTATTCTCGAGCTTCCTTCTTTCAAACAATAACTGTTGACACTCTTGTTCAAGCCGCATTATATGATTTTGAAAGTCTACTTTAAGCTTTCTTTTACTTTCTTCTGTGACAATTTGCTTAATCTGTACTTTCTTTATTATCTCCACATATTCCCCTCCCTCTTAGCAAATGTGAAAAAAGGGAAAGTAAAACCAACTGGTCCCTTTCCCTTTTCTACATAATATCTAAGTAAATGCGTTTTTCCCCTTCATTCTTAGCTGCATAAACAACTGTCCGAATCGATTTTGCAATACGACCATTCTTACCGATTATCTTCCCAACATCGTCACCATGAACAGTCAGATGATAGACAATTTTCGTATCTTCCTCCGTTTTTGTAACAACGATGTCTTCAGGATAATCTACAAGTGGTGTAATAATAGATTCAATTAGGGCCTTCATACGAACACACTACTTTGCCATTTTTTGTTCGTGGAATTTTTTCATGATGCCTTGTTGTGAGAAAAGATTGCGAACAGTGTCACTTGGTTTAGCACCTTTCGTCATCCAATCAAGAGCTTTTTCTTCATCTATTTTTACTTCAACTGGATTAACAACTGGGTTATATGTTCCAATTTGTTCGATTTGACGTCCATCACGAGGAGAACGTGAATCAGCTACAACAATACGGTAAAATGGATTTCTTTTAGAACCCATACGTTTCAAACGAATTTTAACTGCCATGTCTTGCACCTCCAAATAAAATGTTATTCACAAGATAGAATTGTATCAGAAACTTTTAGGTCTGTAAAGTGTTTTTACATTACATAGTATATTTCTTCTTAAAATATTCCCTGAATACACTCCGTCTAGCTTAGTGGGGAGCCTCGGCACAGAATAAATCTTGCAACGTAACGAGCAATTCTTATCACTATGCAGAGCACCGCACAACCTAAACATTACATAAAAGGAAAATTCATTCCTTTTCCTTTTTTACCTTTTTGCATGTTTGTCATTTGCTTCATCATTTTTTTCATTTCGCTAAATTGCTTTAATAAGCGATTTACTTGTGAAACTGTAGTACCTGAACCTTTAGCAATACGCTTCTTACGGCTCGCATTTATAACTTCAGGCTCTTGTCTTTCTTGTTTGGTCATAGATTGTATAATTGCTTCAACTTGAGATATTTGCTTTTCATCCAATTGAGCATTTTTTAACCCTTTTACTTTATTCGCCCCTGGTAACATCGAAATCAAGTCATCTAATGGTCCCATTTTTCTTACTTGTCCCATTTGCTCTAGAAAGTCATCAAAAGTAAATGACATGGTACGCATCTTCTCTTCTAGCTCTTTCACTTGTTTCTCATTGACATTCTCTTGCGCTTTCTCGATTAAGGAAAGGACGTCACCCATCCCTAGAATTCTTGACGCCATACGCTCAGGGTGGAATGCTTCCAACTCATCGAGTTTTTCACCCATCCCAGCAAATTTAATCGGTTTATCTGTGACAGCCTTAATGGATAATGCCGCCCCACCACGAGTATCTCCGTCAAGTTTCGTCAATACAACACCAGTTATATCAAGCTGTTCATTAAAACTTTCAGCCACATTGACAGCATCTTGACCTGTCATTGCATCAACAACTAAGAAAATTTCATCTGGCTTTACTTTTGCTTTAATTTGCTCTAACTCATCCATTAAATCTGTATCTACATGTAAGCGACCTGCTGTATCGATGATCACATAATCATTATGTTCTTCTTTCGCTTTTGCTAAAGCCTCTGTTGCAATATCAACAGGATTTGCTTCTGTTCCTTGTGAGAATACTGGCATCGATAATTGCTCGCCAAGTGTTTCTAATTGTTTAATTGCTGCAGGACGATAGACATCACATGCCACTAGTAATGGTGAACGATTATGTTTTTTACGTAAGTGATTCGCGAGCTTACCTGATGTGGTTGTTTTACCAGCACCTTGTAGACCGACCATCATAATAACAGTAGGTGGCCGATCACTAACAGCTATTTTACTTTGCTCACCACCCATTAGTGCAGTAAGCTCTTCTTTAACAACTTTAATAACCTGTTGGCCAGGTGTTAAACTCTCCATCACTTCCTGTCCAACAGCACGTTCTTTAATTCGCTTGATTAAATCCTTTACTACTTTAAAGTTAACATCCGCTTCTAGTAGAGCTAAGCGAACTTCTCTTGTCATCTCTTTTACATCTTGCTCAGAGACTTTCCCTTTACCTGTTATCTTCTTTATTGTACTTTGCAGGCGGTCGGCCAATCCTTCAAATGCCATAGAAGGTGTCCTCCTAATCTATTTCTTTTAGTTGTTGAATCAATTTTAACATGTTTTCATCTTTTTCCATACTCTCGATTTGCTTTATAATAGCATCTCTTTTTTCAAACTTGTCATATAGAAATAATTTACTCTCGTACGATTCTAGCATTGTTTCTGTACGTTTAATATTATCATATACAGCCTGACGGGAGACTTTTAACAAGTCGGAAATCTCACCTAACGAATAATCTTCTAAATAATACAATTCCATATAATTTCGTTGTTTAGGTGTTAACAAGGCTTGATAAAAATCAAACAAATAATTTATTCTTGTCGTTTTTGATAGCATCTATCCCACCCCTTGTTAAGTGAATTCCCTTTACACTTATCTTACCTGAATTTGAAACGAAGTCAATATTTAGGTGTTTTACTGCTCTGTATCCATCAAATCTGCAAACAATCCGTACACAAATGCATTCGCATCAAACTTTTGCAAATCCTCTACTTTTTCACCGAGACCAACAAATTTCACAGGAATATTCAATTCATTACGTATGGCTAATACGATTCCACCTTTGGCTGTCCCGTCTAGTTTTGTTAAAACAATTCCTGTAACATTGGTAGCCTCTGAGAAGGTTTTCGCCTGACTTAGCGCATTTTGACCTGTGGTTGCATCTAATACGAGTAGGACTTCATGTGGTGCACCAGGTATCTCGCGTTCAATAACCCGTTTTACTTTTGCTAGCTCGTTCATCAGGTTTACTTTATTTTGCAGCCTGCCTGCTGTATCACATATTAATACATCCGCATTTCTGGATTTTGCTGCCCTAATCCCATCAAAAATAACCGCAGCAGGATCACTACCAGCACTCTGTTTAATCACATCAACGCCTGCTCGCTCACCCCAAACTTCGAGCTGCTCAATTGCGCCAGCACGGAACGTATCTCCTGCTGCTAGGACAACGTTTTTTCCATCCTCTTTAAGTTGATTAGCAAGCTTTCCAATGGAAGTCGTTTTCCCAACTCCATTTACACCAACTACTAAAATAACCGTTAAATCATTTTCCTGCAAATTTAATTCTTCAATTTCTTGGTCGTCATCCCCATAATATATCTCAACTAGTTTCTCAGAAATAACATCCTTTACTTCCCTCGTATCTTTAATATTCCTGCGTTTCACTTCCATTTTTAACTCTTCAATTAAATCCATAACCGTCATAACACCAACATCTGCTGTAATAAGAACTTCTTCTAACTCTTCAAAAAAGTCCTCATCAACACTACGGTAACGAGCAATAAGGTCATTAATTTTACTAGAGAAAGTGTTTCGCGTTTTTTTCATCCCGTCTTTATACTTCTCTGATACTTCTTCTGTTTCTTTGTTTTGTTTAAATTTGCTTTTCAATTTATCCATAAATCCCATAACCAATTACCTCCCTATGAATTAATTAATTCTTTTGTATCCTCTAAACGAACGGAAACCATACGTGACACGCCAGATTCCTGCATCGTCACACCATACAATACATCCGATTCCTCCATCGTTCCTTTACGATGTGTAATGACAATGAATTGCGTATCTTCGCTATATAATTTTACATATTTCGCAAATCTACTAACATTTGCTTCATCCAGTGCTGCTTCCACTTCATCCAAGATACAAAATGGCACTGGGCGAACACGTAAAATAGCAAACAATAATGCAATTGCTGTCAAGGCTCGCTCGCCACCTGATAGTAAGGCTAAGTTTTGTAATTTTTTACCTGGTGGTTGGGCAATAATGTCTACACCTGTGTCTAATAGTTGTTTCGGGTCAGTCAATTTTAGCTCAGCGTGGCCGCCACCAAATAATTGTTTAAACACAACTGCGAATTCCTCTTTGATTTTTGAAAATGTTACATCAAACCTTCGTTCCATTTCTTCGTCCATCTCTGCGATTACAGCAAATAACGTGTTCTTTGCTTCCACTAAGTCTGCTTGTTGCTCTGTTAAAAATCCGTGTCGTTCGGCGATTCTTTCATACTCATCGATTGCACCAAGGTTAACGTTTCCTAACTGATCAATTTCACTCTTTATTTGTAAGACTACAGCTTTTGCTTCCACGATATCATCCGCTTTTTCATAGGTATTTCGAGCCTTTTCGTAAGTCATTGTATATTCTGTTTGCAAATGGGTTAATCGGTTTTCTAAATCGACATCTAGACGATTTGCTTGCACCTCTTTTTGCTGAATAGCTTGCATAAGGATGTGATGTTTTTTATTTTCTTCCTTTAATTCTCTTTCCTCGTCTTGTACAAATTGTGAAAGATTAGCACGTTCTTGCCGTTTTTCTTGAATAGAACTTGTTAGCGTTGCCTTCTCTAATTTGCTTTTTTCTATCATTAGAATAATTTCTTCTTCGGTTTCATCACCATCTTCAATTGCCAACAATTTTGCTAAATCATTAGAATACTTGTCATTTTGCTGCTTCAACAGTGTTAGTTGCTCTTTGGTAGCATTCACCTTTTCTCTCTGATTCTTCACACGCTCTTCCTGCTCTGCGAAAGATACTCTATATTGATGATAATCATTTTGTAATTTTTCATGATTTCCCTTAAATGCTACTTCTTGCTCTGTTAACCTTTCAATTTTATTCTCTATTTTCGCTAATTGTTGCTTGATATGTTCTAAGTCAATAGACAGTGCCTTATCACGCATTTCCAATTGTTCCTGATCAAGCGAATACTGCTTATTATCTTGGTCATACATATACAGATTATCATTTAGGGAATCTAGTTTCAGTTCTAATTCTCTATATTCTGTTTGTAATTGTTGAAGTTTCTTTTGTTCATTTGTAACTGCATCTTCCTCAATCTTAATTCTGCCTTCAATTTCTGCAATCTCTTGCTTTTTATTTTTCACCTTTTTTTCAAAAATAACAATTTTCTCTTGGTATTCATTCATTCTCAGTGTTTCTTCTTCGAGATCTTTTTCTCTTGTGAATAACGATTGATTCGTTTTCTTCCCGGCACCACCAGACATAGAGCCACCAGGGTTTACTACATCACCTTCTAGAGTAACCACACGAAATCTTCGCTGCATTTGCCTTGCAATATCATTTGCATCTTTCAACGTTTCAGCAATAACAACATGCCCCATTAGGTGATTAATGGCCTTTTGATAATCTTTACTTGTGTGAACTAGGTTCGCAGCAATACCGACAAATCCAGGGTGTTTCTCAATTTGTGTTAGCATATCTCTTGACACAAATCGCTCTTGAATCGACTTAAGGGGCAGAAAAGTTGCACGACCACTATTTGTTTTTTTGAGCCAAAAAATTGCATTTCTTGCTGCAGCATCATCTTTAACAACAATATGTTGTGCCTGTCCACCTAGTACGGTCTCGATTGCTGTAATATAAGCTTTGGGAACGTCTATTAACTCGATTACCGCACCATGAATATCAGCTAGTTTATTCTCCCCACGTGCTCTTAAAACAGCCTTCACTCCCTGGAAGAACCCTTGAAAATCTTCCTTCATTTCTTCAAGCATTTCTTTCTTCGATTTTACTTTTTCAATGTATTGATAACCCTGATAAAGCTTTTGTTGTGATTCTTGAAATTGCTTCCGTTCATTTTCAAGACTATATTTTAATTTTCGTATGAGTAATTGCTTGTCATGATGATTTTTCTCTTGTTCATCTAGATTTTCTTTCGTTTGTTCCTTCTCTTTCGATAACTTTTCTCTTAATTCTAGTAAGCCTTGAAATTTTGATGCTTGTTTTTCCGTTTTCCCTGTCACTTGCTGTAACTGGTTCAGAATTGATTGCTTTTCATTTCGCATCGCTGCCTGCTTGTTTAAGAACTCAATATATTCCGATTTAAGCTCTTCAATTTGTTCTGAGATTGTTTCTTGGTTCATTTCTAACTTTTCTTTTAAACTATGCACTTGTTTTTTTGTTTGCTGCCTTGTTTCTAGTAAAGATGTTAGTTTTGTTTGCTCTTCTTCCAACTCTTCATGCAACTTATTAAGTTTGACAAGCGTTTCTTCTTTTTGTACTTTAAGTTTCTGTTTGTTTTCATCAAAGTGTTTCGTTCTTTCATGTAATAATTGCTTTTTTCCTTCATATTTTTCTAGTTTTTCTGTAGTGGTAAGAAGCTCTATTTGCAATGCTTCAATATCTGTATCTATTTGTTCTGTAGCTTGTCTCTTCTTTTCAATTTCAGCTTCTTTTTTGTGAATCATTGTTTTAAAATCAATTTCAGTAGATTGATCCTTTTCTATTTTAGCTAATAAGGACTGCCATTCTTTATGTAATTCCTCTATTTCCGCAACTAAAAAAGATATCTCTTTGCTTTTCAATGTTTCCTTTAAATCTACATATTTTTTTGCTGTTTCTGCTTGTTCCTTGAGTGGATTTATCTGCCCGTCAATTTCAAAAATAATATCTTCCACACGATTTAGGTTTTCCTGTGTTTCAGCTAATTTATATTCTGCTTGCTTCTTTCTTTGTTTATATTTTAATACGCCCGCTGCTTCTTCAAAGATAGCACGTCTTTCTTCGGCTTTTGAACTTAATATTTCTTCAACTTTCCCTTGACTAATAATCGAAAATGCATCTCGCCCAAGACCTGAATCCATAAATAAATCGATTATATCCTTCAGGCGACATGATTGTTTATTAATGTAAAACTCACTATCTCCAGAACGATAGACGCGTCTAGTTACATTTACTTCTTCAAAATCTAACGGGAGGGCATGGTCTTCATTATTAAGTACTAACGTTACCTCAGCGACATTCAACGGTTTTCTTGTTTCACTACCTTGGAAAATAATATCTTCCATTTTGGATCCACGTAATGACTTTGCTGACTGCTCACCAAGTACCCAGCGAATTGCATCGGTTATATTGCTTTTCCCGCTACCATTAGGTCCAACAATCGCCGTTACACCTGGTACAAATTCCACACTTATCCGTTCAGCAAAGGATTTAAATCCTACACTTTCTAACCGTTTTAAATACATATACATTCTCCTATTTCTCGTAAACAACTGATGAAAATTCTTATATAAAAAACTTTAGTTCTTGGCTTTTTACCGCATTTATTTTATCATAAAGTGAGTGACAAAAGAAGTCTGTAACAAAATACATAGCGATTTGTCTTAGAAGGGGAGGAATACGATGAATTTGGAGACTGCATCCGAGGAAAATTTAAAGTTTATTTTAGAACAATTAGCTGACAAGTTAAACGTTGTTAACCGTGGACTTTTAGATGCTGAAGATTATGATATCGATAAGTATGATGACTTAAAACTCATGTACGATATTGTTATACAAAAAGGAAAACTGAGTGTATTGGAAACACAAGCATTCGTTGAGGAATTAGGTAGAATAAGAAAAAGTATTTAATTTTAATGATACTTAATAAATAGATTAGGGGGGCTGAATTACTACAATTCACCCCCCTTTAATGTCAAGCATCTAATCCATCAATCGCTAACTTAGCTGCACGCTGTTCTGCTTCTTTTTTTGTTCTACCAATTCCTTCACCAGAAACTTCATCATTAATAAATACATTAGCGACAAATTCTTTATTATGTGAAGGTCCTCTTTCTTCCACAATTTTATATTCAACTGTTTTATTTTTAAATTGCTGAACAAATTCCTGTAATTGGCTTTTATAATCCATTTCATGCGAAAAAGCACCAGCTTGTATTTTCGGAAAAACGTAATCCTCTAGAAATTTTAGCGCTGTATCAAAACCTTGGTCTAAATAAAGTGCACCTAGAAATGCTTCAAATACATCTGCCAAGATTGCAGGGCGCTCTCTTCCTCCAGTTTGATCCTCTCCTTTTCCGAGTAATAAGTATGCACCAAAGTTTAAATCTTGTGCAAAACCTTTTAAGGAGGGTTCACAAACAATTGCTGCCCGGAGTTTTGTCATTTCTCCCTCTGGCATCTTCCTATTTTTACGAAATAAATGTTGGGACACACCTAATTCTAAAACGGCATCCCCTAGAAATTCTAGCCTTTCGTTATCCGAAAAAACCTCATTGCGATGCTCATTCACATAAGATGAATGTGTAAAAGCCTGACTGATTAAATCATGGTTATGAAATGAAATATTTAGTTGTTTTTCTAGTTGTGCAACATCCATCCATGTCACCTCTTAATTTATATAGTTTGCTAAGAAAGTCTCGCAATTATGCGAGACTTTCTAAAAAAGGGTATAAAATAATCCAGTAAGTTTCCACCTCTGGAGAAGATGCGTCTAGTTCCAGTGCCCGACGACTAGCGAGACTTCCCTCACCTCCGTACGATAACAGTTCGACATAGTTGAACTTCCTTAACCAAGTTTTAAGGAAGGCCGACTAAAAGCAGGCTTACGCCAACGTCGGCATCCCCCATAAAAGGGCATGTTTCCTTTATCTCCTACGGTAGGAATATTCGATTAAAATCGAACCACCCACAAATTACGTGGGCGCAGTCCGTACGTCGCTGAGCGGGCACTTACACTTTTGAAATTACTGTTTACTATTTATGTAATTAACAGCATCCCCTACTGTATTAATTTTTTCAGCTTCTTCATCAGCGATTTCCATATCAAATTCATCTTCAAGTTCCATAACTAGCTCCACAACATCAAGTGAATCTGCTTCAAGGTCATCTTTAAAAGATGCTTCCATTGTTATTTTATCCTCTTCTACATCAAGACGATCTACAATAATAGCTTTCACGCGATCAAATACTTCTGCCATTTCTAATTCACCTCCCTTCAAGTAGTATATCGATTTTCACAAAATACTACTAGTTATTACGAAACAAATAATTACATGACCATGCCACCATCAATATGAATCGTTTGTCCTGTAATATAATTCGCATCCTCTGAAGCTAAGAAGCGAACCACTCTCGCTACATCTTCAGGCTGTCCTAACTTAGCCAAAGGAATCATATCTAGTGTTCCTTGTCTTTGTTCGTCTGTTAATTCATCCGTCATATCCGTAGCAATAAAACCTGGTGCAACAGCATTCACGAGAATGTTACGTGATGCTAGTTCTTTTGCAGTCGTTTTTGTTAATCCAATGACACCAGCTTTTGCTGCGACGTAATTGGCCTGCCCTGGATTCCCTGCTACCCCAACAATGGAAGCAACATTAATAATCCTTCCTGCCCGTTGTTTCATCATTTGTCTAGTAACTGCCTTTGTACAAACGAAGACACCTTTAAGGTTTGTATTTATAACTTGATCAAATTCTTCTTCTTTCATTCGCATAAGCAAATTGTCTCTGGTAATACCAGCATTATTAACTAATATATCCAAGCTACCAAACTGAGACACAACTTCCTTCATCATCGCCTTAACATCTGACTCGTTGGCCACATCTGCTTGAATCTTAAATGCTTTTACACCTAATTTCTCTATTTCTTCTACAACTGCTTGTGCTTTCTGTTCACTGCCTGCATAGTTTACAGCAACATTCGCACCCTGACTAGCTAGTTCTATAGCAATTGCTCTCCCTATTCCACGTGAGGCACCTGTTACTAACGCATTTTGACCTGTTAACATTACATATCCTCCCGTAACCAAGTGATTAGTTGATTCATAGAATCGATATCTTGTACTGAAAATACTTCTGTTTTCCGATTAATTTTGCGTAATAAACCAGTTAACACTTTTCCATTACCGACTTCAACAAATGCATCAATATCTGTTTCCATCATATTTCGTATCGATTCCTCAAATCGAACTGGAGAGTATAACTGTTTAATAAGAAGATCCTTAATCTCATCACTTTTCGTTACTGCCTTGGCAGACACATTGGCAAATACTGGGATTTCCGCATCTTTAAATGTTACTTGATGTAAATAATTTGCAAATTCTTCATTTGCTGATTTCATTAATCGAGAATGAAATGGACCACTAACATTTAATGGAAGCACCCGTTTTGCTCCATGTTCTTTTAAAAGACTGCCTGCTTGATCAATCCCTTTCTTAGAACCGGATATTACGATTTGACCTGGACAATTTAGATTTGCAATATCAACAATTTCATCCGTTATTCTTTCTAAGGCTTTTGTGATTTCAAGTTCAGACAAGCCCAATACCGCAGCCATCGTCCCCTGTCCTTTAGGAAATGCAGCTTCCATTAATCTTCCACGAATTTGGACAAGTGGCAATGCATCTTCTAGTGAAAGCGCATTTGCCGCTACTAATGCACCGTATTCACCTAGGCTATGTCCGACCGTCATTACAGGGTGGATTCCTTCATTCATTAATAATCTAGTAGTAGCAATACTCGATAATAATAATGCCGGCTGCGCATTTTCCGTTTCGGTTAAAGATTCTTTTGGCCCTTCAAACATTAACGAAGTAATATCTTTGTCTAATAATTCGTTCGCCTCTTGAAATAGTTCTCTCACTTCAGGAAATGCATCATAAAAGTTTTTTCCTATCCCTACTGTCTGAGAACCTTGGCCTGGGAACATAAAAGCGACGCGCTTCATAGAATCACTCCTTTTCAAAATCCATTGATTCAACCGTTTCCTTAATTGTGTTTGTTACATCATTGTCAACCATATACTTCGCCTGTTTTATTGCACTTACAATTGCCCTTCTTTTAGAAGAACCATGGGCTTTAATAACAGGTGCAGCAAGTCCGAACAAACCTGCCCCGCCATATTCAGAGTAATCAAGTTTATTCTTAAGTCCTTTTAAATCATTTTTTAAAAGGACAGCCCCAATTTTTGTTTTCGTTGATGACATCATCGTTTCTTTTAAAATCTTAAATAAAGCTCCGGCTGTTCCTTCGATTGTTTTTAGCGCTATATTCCCACTAAAACCATCTGTCACAACAACATCTGCTATCCCATCTAATAAATCTCTTGCCTCAACATTTCCAATAAAATTGATCGGTGCTTCTTTCAGTTGCTTAAAAACTTTTTTGGTAAGATCGTTTCCTTTACCATCTTCTGTTCCAACATTTAAAAGGCCGACCCTTGGATTTTTTATCGAGCGGACTTTTTCTGTATAAATGGATCCCATCACTGCATATTGAACAAGATGTTGCGGTTTCGCATCTACATTTGCTCCCACATCTAACATAACAAATCCCTTACCATCAACAGTGGGTAAAGTAGGACTTAATGCTGGTCGGTCAATTCCTGGGACTCTTCCAACAACAAATAATCCCGCACTCATTAATGCTCCTGTATTACCAGCAGATATACAAGCATCTGCTCTACCTTCTTTAACCTCTTTGGCCATTAAAACAAGTGATGAATTTTTTTTACGACGGACCGCACGAACTGGCTCATCCTCAGAAGTTATTACTTCATCTGCATGAATAACCTCTATGTTTTTCGCATTCGTTAATAATGGCTTTATCTTTGCTTCATCACCGACTAGTACGATATGTAAATCCTCTATTTCCGAAATTGCATCCATTGCACCTAAAACGATTTCTGTTGGTGCATGATCGCCACCCATTGCATCAATTGCTAATTTCATTATTTTGAACTCCTTCTTCAAGGTTGGACCGATACATGTAAAATGTTCCTATAAAGACCTTCTCATTTCCTACGAAACTGTTTACATCAACTATTGTTAGCCCTTTTCGCTCTCCGTTTACGATTGCCTTAGCAATAACCCGCTCTCCTTCTTTTACTTGGCGGGTAAACTTAATTTCGGCTTTTGCCGTTAAGGCCAAGTCGTCGTTGATCACAGCAACCGCTAACGAGTTTGCTTGGGCAAACAAATGATGTCCCCGAGCTATTTTGTTCCTAGAAAAAACAAATTCAGTAGTTATATCAAGAATAGAAATAGCACGTACATCTAATTCTAAATCAATTACTTCACCAATAACCTCTTCTAACGGTAACGCTTTTACCGTTTCATTCCACTGATTTGTTGCAACATGTTTAATACGCTCTCTTAACTCTGGTATAGATAACTCCATACGATCAAGGCGAATCGTCTGAATACTAACAGAGAACTGATTTGCAAGTTGTTCATCTGTAATAAATGGAGAATCTTGTATTTTTTCTTTTAATAATTGTTGTCGTTCTGCTTTTGTTCGCTTCATTCATTTTGCACCATCCATCGTATTTAACATCCTTAACACTTTTTAAAAGGGGGTTTTCAATATGATTGTTGTTTTGATCCAAGTATTGAAATTCAACTTAAAATTCGACACTTTCAGAAGGCAGCTAAAGGCCTTCCCTAAGGTCCAACCGCATTTGCACAAACCATCGTAATAGTTATTTGTAGTTATTTCAATTCATTGGCAACAAACAGTATGAAATGGACCTTTAATATAAACTTGTTCTCATGTTAAGACTTGGTACTAATAGTAATATATAATACCATTTCAATTTATGCAAGTAATCCTATTAATCTAATGTAGTGGAAAGTGATGGGTCTGTTTCTAGTATGCGTTTTAACGGGAGAAATGCTGCATCATTTTCCAAAAGATTATTTTCAATTATTTCACTAGCATCTTTACGTGCAGTCTCTAGAGCCCTGTAGTCATGAATCATATCTGCAACTTTAAATTCTGGTACACCGCTTTGTTTTTTTCCAAAAAAATCTCCCGGACCTCGGAGCTTCAAGTCCTCCTCCGATAATTCAAACCCATTTGTCGTCTCAGTCATAATCCGCATTCTTTCTTTTCCAACTTCTCCTTTAGGATCTGCTATTAAAATGCAATAACTTTGTTTATCTCCTCGACCAACTCGTCCACGTAACTGATGGAGCTGAGACAATCCAAACCTTTCCGCATCGTAAATAACCATAATCGTTGCATTTGGCACATTTACACCTACCTCGACAACAGTTGTCGAAACGAGAACTTGTAAATGATTACTTGCAAACTCCTTCATGACTTCGTCTTTCTCATTTGCTTTAAGCCGCCCATGCATTAATCCTACTTTAACCTCCTGTGGGAAAAATTCCACAAGTTGATGGTATAAGTCAACTGCATCTTGAATATCAAGCTTATCAGATTCCTCAATAAGTGGACAAATGACGTATGCTTGTTCACCTTGTTCCACATGTTTTTCTATCATATGCAATATCCGCTCAAACATATTGTCTTTTGCCCAGTATGTTTCAATCTCTTTCCGACCTTTTGGCATTTCGTCAATAACTGAAACGTCCATATCCCCAAAAGCTGTAATGGCTAAAGTTCTTGGGATTGGTGTTGCCGTCATAAATAGAACATCAGGCTTAAGTCCTTTATCCCTTAATGTTCTCCGTTGTTCAACACCAAAGCGGTGCTGCTCATCTACAATAACATAGCCTAAATCATTAAAGTAAACATCATCCTGAATTAACGCATGGGTACCAATCAAAATATGTATCTCATGTTTTTGTAAACCTGAAAGAAGCTCCCTACGTTTCTTCCCTTTAACAGAACCAGTCAATAATGCGATATTTGCGCGCTCTCCAAAAAGCGCTTTTAGTGATTCATAATGCTGTTCTGCCAATATCTCCGTTGGCACCATTAGTGCACCTTGTTTTCCTGCTGTGATTGTAGCAAATAAACTAATTGCAGCTACTGCTGTCTTACCAGAACCTACATCCCCTTGTAGAAGGCGATTCATCCTGTTAGGTGATTTCATATCCGCTAATATTTCCTTTAATGATTTTTTTTGAGCATCAGTTAATTCAAACGGAAAACTCTGTACAAATTCCGAAACACGCTTCTCATCAAATTGTTGTGCATTTCCTTCTGTCGACTCACGGTTTATCTTACGCAACAGTTGCATTTTAAGCTGAAATAATAGAAATTCTTCATATACGAATCTTCTTCTAGCATGTTTTAAGGCAATTCGATCAGGAGGAAAATGCATCGTCTTAATTGCAATATTACGGTTTGGGATTTTATATGACTTGGTATACGTTTCAGGTATAAATTCAGTGATTTCATCAGCGTATATATTATATGCTTGTTGTATGGTTTTCTTTAGCTTTATATTCGTGACGTTTCCCTTAATAGAATAACTTGGTTGGACATTATCCTGATTCTCAGCTGCCCCCAACTTATAATTGCTGACCGTAATTTGCAATCGGTGGGCATCCCACTTACCAGTTAACGTAATTATATGGTCAGAATGAATTTGTTTTTTCGCAAATGCACGATTAAACATAACTGCCTTTACCGCAACTCCTTCTACCTCAATCGTAAAAGTAAGTCGGGATTTTTTTCTTCCATAAAAGGTTAAGGATGGTTCATGAACCACCCTACCTTCAATCGTTACTTTATCATCATGGATAAGCTCAGCGAGGGGTTTTATTTCATATACATCATAGCGATAAGGGAAGTAATGCAAGAGGTCATCGATTGTATAAATGCTCATTAAAGCAAGATCCTCTGCAAACTTCTCGCCAACACCTTTTAACGCTGTAATGGGATCAGTTAGCACAATTACCACTCTTTCTATACAGATATTCCAAAAATTTTCTCTTTCAAAAGACGGCCAGTCGGTGTATCTGCAAGACCACCTTCACCTGTTTCTCGTAGGGATGATGGCATTTGTTTCCCGATTCGATACATTGCACCTATTACCTCATCACACGGTATTCTACTTATAACACCTGCTAAAGCAAGATCTGCAGATACAATTGCCTGTGAAGAACCTAATGCATTTCTTTTTACACATGGTACTTCGACAAGTCCAGCTACAGGATCGCAAACGAGTCCTAACATATTTTTTAATGTAATCGCAAACGCTTCAGACGATTGCTGTGGTGTCCCTCCTGCCATTTCAACAATTGCAGCAGCCGCCATTGCTCCTGCTGAACCGACTTCAGCTTGACAACCACCTGCTGCACCTGAGATAAAAGCATTATTAGCAACAACTAGTCCAAATGCACCAGCGGTAAACAAGAAGCGTATCATTTGTTCTCTTGTTGGATTCAACTGTTCTTTAACAGCAAATAATGCACCAGGAACACATCCAGCGCTTCCAGCTGTAGGTGTAGCACAAATAGTCCCCATTGCGGCATTTACCTCATTCGTTCCCATTGCTTTACTAACTGCATCCATCATTAAATGACCAGAAAGAGGGGTCTTTTCTTTCATATAATTTTGAATTAAAACAGCATCTCCTCCTGTTAATCCAGTAACAGAAGTAACGCCTTTTAATGCTTTTTCAATCGCCTTTTCCATGACCTGGAGATTATTTTCCATGCCTTTATATAGTTCTTCACGTGTTGCGTTTTTAACCTCCATTTCCTGGCGAATCATTACTTCAGAGATTAATATAGAATCTTTTTCAGCGAGCTCAATTAACTCAGCAACAGTTCTAAACATAACCGTCCTCCTTACGTCTTATTGAATTAGCTTACAATCTTAGAAATTCGAATAATATGATCAGCATTCTGTAATTCTTTTAAAATATTATCATCTACATTTTGATCAACTTCGATTACCATCAATGCTTCTTTCCCAACATCTTTCCGATTTACTTCCATGTGACCAATGTTTATTTCATGTTTTGCTAATATTTTTGTAACGGAGGCAATTGCACCAAATCTATCATTATGCATGATTAAAATGGCAGGATGATTTCCTGAAAGGCGTAATTCAAAACCATTAAGTTCTGTAATCTCTACCTTTCCACCTCCAATAGATATTCCTACTAGTTCAAGTTTATCTGTATCGTCTCCAATAATTAATCTCGCAGTGTTCGGGTGTTCACTAGAAGCACTGTCTTCAACATATTCTATATTTAATCCTCGTTTTTTCGCGATATCCATCGCTTGACTCATTCTAGGATCATCCGTTTGAAACCCCAATAGTCCACCTGCTAAAGCAAAATCTGTCCCATGTCCTTTATAGGTTTTTGCAAATGATTCATAAAGGTGAATTTTTGCCCATGTCGGTTCTTTCCCTAATAAATTCCGTGCAGCTAACCCAATACGTGCGGCACCTGCCGTATGGGAACTAGACGGTCCAATCATAATAGGCCCGATAATATCAAAAACAGAATTATATTTCATTTAAGCCACCTCCTAGCTGAATTAACTTCACTATACGTTTCTCTACATTATAGCAAAAAGTAGTTAATTATTCATTTTAATAATTAGTAGTCGATGTAAAGTGTTGATCTCTTTAATTCAGAATAGTCTTGAATACACCGTTCCGGAAAGACACTTCGCTTTCCACGGGCGGCTGGTGAGCCTTCTCCGTGCTATCGCACTACGCAGTCTCACCTAGGCCTATCCTCCCGTAGGAGTTATCATGAACGAAACTAGCCCCTTAATCGTAATATCGTAGATTAATTTGGTAATACTGCATTACAAAACCCAAATACCAAATCAGAGCTATAATACGAAAGGAGCT
>NZ_RBZO01000060.1 GCF_003628445.1 Oceanobacillus bengalensis
TCTCACTCAATATAATCACTCCTGATGTTTCCCCCTAACATGTCATTAGGGTTATTTTCTATCAAAAGTGGCTCAGTTTTCAATTGCTATGGTGGCTCACTTTTAAGTTACCATATACACGCGGGCAAAAAATAGTCATTTTTCATATTACTTGGTTTTCTCCAAGGATTCTATTCAGGAGACTGAAAGTTATTCACCTGAACCAAGTCCATTTTACGAGCCAGAATTGAAGCAGGTTAGGAACTTTCCCTTTGATAATTTGCAAAAAAGATGCAAACTTTATAGGGAGTCAATTTCAGGGGAATACTGGCTTTACCATAACGAAATGTTTGGCTTGATGACCAACCTGATAAATGTGGAGGGTGGCAAATCTAAGATAGTTGATATCATTAACTCCCGGAAGAAATATCTGACCAAAAAAGAAGAATGGTCACTAATGATGAATCAAATTAAGAAAATGAATTATGTGCCAACAAGGTGCGATACTTACTGTCCATTTGCGAATGAGTGCATTCACGCCTCCAATATGATTGAGCAAGGAAAGTTGCCGAGAGGAAGCGTACAAGTATTACAAGAACCACATTTTCAAGAGGTTGATGAAGTTTATAAAAAGTTAGAAAAGGTTTTTGGTGACATTCTAAAGAGTGATCAACAAGGTGTATATGTAGTAAAAGCCCCAACTGGAATTGGTAAAACAGAAGCAATTGTGAACTTTGCAGAAGAGTATAATTTTAGTATCGCTTTTCCTACACATAAATTGAAACAAGAGGTTTCCATGCGCTTAAAAGACAAAAATATTAAGCATATAAAAGTTCCAGAATTACCTTTACTTGAGGAACCATTTTCGGAAAAAATTGAACACCTATACAATATTGGTGCATACAGGACAGTAAATAAATTTTTAAGACAGATTTCCAATGAAAATGAGGATGTATCTGATTTTCTCCAAGACTTGGAGAAAGTGAAATCCTCTAAAAAAGAATTGCTGCTTACCACACATCAACGTGCGATTTTTACAAATGATGATTCAAATTCAACTATTATATTCGACGAGGATCCAATACCCAATCTTTTTCCAATATCTCAAATGAAGGTGTCCGATTTAGTATTTGCATTTTCAAAATTGCAGGATAACGAAGTGAACAAAGATGTTATTACAACTTTGCAAAACATGATAATGAATGCTCCATTGGATATTGTCCAAGAAAGGTCATCTTTTTTGCTACCATCTGTTAAAGACCTCGAACAGACAATTGTAGAGGAAAAAACCATTAGATCCAATGTATTAGGATTTCTAAATTGCGATTATTTTCTTATGAAGAGAATTCACAATGTTGACTACATATATTTTATTCAAAGGAACCAATTACCTCCGGCTAAAAAGACTATTATTCTGAGCGCCACTATAAATGAAAGTATATCTAAATTGGTATTCGGTGATAAAGTAACATTTATTGATTTAGGCCTTGTTAAGCCAACAGGGAGTATCCTGCAAGTAACATCTAAAAGTTTTAGTAGATTTACGATCAAAGAAAACCAACAAGAAATGAAGTGTTTAGCAGAAAACCTTATGAAAATTTATAACCCTGATAGTGAAATTATTACATATAAAGATTTCTACCATAATGGAAAAAAGGAAGAAATATATTTTGGTAACACAGAGGGAATTGATGACTTAAAAGGGGAGAATATTACTGTGATTGGAACTCCTCATCTGAATCCGATTGCATATCTTTTAATAAGTGTGGCTCTAGGGTACCGCATGGGTCTAGAGGAAAGTAGAATGGAGTATATCCCAGTAGAAAGGAATGGGCTGCGTTTCTATTTTACTACATATAGTAATGATATTTTGTTAAAAGAAGTTCAATTCTATCTTGTGGAAAGCCAATTGCTGCAGGCAATTGGACGAGCAAGGGTCAATAGGGTTCCAGCCAAAGTACTTATTCTTAGTAATTTACCAGTTGTTGGAGCCGAGTACATATCATTTTCGCAAAAGGAATTAATGGAACTAATGAAATAAGGAAATTGAATGAAGTCAGCTATCATAGGCTGGCTATTTTAATGATTATAAAAGGTGAATTTTCATTATAACTATTAGTTCCATTAATAATCATTAAAACAGTTAGTAACTATTAGTAATGTTTAAAATGGTTATGAATGGTTACTAATCGTTCATTTATTTCATTTTTTTCAGGTTCAATCATTTTTTTCACTTAAGTTCGTATCATGGAAATAGTTTTTACTATCATCTTATATATTAAAAAAAAGAAGAAATTACAAGATGCCCGAAAAAAATCAACATTTATTTTTAAATGGCTCAAATAGTCCCAAATCGGGAAAAATGACATATTTTGAGCCTTTTAGATAAGTGTCTGTTGATGACAATTTATTGATGGTTAAAGCTGCTACTTCTACAGTGTGATGTCGCAGATTAAACGATATAAACACCATAAAATAAAAGAAATTATGATTAATAGTTAATAGGACGAAAAACAAATAAGGAAACAGTGTTGATTTATGTAATTTTCAATCATTTTTAATATATTATTCTTCGATTTATTGGTTAAATAGAGTTATAGTTTTAGTTAAGATGACGAGGAGGGTTACCATGAAAACACCATACGATTTCTACAAAAGTCTATATCCTGAGCAATTTTCTGATTCAAAGAGCATAACTAAAATTGATTTGAATAAGGAAATGTTTGATTACTATTTGGAAACTTTGACAAGTAGAAGTCAAGAAAAGGAATTTGAAAACTTTTGTAGGAAAATAGCGGAAAAAGAGATTTGTCCAAATTTAATCATTCAAACAGGTCCTACTGGTGGAGGAGACAGTAAAGTAGATACTGAAACCTATCCGGTTTCGGATGACATTGCCTTATCTTGGTACAGCGGGGTTGGACGAGAGGCCTCTAAAGAAAGATGGGCTTTTGCCATTAGTGCAAAGAAAGATTGGAAGAGTAAAGTAAAATCTGATGTTAAGAAAATTGTAGAAACGGGAAGGGGTTATAGTGTTATTTACTTTATGAGTAACCAGTTTATTTCTGATAAAAAAAGAGCAGTTACTGAGGATGAGTTAAGGGAAAAATATGAAGTTAATATCAGAATACTTGATAAAATGTGGTTACTCGAAAAAGTATTTAGTGGTAAGCATGAAAAAATTGCAGTTGAGAGTTTTAATATCTCAGATAGATTTAGAGAAACTGATGAAGTAGGAAGTAGGGATTATGCGAAAAGAAAGAGACTAGAAGAAGTTGAAGAACAGATAAAAGAAGATATTGAAAATGGAAATTATCACATACTTTCAGAAAAGGCTCTGGAAACTGCGATAATTAGCAGAGAATTGGAACTTCCAAATATAGAAACATCTGGGCGATTTGAAAGAGCACAGAATATAACTAATGAGTATGGTACACATGTACAGAAAAAAGAATGTTTTTATCAATGGGCGTGGACTATGTATTGGTGGTACATGGACTTTGATGATTTTTACTTGAGATATTGTAATTTTGAATCTCTAGTTGTTGGAGGTTCTAATGTTTTTGACCTAGAAAGATTAACCAATCTTTGGATGAATTTATTCTCAATTGCGAAAGATGGGAAATATAATTATAATTTTGAAGAACATACTACAGTCTTACAGAAAGAATATCAAAGAATTATATCAGATGTTACTAGACCCAATGCAGCAATACAAGCAAAGGCAAATTACATAAATGTTAAATTATTTATGGGTGGAGATATAGATCAAATAGTAGATGAATTTATAGAAGTTCTAGAAAAAGGGAAAGAATCATTAGATTTCAATTTCCTAACTATAAAGAGAATAGTTACGGAACTCCCTATATATCAAGAAGCGAAAAATTATGATACACTTTTTGAACATCTAGTTTCAATAAGTGTCAAAAGAAAATCAGAAATTGAAGCAGCAAGGTTGTTAATAATCCGAAGTGAACAACTAATGAAAGATAAACCATACACTGCTATTCGTTATTTGGGAAGAGCGATAGTGAAAATAGTTAAGGACGAAAGCAAAAAAGAATTAACACGGGCTTTCTTATTAATGGGGCAATTGTTTGAGAGTGTAGATTTAAATTGGGCAGCGCGTGGTTATTATTTAAATGCATTTCACCTTTCTATTAATGAGTATTTTAACTTGGGTCAAGTGAATCCGGCACTAATTGGAAGTCTAAATAGCATTAAGTTTATAGAGTTGAAATTAGGAAGATTAATTCACTCAACTGAGTTTTACAAGTTAGAACAAATTGCAATTAATCTGTACTTATCAAATAATCCAGAAAGTGAATTGAAAGACATTGTAGGACAAGAATACAATTATGATTTCATTTTGGGTATACAAATATTTAGGACAGATTTTAATGATTTAAATACACTTTCATTTTTTCCGAATTATTTAGAGGAGTGGGGATTAGAATTTTCATCTATAGCTATAAAATATTGTCTAGGCCATGTAGATGAAGAATTTAGTAAATCTTTCGATAATAATACGGAAGCGATAGAAGATTTTATAACTAAGTGGTACAATCAACCGGCCAGATTACAATTGGTGGGACAACCATGGTATGGTACCCAAAATAGTTATTGGTTAAGCAGTAAGATTATCGGCTGTAAAATAAATATTATCTCTGATATTCAATTTCCGTGTATTGAAATTGGTGAGAGTTTACTAGGATCTATAGAAGGTTTTCTCTCCACAGGAACAGTGGATAAAATACATTCATTTATTCCAGAAATCAAAATAAACATTAAGTTTATAGAACATGATGAGTTTACATTAGAAATAAATAAGGATAAAGATAGTATTAAGCCAGTATTTTTCATAACTTGTTCAAGTTATCCGGAAGTAAATACGCCTGAAGTTCAGGTCAAAGTAAAAGAATTTATTAAGGATGTAACAATTCAATTAATGGTTGAAATGGTTAATCTTAATTCATTTGATAATGCAGTTAAGGAAATGCTTGAGCAAGACAGTGCCTTAGACAGAGCAATCAATTTTACAGGTAGTTCATCAATAGTATTTGAATATTTTAGTAAAAAAACACCTACGGTCACTAATGTAGTTGAAAAGAATGGCTCGGAATTTGCATTAGAAAGAAAGCAACCTATATATATAGTAGATACTCTTATAAATGATGAAAAAGAAGAGAATAACGATTCAATGGATATTAAATATGAGAAACCATCTGAAGAAGAATTTAACATAGAAAATACTAAACAGTCCGATATAGAAACTTTAGATATTATCAATATACCTTTATGGGATAAATCCAAATGGAAGGGTGTTTACTTTACTGGAGAATCTACGCCTTTACCGGTGTTCTCACCAATGTTTTCTTATGGTAAAGCTGGTAAAGAAATATTTAGAGAATGGATTGAGAAAGTAGGAAATATTGATACAGAGAACAATATTAGGGTTGGCATAGTAAAAGGGGTGAATAGAAATAAGCCATATGATTATAGGGTTGTATTTACCGCTAATGAAAATTTAATAAGAAAGAATAATATTACTTCTAATAATTTAATAATGAGTCCAGCACGTATTATAACAATGGAACCTAGTAATCATGTCAATTTAAATATGTTTATTGAAGCATATAAAAAAGTTGGGAAGTATATCATGTTTCCTAGTTCGATTAATGAAAATAAAACTTTATCTATGAATAAAGAATTAAATATTTTAAAGAGCGAAATTGAAATAAAAAATGCGTGGGAGATAGATGAGGGTAGTTATCTTTCACTTGCAATATTACCAACCGATGAACCTGTAATTCCAGCAGTAGTAAAAGATGCGCCAGTATTAAAGGTTATTGACAGAATAAAAAGGTTTCAAAGATAATTCTCAATGATTTATGTCTGAATAATATGAAAGGAGTAGTTGCTTGAAATTTATTTAGGTTTATTCATTTGTTTTAATACTAGCAAGTACCTTCAAAAATTTTTATTATATGATTTAAAACAAATACGTTAAATGAAATGAAACGAATCAAATCAATAATATTCAATAATGAATCTTGAACATGGGAGGGTTTAACATGCAAGGAGCCCCTTTAACGGATGAAATTGCTATATCACTTTCGCAATTAATAGACGATTCACAGGCAACAAATAGAAGAGACCCAAGTCATTCAGATCTGGATTTCATAGTACAGAAGGCAGAGCTGTGGGATGTAGATCCTAAGAATCAAGGTCGGAATGTTGGAAAAGCGAAAAGGATAAGGGCAGTTCTTTATTGGGCATTAGAGAACGATATAAAAAAAGGAGAGAAACTTGTAAAAAGTGTTGTCTCAGTAGTAAAGGCTTCTGGAGGATTTAGAGAGAATTCCGTAAATTATACTGGACGTGAGCAGATAGAAAATTTGATGCAAGCTTTTAAATCTACTGGTTACATTTTGACGATAGATGGAGAGATTCAACCAGTGATTTTGGATAGCCTTTCTGAGAAAGAAATGAGCGAGGCCCTGCATACCTATATTCGTCGTGCCAAACAAGGCATTGAAGATGCAGCCTTAGTAGCTGGAACAGGGAAAGACTTAATGGAAGCAGTAGCCGCTTATATAGTACTCAAAAAGATGGGAAGTTACCCAACGCAAGCCAACTTTCCTACCCTGCTTGGACAAGCGTTTATGATGGTTGGGGCGGCTACCCCACATGACAAAATAGACAATAATTTATCTGAACCCGCCATAAAAAGATTTGAAAGAGCCCTATATGAACTTGCATGTTCAATAAATAAATTGAGAAATAAAGAGGGAACAGGACATGGTAGGCCATTCTTATCAAACTTAACTAAGGAAGAGGCACTTTCTGCTATAGAAAGTATTGGTTTGGTTGCAGAATATCTATTAAATAAATTGGAGTTAAATAATTAAATAGTGTTTATATGGCAATTAATTGATGTATGTTTCGGCAGTATGTTTATTAATCATTTTGATGCAGGATCTTTTAAGATAAGAGTTTTTTTGGATAGAGGATCTAAGTTTAATTATTTCCGATAAACTATACAGGATTTTGAGATAGCGAAAGTATTAGAATATGTAATTCCTAGCAAACCTAAAGGTATCAAGGGTAGCAATTTACTTAGTCAATAAGAAATGGAATAACCGGATTGAATCATTCAATGGGAGTCAGGATAATAAAGGGGTTTGTCAAATAAAGTGTGTAAATTAAAACTTACTCAAGATACTTTAAAACCCGTTCTTTTAGATTATCATGAAGGAGTAGTTGGTTCATAACCATTGCCCAGTTTTGGAAATGGCCAC
>NZ_RBZO01000061.1 GCF_003628445.1 Oceanobacillus bengalensis
ACGTGTCCGAAGACCCCGCAGAGTGGTCTTCTCGAGGAGGCTGAGGCCGTGCCCGCGGAAAGCATCCGCCCGGAGCGATCCCGGACGGCGAGTGTTCCTCCAAGTTATAACAAACGGAAATTAGGTTACTGTGCATTTTATATCTTTTACGTCATAGCTTATATCTAATTAACAGCAACAATACTTTAGAAAACAGTCCAAATTAAAAAGGCTTAGTTAAAAAACTAAGCCTTTCATTATATCAGAACAGCCATTTCACTCTCTATATTTATTTTTGTCTACATCATTCAATAAGGCACTTTTCTCTCCAAGACTAAATAAATACAGTTCATGCATGGCACGGGTACATGCAGTATAGAGCACGGTTCTTTCATCATCCTCAACATACACATCGTTACTACAGTTATAGATAATAACTGCATCAAATTCAATGCCTTTTGCAAGGTAAGTTGGAATAATGAGAACTCCCTTTTCATAGGAATTCGTCTCTTTTTTAACGAGGTGTAACGGTAAATACTCTTCAAATGCTCTATAGGCATCTGCTGCCTCTTGCTCTGTCTTCGTTATAATTGCAATCGTTTGATGCCCATTATCTAACAGGCTCTTAACCTTGGTAACAATAGTATTATGCAGTACAGCCTTGTTTTCCACAACAGAAATAGACGGCTTTTCACCATTTCTATTGAATGGTTCAATTTTATTATTACCTTTTAAAATATCCTCTGCAAACTGGATAATCTGTTTTGTTGAACGGTAACTTTTAGTTAATCTAATTTCCTCCACTTCATTAGGAGCAAATAATTCATCTACTTTTTCCAATCCACTCTGATTATTGACTGAATGTGTAAAAATCGATTGGTTAACATCACCGAGTATCGTCATTTGGCTATATGGAAAAATCATTTTAAGATAAGCAAATTGAAAAGGAGAGTAATCTTGTGCTTCATCAATGATTACATGACGAATATTCATAAATGACTTTCTTCCTTCCAGCTTATCTTTTAAATATAAAAATGGTGTCGCATCCTCATATAATAATTCCTTGTTTTTTAGATTTTCTATTGTCATATAGGCAATCTCATCCCAATACGCTGGCATGTTGTCTTGACTTTCGGGCCACTGAAATAGATTTTGATATATTTTTGGCACATCAAGAAAAGCTAATTGATTTATTTTTCGCTTTAATGGTTTTATTCTTCTACGGACGAGCCACTTGTTTAATAATATTTCTTCTCTTTCTTGATCATCGAACGTATCCTCTGTGAACCGCTGTTCCTTTTGAAGTTTCTTGTAAACTTTTAAATATTCTGCGCGTCCAAGCAATTCCCTTTCTTCTTCTACCCATTCCTGTTTCCGCTCATCTTTTTCTTTTAATGCTAATTGTTCTAACAACCAATCCTTCACAAGGGTTATTCGATTTGGGATGGAAATATTCTTATCTAGCTGATAAAAGTACGCTGTTATTTCCTCACTCGTTATGAAAACCTCATTACGAAATACAATATTTTTAAAGGTCATACCTTCATTACTTAGATAATCAATATACGTATCCATTAGATTTTTATACGAAAGACTTGCTTTAAACTGTATTCCCTTTTGCCGGCTATAATAGTCTCCATCTCGTTTAACACCTAGCATATATTCCATTTGTGAGAAAGGATCTTCCAACATGAATTCATTTTGTATCCGCCCAGATAAATACTGAAAGAACGTGCTTTGTTGCATGTTTTCCTCACCAAGTTCAGGCAGCACGGTAGCGACATAGCTGTTAAACATTTGGTTCGGGGAAAACAATAAAATATTATCAGCTTGCAGTTTTTCACGATACTGGTAAAGAAGAAAGGCAACACGTTGGAGTGCCGCAGATGTTTTTCCGCTTCCAGCAGCCCCCCTGACAACCAAATATTTCTTACGGTTATTACGGATAATTTCATTTTGCTCTTTTTGGATTGTTGCAACGATATTTTTCATCTGTGGATTGGCTTGATTACTTAAAACCTCCTGCAGCATTTCATCACCAATGGTCATCCCAGTGTCAAACATCCCTTTAAGCTTTCCATTCCGAATAATATATTGCCGTTTAAGCGTCATTTCCCCAGTAATTGTCTCATCCATTGCCCTGTATTTCACGGGACCTGGCGCGTAATCATAATACATACTAGAAATTGGTGCGCGCCAATCGTATACAAGAAAATCCTCATCCTCTTCGTCCATTAAAGAGAATAATCCAATATATATATCTTCTGATTTCTCCTCACCAATCTCCTGAAAATCTATACGGCCAAAATAAGGGGAAACTTTAAGACGCTGTAAATTAGCCAATTGCTTATGTATTAAGCCATGACTACGTTCTCGCTCTGAAAGTAGCTCGGATTGTTGACGAAGACTTGTATGTGTTTCGATTACATCGTCTGGCTCATCCAAATTAACCGTTACGTCATCCCAGAATGTTTTTCGTAAAGAAACAACATCATGTTTTAATGCGCCGCCCTTTGCTTCGACCAAGGATATTTTATGGTCTATTTCATCGATAACACGATTGATCCGTTCTTGCTCAAATAAAAAGTCCTTATTTTCAGGCATATAAACACTCCTTAATAAAATGTTTGACATCAGGGGAATATTGTATTATAATTAATATGTACGATTATGCACTTTTATTTAACAAATAGCATTCTTTTATTTTAACATACATTATTAATAAAGAGCAACATGGATTTTACCATGTTGCCCTTTTTACTTTCTCCAAATTAAATCGTTTTAACACAAAGATTAAGCTATTACGTACGGATCGAATTATTCAAATTCCCACGGGATTATCTTCTCAACATATTGCTTATCAGAGAATTGTGCTGTTTGAATAAGGTCACCAACCATTTTCTGTCCTTCACTACCATAAGCCTCTTCAATTTCATTCCATTGCCATAGTGGATCAAATTCTATTACAAAATCCTTATCTTCTATATATTCATACTCAATTTGTAAATCAAAGGATCCATCTGGTTTAATTTGTCCTTCATCTCTGTTATTGCCAAAGGAACCAGTGATTTTCGCCCCTTCAAGTAGATTACTTCGTCCCTCTAAATAAAAGAACTCCCCATCTTCTGTAATCTCATCTACTTCAATCCAAACTCTTGGGTCACCATAGTCCTCTGGAAGTTCATTCCATTCTGGTGCTTTTAACATAAGGTCCGATTGTTCATTCGGATCATATGAAACATTTACCTCTGCTTTCTTCAAAATCTCCCCAAAAACCTCATGTTTATAAATAAAGGGACCTTCTAGATTCTGTCCTCTATCACCATAGTGTCGAATTACTGGATCATCCTGAGCACTATCAAAATCAAATCGCACAACAATTTGCGCTTCCCCATACTGATGGTGATCTAGCTCCATATGGAAGCTTCCATCCTCTCCGACTAGTTCCGTAGTATCTGCAAATACTTCTTCCTCAGATACCAAAATTTGAGCGACAAGCCTTGAACCAGGAATTAAATTACTTTTCCCTTCAATGATGAATTTATCTCCATCCTCAACTACTTCTCCAGTAAACTGAATGTTAAAGTCACCAAGTCCATCTTCTTTCGCTTTTTCCTCCGCTGCACCGTCTTCTTTTTCATCAGATTCAGATGTAACTTCGGCAGATACTTCTTCACTTTCTCCGTTTGTTTCTTGATCACCGTCGCCACAAGCAGCTAATAAGATGAAACATAATACGAAGCTAACGAAAACATAATACTTCTTCTTCAAAGCCTTTCCCCCCTCATTATTCACTTTCATTACCTTAAATTGATTATTATCTCAACACGTCGGTTTTTCGCTTGGCCCGTTTCATTATCATTGGATGCAATCGGCTTTGCTTCACCATACCCTACTGTATTGATAGACTTTTCTGCTAGATTCCCTAGTTCCGTTAAGAATGCTTTTACTTCATCTGCTCTTTTTTGGGATAAATCTAGATTATACTTCTCATCTCCATTACTATCCGTATGCCCGCTAACCTCTATTTCTTTTACCTTATCAAAGGATTGTAATGTCTCACCAATTTCAGTTAGTAAATCCTTTGACTCTTCCCTTAACTCATATTTATCAAAGTCAAATAATAGATTATCTGGCACAAGCATCATCACTTCAGCACCATCTATCGTCAGCTCTACGTTATCAGGTACATTAATTTCTGTAGATTCTAAGCGCTCTTCCTTAATAATGGTCTGATTATCATTGTATTTATTCTGCACCACCAAATCGCCTACAAGCTTTTGCCCTTTGGCTCCATAAGTCTCTTTAATAATATTCCATTGACCCCAATGTGCAGGGTCGAATTCGATAACAAAGGAAGCATCCTCGTCGTACTCATACTCAAAAACCATGTCAAAGGAACCATCAGGCTTTACACTGACATTGTCAGATTTACCACTATATTTACCTGATAATATACTACCCTCAAGCAAATTACTTCTTCCATGTAAGTAAAAGTAATTTTCACCGTTATTTATTTCTTCTACTTCAATCCAAACACGCGGATCACCCATATCCTCAGGAATCGGATACCAATCTGGTTCTTTAAATTGCCGTACCGCCTTATCTTCACCAGGTACAAACGAAGTCTCCACTTTAGCCATTTGGAAAATATTTTGCGGTGATCCCCCACCTACTTTTCCTTGATGCTTATAAACATATGGTCCCACTAATTCCTGACCTCTGTCACCATAATGCCTTATCATTTCATTATCTTGATGGCCATCAAAATGGAACATTACTTCTACTTTTGTTTCCTTTTTCAAGTCATGATGCGGGATTTCCATATAGAATGTCCCATCATCTTGAACAAGCTCCGTTGTATCCTGAAAGTACTCTTCCTCATCTTTCTCACCAACGGTTACTTGACCAATTACTCTAGAACCAGGTAAAATATTTGTCGCACCTTTTATAATAATAAACTCATCTGTTTCCGTCATTTCACCACCTAGAAACACTTCATAATCCCCTAAGTTCCTATCTGGATCTGTTTTATTTTCATCAGGGGTTGTTGTAGTTTTTTCACCGGTTTCATTCTCATCTTGGATATGTTGTTCTGCATTTTCTGGTTGTTTAGCTGTTTCTGGCTCCTCAACCTTCTCCTGCTTTTCATCCTCATCGTTCTCTTCATCAATCCCGGTCGTTTCTTGTCCATCTAGGTCTACATCATCAGTACCAGCTTCCGTATTACATCCCACAATAAAAACCAAACTAAATAACAGGAAGAAAAATAAATATACTTTTCTTTGCACTTACTTACCTCCTACAATATACATATAATGGCATAAAACCTCTATTAGCCTAACAAATATTTCGAAAATTACAAAGTGTATTTTGACCCGAGAAAAAAACACCATTTTTTACTCTCGTGTAATTACTTTTACCTATAGATAAAATATGATAAAGTCCCTCCCACACCCTTTTGTTATGATGACAAGCTCGTCCAAATGTCCGTTAAATACAAATCATGTTAAAATTAAAGAAATAAAGGAGGGGAAATTTATGATAGTTGTTACAAATAAAATAAAGATGAAAAAAGGATTTGCAGAGAAGATGGCACCAAGATTTACAAAACCTGGTCCATTACAGGAAATGAAGGGGTTTAAGAAAGTAGAAGTTACCATTACACAAAATTTGGTAGATTACGATGAAATGAATGTAAATATGTATTGGGAAAGTCACGAGGATTTCCAAGCATGGAAGGATAGCGACCTTTTTAAAGAGGCCCACAAAGATTCTAAATCAAAATCAGAAGAAGAGAAGAGTAATTCCCCAATTCTCGGAAGCGAAATAATTATGGCAGAAGTAGCATCTGTTTTAGAATCTACTTCCTAAATCAATATTAAGCGGCTGGGACTCTCACTCTATAGTAGAACGATTATAGGGTAGGAAACTTAGAATGTTAACTTTCTATCGTTGAATTTTAATTCACAGTTGATGTAAACTTCGGACTAATTTAATTCAGAATATCTTAAATCGGAGCAAGTCTCGCCGTCCGGGATCGCTCCGGGCGGATGCTTTCCGCGGGCACGGCCTCAGCCCTCCTCGCGGAAAAAACGCCGCTGCGGGGTCTTCGGACACGTGCTATTCCCGCAGGAGTCACCGCCCTCCACTCTCCCGGACTTGTGAGGTAGTACAATGCTTTTGACTTTCCATATCGCAGGAGATAATGGTTAGTAACTTAAACTCAGTGGAGGAAACACACGGAGACTCCTACGGGAGGATAGGCCTAGGTGAGACTACGTAGTGCGTTAGCACGAAGAAGGCTCACCAGCCGCCCGTGGAAAGCGAAGTGTGTTACCGGAACGATGTGTTTTGCACAATACTGAATTAAAGAGTTCCGAAGTCTATATCAAATCCGAACTAAATTAAATTGGAAGATTTTGAAGGATTGTTCGGATTTTGCTATAATTAATTACTTTTGGCCAAGCTTCTTTCTTAACATCATCAAATGTTTTATTTGCACAACAGCCCCTCAAAAAGAGATAAGTAGCACATTAAGCACATCGCTTTTATCCCATAAAAAAGTCACTTACGTTTTACTAGTCATAAGTACTCGTATCAAATTAAATATGACAAATTTTACAGTAAATTCGATCATAAACTAGCCTAAAGACCAATGCTACATCCTTTTATCATACATCGTTATTCCACTTCTTTCTGTAAGATCTGTAGCGCAAGCCCTGAGCTTATATTTGTAACTCGATTCTTTTCGTCATCTACCTTTTTATTACTTTTAAAAAAGGCCTTCACTTCTTCCAGACTCATCCCAACCTCCTTCGCCTCAAAAATTAACTCTACCCACTCTTGATCAAACGCTGTCTTGACTTTCCCCATCATATTCTCCTCCTAAAATACAACCGTATTTCAGGCAGCACAGCCATCTTAGGTTCCTCAACCTATGATCTGTAGCTTTGCGTCCCTATTTCTCAATAGGTTTGCCTTTTTCTGATTCTCTTTTTTCTTATACCGTTACTCCTCTATATGCACTATTTTGTTCTCAACTGTATTTATGTATGAATTTTCTGTATCATCTAATAAAGTTATATCATACACCTCATTACACTATCATTACAAATTAGCAATGTATTCATTTTTCTAACCTATTGTTTCATTTATCGTGTACAGTAATAAAGTAGGGAAACCATTCTCATGGCTTCCCCCTTATCAAACCGTACGTGCCCTATTAAGGCATACGGCTTACCCATATGTTACAATGATTATCAAGAGGATGCGTTCCAGGCATTTT
>NZ_RBZO01000062.1 GCF_003628445.1 Oceanobacillus bengalensis
TCAATTCCTTCCTTGGTCGCCGACGATTCCAGAGAAATGTCGTGTTCCTAATAAATAAATCTAAAAAAAGTATAAACAAAATCCCCATCTAAAAATAGGTGGGGATTATTTGACGCTTACAAAGATAGTGAGGATATTCCTATATTCCATCTGGATTCCGAGTGTTTAAAATCTATTGGTAATATTAATGTGGATAATGTTATTTTTAATATCCTTAGAATATTTCATCTTTACGACATCTACTGTGAAGGTTATCTACGTTCTTATGAGGGATTTTTAGAGTTTGTTCATAAACAGTTGGAAACAAAAATACCGAACATCCTTAACGAAAATAAACTTGAGACTTTAAAAGAGACCTACCATTTAAAATTAGTTGAGGAAGACTATGCATTCAACTACTATATTTCATGGAATAGTTCATTCGATTTTAAAATTCTTTCTAACAATTCGATACTAGGATATACAGATTATGACGGGCTAATGAATTACCTAATAGAAGAGGAATCAATAAATATAAAAGACAAAATGGTTTTCTTTAATTTTTGTGAGGAAATAAGGAACCTACAAAAGTATTTCTACAAAAAAACAAAATCAAAATATCATAGTCGTTTCTATACTTCTTTTCATGAACTTGCACTGATAGGTAAAGAAGTCCATTTTAATAGCAAAACAATATGGGCCGATAGGGACTCACCTGTTAAAATCAAAGATATTTTTAACCATTTTGGAAAAGATAGTGCTCACCTTAGACAAAACGATTTAGAAAAATATATAGATATTTTCCACCTAAATCCACACTATGATTGGTACGGACAAATAGCAATTTCTGATGTTTATGATGTGGTTGAATCCGTAATAAATGGTGAAGTTAAGGAGCCATTTTCAATTAGGAAGATTAAATGTAAATATACCCATAAGTATAAATTCAATTTTAATTCTAACTACATCATAGAGTGGAACTATCAAGAAAATTGTTATAGACTAAAGCATTTAGAAAATGGTTCATATGAATACTTCAATGGCATTATTGAGTTTATCTTTTTCATTCATGATGAGGTTAGAAACAAAGAAGAATCTATTAAAGAATGTACATTAAACGAAGTAGAGAGTTTCATAATCAAAGTATTTGAACAAGACAAGAGTAATCCTGAATTTGCACGACTTGTCGAGTACTTATTTGAGGGTGATATTGTGATTACAAGCGAAGATCTACCATTTTAAAAATCCACATTTGTTTTTATATTAAAATAGCTGTAGGTTAAATGATGAGCTGATATTTTTTAATCAGTACATTCACCCTACAGCTATAAATATAGCAAACAAATTATTTTAATAAAACATAAAATATCCTAGTATTAAAGAAATTGGGATACTAAACACCAATACCTTTCCTTGCCAAGGAATACCTTTTTTAATTTCACTTTCCTTATAATTTTTTTTAGCCAAAATATATCCTCTAAGAATACAGAACCAAAAAAATCCCCCACTCATTAGAAACAATAGGTAATATATACTAACAATAAAATTATCTGTTAAAATAAAAATCGTAAGACTAAGTAAACTGTAGGTAATGAATTTACCAGTAAAAGTACTGATAACAAAATACTTTGGAATTTCCTCCTCTAATTCCTTTTCTTTGATAGGATATATATTTAAAACTAAATTGAAAATCACCCCACCCAAAAACAATATCCCTAGAGAAAATATATAATAATTTATGGCTGGTATTCTGTAATGCAACCACATCATCGGTAAGCATATTGTTGTAAAAATTCCTGAATAGTAAATCATTATAGCCAGCAAAGCCAATTTGTGCCACAGTGAATCAATCACTTTCCCCACGGTCATTCACCTCCATTTAATTTAAAACTATTCTAACGCGCTTTCTTTAATTTCTCCGCAATAAAATAAAAGAGGTAAAGACCTTGCATTTTGAGTTGATTAACTGACCTAAAATAGACGGATAAGTACCAGCAATCAAAAGTTTTAATTCAAAACCTCAATTATTTTCATAATCGTGATTACTTATAATTCTTAATTTATCTCATTAGCAATGTAGTAGTATAATTGTTTTATCTGAAGTGTTGTCCCCTTTATGCTAAACTTTTGCGCAAAAGACAAGGACAAAGTATTATAAAAGAAGCAAAGATGTACCTGTAATCCTACTTATTTTTATACATAGGTGATTATATACTTAAGGTGATAACTCTGATTACAGAAGGATATTAGCCCTAATTCTTGGTGGAAAAGGAGGAGATTTGTTGAAATTAGGTGCTGCTTATATAAGAACAAGTGTAGATAAAACAGGAAACAAAATTAGTCCACAACAGCAGTATAATGCTATTAAAAGTTTTGCTGACAATAACTCCATTACTCTTGTCAATGAAGGTTATTATGATGAAGATGTTTCTAGCGAGAATTTTGAAGACCGTCCTGCTTTTCAACAATTACTAAAGGATATTGATACTTACAATATTACATATTTAATTTGCTATGACAGTAGCAGATACACACGGGTAGTTAAGGACTTTATAAATATGACTACTAGCTTGCAGGAAAAGGGTGTTAGTATATTCTTTGCGAATAGTGGTAAGGAAGTAAACCTTCTTGATTGGAACAGTAATACAATGATGGATTTAATCCAGTCTATATTTGATCAGAATATGCGTGAAGACGTAAGAAAGAAAGTATCTGCAAATATGAATGAGCTCGTTGATATGGGATGCTATGTTGGTGGTACAATTCCAATAGGACTCTCGATAGAAGATGTTGAAATTGGTGGGAAGAAAAGGAAAAAATACTGTTTGGGTGATAGAAAAGAAATTCAATTGGTTAAAAATATCTTTAAATGGTATTTAGAAGACGATAAAAGCCAAAGTGAAATTGTACGCTTAGCAGACGAAGAGTATGCTGATATTTTAAATGAAAATGAGTTAAAAAAATACCGTAAAAAAGGATCAGAAGAAAATTACAAAGGGATATACTTCAACAGCAAAAAAGTCTGGAGAATTCTTAGAAATCCATCTTATACTGGTTATATGGTTAAGAATAGAAGAAAAAGAATTACTAAGAAAAGAAGATCAGATAATCCAGTTGAGGAATGGTATTGGAGTAAGAATTTTAGAGAAGGAAAGGAACCTGATTTCACTCCAATTGTTCCGTTTGAAACATGGGAGAAAGTTCAACAAAAACTACAGGAAAGAAAGCCTAAACAAAAGCACTATGACCCTCAAAGAGAAAATAGTCCCTATTTACTTTCCAGTATGTTGAAATGTAATGAATGTGGTAGAGCTATGAATGGCACATACACATTGGGAAAAGTAAAAAAAGATGGGACACGTTCTAAGTTTTATTATTACAAATGTGATGTAGCAATAAAAAGTAAAGGTCAAAACTGTAGTAATAAGAAATTGGTGCGTTGTGAAAAGGTTGATAATATAGTTCTTGACATATTTGGTAATGCAACTGTATTGCTTAATGTACTGAAAACATTATATAGTTATCAAAAAGATGCGTTAGAAAATAATACTGCCTACCTTGAGAAGATAAATGGCCTAGATAACAAAATTAAAAAAGCAGAAGAGTCTAAGCAAGGAATTATCTCTAGCATTGGTCAAGTAACTGATCCGGAGTTTAAAATGGATTTAATAAAACAAGGTGAGGAATTAACTAAAGAGATTAGGACATTAAGAAAGCAAAAAAACCAATTAAATGAAGAACAAGAAGAACAAAGTATGAAAAAAGTTGAATTGCAGGAAGTTGTAGGATTATTACTTCAGCCTGAAACCTTTTATAAAAATCAAACAACTAAGCAAGTAAGAAATTATTTAAAACATGTGATAGAATCAATTGAGTATAAGCCAAATAAGGAAATGGTAATTAATTTAAAGTTTGCTAAAAAGGCAATGAGTATCACCACCGTACCTACCGAAAAATTTAATCATTTAAAAGAAGAACTCAAAACTGAAAAAGGCAGAGTAAGTAAAAAGAAAGTAAAAGAACAAAATCAAATAGTCCTATTTAGCCTATTATCTACCTTGTGGGATAAAGATCCTAATAAAATTGGGAAAGATGAGGCTAGCATAATAAAGTTTATAATTGAGGCTTTAGAGGAATTTAACGGGACGAATGAGGAATGGGCATACCCAAAGTTTAGTGGTACGGTGGCACACGGGGGTTCATTCGTCCCTTCTCAAGAAGAGGATTAATGGGCTTTTTTTAATGGAGAAAAAGAAATGGAGTGATATAAATATGGAAAAAATCTTTTCAGGCATACAGCCAAGTGGAACATTAACATTAGGTAATTATTTAGGAGCAATCAAACAATTTGTTGCGTTACAAAATGACTATGAATGTTACTTCTGTATTGTGGATGAACATGCGATAACCGTTCCTCAAGATCGATTAAAATTAAGACAAAATATCCGTTCCCTCGCCGCACTATATTTAGCATCAGGGATTGATCCAGAGAAGGCAACGCTGTTTATACAATCGGAAGTTCCTGCACATACACAGCTAGGATGGATGCTTCAGTCCATTGGCTATGTAGGTGAATTGGAAAGAATGACACAATATAAGGATAAATCAAAAGGAAAAGAAGCTGTTTCAACCGCATTACTTACCTATCCAGCATTAATGGCTGCAGATATTTTACTCTATCAAACAAATGTAGTACCTGTTGGTGATGACCAGAAGCAACATCTTGAATTAACTAGAGATTTGGCTGAGCGCTTTAATAACCGCTTCAACGACATCTTTACTATACCAGAAATTCGTATTCCTAAAGTTGGGGCACGTATCATGTCATTACAGGATCCTACGAAGAAAATGAGTAAATCAGATGAGAATGAAAAAGGATTTATCTCGATGTTGGATAATCCGAAGAAAATTGAGAAAAAAATTAAGAGTGCTGTAACGGATTCAGATGGAATTGTGAAATACGACAAAGAAAATAAACCTGGAGTCTCAAATCTATTAACAATTTACTCTAGCTGTACAGGGGAATCCATTGAATCATTAGAAGCAAAATACGAAGGCAAAGGCTATGGTGAATTTAAACAAGGTGTTGCTGATGCAGTTGTCGGCCTATTACAACCAATTCAAGAAAAATATGCTGTGCTGGTTGAATCTGATAACTTAGATGACATTCTAGACAATGGAGCAGAAAAAGCATCATTCGTTGCGAACAAAACAGTAGCCAAAGCGAAAAAAGCAATGGGACTAGGAAGAGTTACAAAAAGGAAATAGCACCAATAATAGGCATCCTCCACTTCCCGAGGATGCCTTTTTTTCATACCAATGAATTGCTTTACTTTTGATTGGAAGCATTCTGCTGTTCTTGCCCATTTTCTACTTCCCACATTTTCTCTAAAAACGGCTGGCCCTTTATTAACTTGGCACACAACTCTTCTTGTGCCTCACTCCATCCATCTTTCACCCCATCATAAAGCGTTTCCCATACTTTTTCTTCATCCATATAACGAATGAATGGGTATTGTTTTGGATCCCACTCTGTTAACCAGTAACGTAATTCCTCTAAATTGTTTGTTGTCCGTAATTGATCTAATGCAATCATTAATAGCTGCTTTAATTGACGTTCTTTTCTAGTAAGACCGAATACAAGTTCAGGTGCCATTGATAACATATGATATTCTTTTGAATAATTTTCTTCATCAAAACCAAATGATTGTGGTTTTGTCTTTTTAATCATGTCATAAACAAGCTGCTCTTGTCTTGGAATTAATCTGCTCTTACGAATTGGAATTTGATAACCAATCGTATCGAATGCAATGATGTCTTCCCCATTTGTTACGACACATGCAAAGTCCAAAACGGATCTTTCATGCCCCTTTCGTATATATGCGCGTTTGTAAATGGCATCTAGAAGTCCTTTCGGCAGGTCGTGCATATCATTTTCAATGTAATTGTATAACCCTGATGTTATGTAAAGGAGTGGTACTTGATCTAATAACTCAATTCCATCCTCTTTCCGCCATTCATGAAAATAACACACACTATATCCATTTTCTTCCCCTTCAAACCAATTCACCCAAACATCATGCAAATATAACATAAACAACCCTCGCTTTATTAAAACTTCAATTCTTCTCTAATTTCATTCTCAATAATTCATTTATTTTAAGTTCAGCTGAACAACGTAACTTACCATACATTATTGACCATGAATTAGAAAAATATTCTTCTATAGAACGATTATGGGTTGTTTGGATAAAGATAAAGTACAAGTGCCATTATAACTAAACCTACAGGAAAAAAGTAACATTCAATTCTTCCTGTAGTATAAATAAAGTAATCTCCCCATGAAAGCCCAGCTGGTAAAAAATTTAAATATGCAATTAATGTTACTCCTCCTATTACTGCTAGTCCAAATCCAATTAAGAATGTGAAAATATAGCCCAATTCATCACCCGCTTGTCCAAAGCTTTTTATTCATGTTTATGCTTGTCCTATGGAATTAATGAATGGTATTTTTGGACGGAATTGCGCTTCTCGGGATATATGCTCTCTTCTCGGGATATCTGCTCTCTTCTCGGGATATAATCTCTCTTCTCGGGATATAATCTCTCTTCTCGGGATATCTGCTCTCTTCTCGGGATATCTGCTCTCTTCTCGGGATATCTGCTCTCTTCTCGGGATATAATCTCTCTTCTCGGGATATCCGCTCTCTTCTAGGGATATAATCTCTCTTCTCGGGATATATGCTCTCTTCTCGGGATATCCGCTCTCTTCTCGGGATATAATCTCTCTTCTCGGGATATAATCTCTCTTCTCGGGATATCCGCTCTCTTCTCGGGATATCTGCTCGCTTCTCAGGATATCCGCAGTCAAGTCCAAAATCCTGTGTAAATTAAGTTACAATGTTTTTTAAATACAAGGCAGAAGATTCAGTCAGAATTACCAAGCTATAGAAAAACAAGCATCTTTATACAATTTGATATGGAG
>NZ_RBZO01000063.1 GCF_003628445.1 Oceanobacillus bengalensis
GGTATTTGGGTTTTGTAATGCAGTATTACCAAATTAATCTACGATATTACGATTAAGGGGCTAGTTTCGTTCATGATAACTCCTGCAGGAGGAGAGGCCTAGATGAGACACCGTAGTGCGTTAGCACGAAGGGGGCTCATCAGCCGCCTTAAGGTGCGCGAAGTGTGTTTCCGGAACGACGTGCTTCACACAATACTGAATTAAATTAGTCCGAAGTTTATATCAACTACGAAGAATATACATAACAAACATGACGAAAAAGCCTAAAGTTAAAGTGCTGGAACTCTATTCCGAGCACCAGCACTTTTTGTTTATTTATGAATTTGTGCGGTTGCATTTGCAACGACTTCTTTACTCCTCTGATAATCCAAATCGCGCCTTCTTTCAACCTTCATTCGATTAGATAACTTTCTTTCATACTCAGCAAAGTTCATCCCGTGGGCCTGTTCCATGGCCTTCTCCATTTCTTGCGTGTAATTCATAAGTAAAGAATCATCCTTTCAGGAAGTCTATTATAAGGATATCACTTGACAAATAAACTAACAATATGGATTTAAAGGCTTCTCACGGAATAGATTCATATTTATTTCCTTACCACACTCAAAATAGCCCGAATACGTAAAAATATAAAAAATTACAAGTTAATACTTACGAATGCTCGATATTTAACTATTTCCACCAACAGGAATAACTGCACCTTCATAATTTTCAAGGATAAAGTTTTGAATGTCTTCAGATATTAATACTTCTACAAGTTTGTGTAATGCTTCATTGTTAACATCTTCAGACTGAACAGCTATGACATTATAATATTCAGATTCTTCCTCTTCAATAAAGATTGCATCCTCTAATGGATTTAATTCAGCACCAATTGCATAGTTTGTGTTGATTACAACAAGCGCTTCTTCTTCAGAATGATAAAGTTCCGGTAAGAATTCTGGTGCAAAATCATGTGAAAATGTTAAGTTTTTTGGATTCTCAACAATATCATCGATTGTCGCTGCTGATTTTTCTACACTTTCATCTAAAGTAAGCAAACCTTGTTGTTCAAACAAGGATAAGATTCTTCCGTGTTCTGCAATAGAATTACTTAGAATAACTTCTGTACCCTCCGCGATTTCCTCTACACTTTTAATATTTTGAGAGTAAACACCCATCGGTTCAATATGGATTTCACCAATCGATTCAATTTCATATCCAGTATCTGCAATCGTTTGATTTAAGAAAGGAACATGTTGGAAGAAATTTGCATCCAAATCTCCACTCGCTAAATCATCATTTGGTAATACATAATCTTCATAGGGTTCAATTTCTAAAGTGATTCCTTCATCTTCAAGCAACGGAACTGCCTCTTCTAATATTTCTGCATGTGGTACACTAGATGCCCCGACTTTAATTGTTGATGCTTCCTCACCATTTTCTGCATCATTATTGCCACCGCAAGCAGCTAAGAAGCATACAAATAAAATGGAAATAAATGCCAATAACTTTTTCATGTTTATATCCCCTTTTCTTATTTTTATTTGAAAAAAATAGGTGTTATCTTTTATCAATTTTTTTAGAAATAAAGTCACCAATAAATTGGAAAATAAATACAATAATGACAATCAAAATCGTACATAAAAATACTACATCAAAATCTCTACGCATAAAGCCATAATAATGCGCATGATTTCCTAACCCACCTGCACCAATAACACCCGCCATTGCTGTATATCCAATTAAAGCAATCGACGTAACCGTAATTCCAGAAACTAATGCAGGCATCGATTCTGGAAGCAAGACTTTAAAGATAATTGTTCTTGTTTTGGCACCCATTGATTTTGCTGCCTCGACTACACCTTTATCTACCTCAATCAACGCAATCTCTACTAACCTAGCATAGAAAGGAGCTGAACCTAATATCAGAGCAGGCAATGCTGCATTTGGTCCACGAATGGTTCCAACTAAAATTTCTGTAAATGGGAACAAGAGTAGGATTAAAATGATAAAAGGAATTGCTCGGAAAATATTGACGAATGCTGAAATAATTAAGTATAAATACTTGTTCTCCCATATTCCGTTTTTATTTGTAAGATATAACAGCAACCCAAGCAATAAACCGAATATTACGACACCCAATAACGAAAGAATTGTCATATATAATGTTTCTTGTGTCGCTTCTAATAAGTCTTGTGGATCGATATTTGGAAATAAATCAGTTAACATTTTCAATTACCTCCACTTCCGCAGAGGTCTCATCACGTATAAACACAACTGCCTTGTTTATTTCCTCTTCTTCTCCAATCATTTGAACAAACAACGTTCCATAACCACCAGCTTGTGTTTGCGTAATTTTCCCTTGTAAAATATTAATATCAATAGGGAATTTTTTTGCTATTTGGCTGATCAGTGTTTGGTTTGTAGATTCACCGACAAAATGGAGATGGATAAGCTTGCCATCTGTATACATTTCCTGTAAAGACTTTATATCTTCTCCTTCATCAGCTGTTCCCATGACTTGTGCTACAAATTTCTTCGTTACTTGCGCTATTGGGTTCGAGAATACCTCTAACACATTTCCTTGTTCAACCATTTTCCCTTGTTCCATCACTGCCACCTGATGACAGATTTTACGAATTACATGCATTTCATGTGTAATTAGGATAATCGTTAAACCTAGTTTTTTGTTAATGTCCACTAATAGATCTAAAATCGCATTCGTTGTTTCCGGATCAAGTGCTGATGTTGCTTCATCACATAACAACACTTTGGGATTATTAGCCAATGCTCTAGCAATTCCAACACGTTGTTTCTGTCCCCCACTTAATTGTGAGGGATAGGCGTTCTCTCTGCCTGTAAGACCGACTAAATCAATTAGTTCCTGTACGCGTTCTTCTCGTTTGGCCTTTGGTATACCAGCTATTTCTAACGGAAATGCAATATTATCCTTCACAGTCCGCGACCAAAGCAAGTTGAAATGTTGAAAGATCATCCCAATGTCCTGCCTTGCTAAACGAAGTTGATTCGCACTAAGTGTTGTTATCTCTTGCTTATCAATCAATATATCTCCTTGAGTTGGTTCCTCAAGACGATTCAATAAACGGATAAAAGTACTTTTTCCTGCACCACTATATCCAATCACACCAAATATTTCCCCTTCTTTAATATCAAGGGTTAAATTATCTACTGCTGTAAGTTTCTTATTATTGAATGTAAAGACTTTACTTAAACCCTTAATAGATATCACGATGGTACCTCCTTAGATGTCATATATTTGATAAAAGCAAAAACGCCTTTCTGTAAGAGAACAGAAAGACGTCAGAATATGTAGTCTACCGTTCTCTCATCTTTCAGAAGCATTGCTCTGCTGGAATTAGCACCTTTTTCAAACCTAAGTTTGAAGGTTGCCGCGGTATCATAAGGCCAGTCCCTCCACCGCTCTTGATAAGAGAAAATCGTATTAAGTTTTATTGAATACTTGGATTTCATATTAGCATACAGGGATTATACTGTCAATATAATAACGCTACTTTTCCTAATAATTCTTTCGTATTATCTGTTGAAATTTGTATAAACTGCGCAGAAAGTGCACGTCCGATTCCGCTACGGGTAGTACGCCACCTTTAGGCACGGCTTCTGCCCTCCTCGCGGAAAGCGAAGTGTGTTTCCGGAACGACGTGCTTCACACCGAATGAATAAGTTCACTATTTATATCTACTACGTCATAACTATATCTAAAAAAATAGCAACTTACTTTTAGAAAACATCCTTCCAAAGAAAAAGAAATCAGCCAAATTTGCCAATTTCTTAACGCTCTGCAAATAATTCAGGTTTATATTCCATTAAATAGGAATAAATATTTCCAATTGATTTAAATGCATAAACTTTCTCTTTGATCTCATTCTCTCTTTTTATAAATAGACATGGTACACTCTCTACCTTATTTTCTTGCATAAATTCAGGATAAAAAGATGCATTCATTTCATAAAATATTGTTTTATTGTGAATTGATTCGATTTTTTCAAGCATTGCCCTTGCAACACTACAGGTGCCACAAAAAGGCGTATAAATGTATATTATAGCATTTCCTTCTTCTAGTTGTTCGCTTGTTATTTCTTGCAAAAATACCACCCTACAAATTTTTAATTAAAAATACTGGATCCACTGAAAAATGTTTGCTTACTAAAGTAGTAGCAAGAATATGTTCCGGAGTTGTCGCAACCTCCCGATATTCACTACTAACGTAAATATGATCTGCGTGAGGTAATTCTCTAGCAAGCTGCTTTCTTAACTTCAAACCAGACTTATCCTCATCAACTAAAATAAAGACATCCTTCTCATCTAAGTGATAGATCTCTAACAGCTCATCAAATCGTTCAATAGCAAACGTACCATTTGTACAAACAATCGTTACTTCGTCGTTTATGACTTTCTCGATTTGCCGCTTATCAGTCAACCCTTCCACAATGATTACTTTGTCCGAACCCGTAGTCATCATCATACAGCACTCCTTAAGTAAGCAAACAGATGCTTATTTTATTGAAATATTCAATTAATTACAGTATATGATAAAACAAAGGCCAACTATACACATTTTTATAATGTGATGAGTTAGCCTAGATATATACATTAATCTTGTTCTGTTAGCTCTTTATAAGCTGCTGCTGTCAATAGGTTGTCTAGTTCGGACTCATCAGACAATTCTAATACAACCATCCACGCTTTTTCGTATGGAGATTCATTAACGAATTCAGGACTATCTTCTAAATCCTCATTGACCTCGACAACTGTACCACTAACTGGAGCGTATAATTCTGAAACGGTTTTTACCGATTCAACACTTCCAAAAGGTTCATCTGCAGTTAGTGTATCTCCCACCTCTGGAAGCTCAACAAAAACGATATCTCCAAGTTCATCTTGAGCAAAATCTGTAATTCCAATACGTACTTTCTTTTCTTCTTTTTTTACCCATTCATGTTCTTTTGAATACAATAATTCTTCTGGTAAGCTCATCATTACCCCTCCATTATCTTACTTCTATATTCGTGCGTTCATATTAACTATACAATTTAATGGTCTATTTTTAAAGCACTAAAATGACAATGAGTTACCTAGAACTAGAGCCAGTTTTCCTTATACACTTCTTCTTTAAAACCAACAGTCACTTTCTCTCCATCCGTTACGATTGGGCGTTTGATTAATATTCCATCTGTAGCAAGGATTTCAGCCATTTCCTCTGTTGCCAGATCTTTTATTTTATCTTTGATGTTTAATTCTCGATATTTCTTCCCACTCGTATTGAAAAACTTTTTCCCAGGTAATCCGCTTTTCTCAATAAGTGTTAATATTTGCTCCTTTGATGGGACTTCTTCTACAATATGTACTTCATTATATGCAACTTGATTCATATCAAACCATTTCTTCGCTTTTTGACAAGTACCACATTTTGGGTACCAGTAAAATGTAAGTGCCACTTTTATTCCCTCCAATACGTTGTTTAAAAGTATTTTATCATGATTAAGGATTTGTACCAACCTATTGAATTCACATGATAATCACTATACTATTAATCATAGAGATTGGAGAGGTTTACTTTGGGGTATCTGAGTACTTTACCGTTTCTTGAGATTCTATTAACACTTTTTGTATATAGTATTGGAAGATATATCTATTTAAAAAGAAACGCACGATACATACATTTTGCTCGCGAAATAATCTATTTATTGCTTTTAGCTTATACAATATCCATCTTCCATTTAACTATCCTCTCTTCTATTAGTGGAATACGAAGGGAATGGATTGGAATGAACCTAATTCCATTTCAAACAATTAGGAGTTATATTAATCTATATCTGGAAGGAGAATTACATAACGCAAGTGTAAACATAATCGGAAATATTGTGGTTTTCATTCCATTAGGTTGTTTACTCGTTCTACTCGATCCAAAAATATTATTTAAAAAAATATTTGTTATTGGATTTCTATTTTCATTCGTTATAGAGATTCTTCAGCTACTACTTTCTATCATGAAAATCCTTTCACGTAGTTTTGATGTTGATGATTTATTTTTGAACACGGTTGGTGTATTAATAGGGTATTTACTAGTTAGTGGTGTACGGTTCTTGGTGAAGCTTATCCACAAAACAATCTTCTTGAAGACACCTTTAGAAAAGTCAAAAGAGGTAAGAAAGTAATATACTGCTTTCTCGGTGGAGAAGAGTCTGAATTGCAGTAGGCTTTTCTCGTCGAGATTAGTTCTGGAGATATATCTTCTCTTCTCGGGATATTTGCTTTCTTCTCGGGATATTTGCTTTCTTCTCAGGATATATGCTTTCTTCTCGGGATTTATGCTTTCTTCTCGGGATATATCCTTTCTTCTCGGGATATATGCTTTCTTCTCGGGATTTATGCTTTCTTCTCGGGATATATGCTTTCTTCTCGGGATATATGCTTTCTTCTCGGGATTTATGCTCCCTTCTCGGGATTTATGCTCCCTTCTCGGGATTTATGCTTTCTTCTCGGGATTTATGCTTTCTTCTCGGGATATATGCTTTCTTCTCGGGATATATGCTTTCTTCTCGGGATTTATGGATTAAGCCCGTATAATTGTGTAAAAAGAAAAGGGCCAATCATCAACCCCATGTTACAATGTTTTTAACCACAAAAATATCGTAATAGGAGGAATTGATGATGACCCAACTTAATTTTAC
>NZ_RBZO01000064.1 GCF_003628445.1 Oceanobacillus bengalensis
TGGAAATTCTGTTTCTCTCTTTCTTCCAGTCGTTACACCTCAGTGTCGTCTCTGTCCTGAAAAGAAACAGAAATAGGCGCTGATGTCAGCACCTTGTGCAACTGCCCGTCGCACAAAAAGCCTCTGCTAATCTGCAGAGGCTTTTATCATTTTAATGTACCATCACTTTACAAATATCATTCGTAAACTCTACTGGATCATTGATTGGCAACCCTTCAATGAGTAGTGCTTGGTTATAAAGTAGGTTCGTATATAAGCTTAGTTTTTCTTTATCATTTTCATATGCATTTTTAAGCGATTTGAAAACATCATGATCAAGATTTATTTCTAATACTTTATCTGCCTTAACACTTTGATTATCAGGCATGGCATTAATTACCTTTTCCATTTCAATGGAAATTTCCCCTTCAGCTGTTAGGCATACAGGATGTGATCTTAATCGTTTAGACGCTTTTACATCTTTTACTTTGTCAGAAAGAATTTCCTTCATAGCTCCAAATAAATCTTTGTTTTCTTCTTCCTTTTCCTTTGTTTCTTTACTTTCTTCTTCATCAATACCTAAATCACCGCTAGATGCAGATCTAAATTCTTTTTCCTTGTACTGCATTAACATCTTAATTGCAAATTCGTCGATTTCCTCTGTGAAGTATAGGATTTCAAAGCCTTTGTCTGCAAGCATTTCAGTCTGAGGGAGTTTTTCAATGCGATCAATCGAATCACCAGCAGCATAATAAATGTATTTTTGCTCCTCAGGCATTCTTGAAACATATTCCTCTAGTGTTACAAGCTTCTTCTCTTTCGATGAGTGGAATAATAATAGGTCTTGCAGTACTTCCTTATTCGCTCCAAAATCACTGTAAACACCATATTTCAGTTGTTGACCAAATGCTTTGAAGAAGTTTTCATACTTTTCACGGTCATCTCTTAAAATGTTTTGCAATTCTTTTTTAATCTTCTTATTAATATTCTTCTCAATCAGCTTCAATTGTCTATCATGCTGAAGCATCTCTCTAGATATGTTCAAGGATAAGTCTTCAGAGTCTACCATCCCTTTAACAAAGCTAAAATAATCAGGAAGTAAGTCTGCACATTTTTCCATAATTAGAACACCATTTGAGTAAAGTTCTAAGCCCTTTTCATACTCTCTTGTGTAATAATTGTATGGTGCATTTTCTGGGATGTAGAGAATGGCGTTATATCGGATCGATCCGTCAACATTGATATGGATATGTTTTAACGGTTTGTCATAGCCATAACGTTTTTCATTGTAAAAATTCTCATAGTCTTCATCTGTCAGTTCACTCTTATTCTTCTTCCAGATAGGTACCATTGAATTAACCGTTTGTTCGTCTATAACGTCCTCGTACTCGTCCTCAGAACCTTCTTTAAGTTTGCTTTCTGTTACGTCCATTTTAATTGGATAACGAATAAAGTCAGAGTATTTTTTAATAATTTGTTTTAATTGATACTCCTCAAGAAACTCATCATAATTATCATCTTCTGTATTCTCTTTTATCTCTAAGATGATTTCTGTACCTATATCGGATTTTTCAGAAGTTTCAATGGTGTATCCGTCTGAGCCTTGGGAAACCCATTTATAAGCCTCATCACTATCAATTGATCTTGTAGTTACAGTAACGGTATCAGCAACCATAAATGCTGCGTAGAAACCAACACCAAATTGGCCAATGATATCATAACCATCTTTAATTTCATTTTCATTTTTAAAATTAAACGAACCACTCTTAGCAATGGTACCTAGGTTTGATTCTAGCTCTTCTTTCGTCATACCAATCCCAGTATCAATAACCTTTAATGTTCGAGTATCTTTATTGGCTTCAATTTTAATAAAATAATCATCTTTATTAAACGAGATGTTGTCATCAGTTAATGCGCGGTAATAAATTTTATCAATTGCATCACTTGCATTGGAAATAAGCTCTCTTAAAAAGACTTCGCGCTTTGAATAAATAGAGTTAATAACCATATCTAATAGCTTCTTGGATTCTGCTTTAAATTCCTTTTGCACCATCGTAATCTCTCCTTCATTCTATTATTAGCACTCTAAGGTGTCGAGTGATAATCTCTATAATTTAAATAACATATCACACATCTACATGTCAAACATCTCGGCATAAATTAAAAGGAGATGCCCATTCCTAAAATGGACACCTCCCACGCATTTTCGAATTATTTCTCTACTTCGCCTTCCCAAGCAAGCATGCCACCAGCCATATTGGTCACATCATATCCTTGTTCTTTTAGAAAGTCAGTAGCTCTTCCGCTTCTACCACCAGAGCGACAAACCATATAATAATGCTCATCTTTTTCTAGTTCATTTACACGCTCAGGAATTTCACTCAAGCGAATATGTTTAGCACCAGGAATAATCCCCCCGGCTACCTCATCATCTTCACGAACATCGATAATATTTAGCTTTTCACCTTTTTCTAGCTTTTCTTCTAAGTCTTTTGCTGTAATCTCTTCCATCACTAATTACCTCCAATAGTACATTCTTTGTACCATTTTAACCCATCAACTATTCATAAGTAAATAAGCTGCATTATTGCTTCCTCAATTAGCAATTAAGCCATCCATTTCGGAGGGGTATTTTTAGCCCAAAATATTTCTCCAATTTGATGATGCTCCTTAAATCCATCATTACTTAAGTGGTAATGAAAATTAAAATAGTACCCCTCTAACGGGCGATTATCACGTCTTACATGGAATCTTGCAATATCATCTTGTGTGCGATAATCATAAACATGGAATATTCTTTCCCCATATCCTTTCGCAGGTTGTTCTGTTATTCCATAATATATATATTCATCGCCAGCTTGATCCACTAGAGTTTCAATAACATTCTCAATGGTTGGTAGGATTGTTTCTGCAAACTCATCCTCCACTCGATCGGCAATCCTTGGTCCAAATTTCATTAATGTTTGGGTTTTTGCTTTTTCACAAATCGTATCTATAAAATACGCTTTATTATTAACATTTTGGGATATAGGAGTATCTACTGTTACCTCAGCTTTAGTAGCTTCCCTATTCTGTAAGTCTGCTTCTGATAAACTATCTTTACTATTATCTGCATCCACTTCTAACAGAGCAACAGGTGTGTACATTCCCAGTGTCGCAACTGTTATTAATGCTACAAGTATCTTTCTCATCCATAGTTTCATCCATATTCACCTTCTCTACATACGTCTACTTATATTTTAACACGTACTAGACTATTGTACATAATTTTAGAAATATTTAACATAAATTTATTATATTGTTTGTTGCAATTGATATAAAATGCGCAGTAAGTTGAGAAAATACATGTCCTACCGTTACGGCAATACATTTCATTTTTGGTGTGACCCCCAATAGTTGGAGTTTTATTAAGCAACGATTAGATCGGTATGAATTCGGTATTGAACTGGGCTCATACCGATCAATCTTCCTTTAATTCGTTGGTTATTGTAATAATA
>NZ_RBZO01000065.1 GCF_003628445.1 Oceanobacillus bengalensis
GTAACGGGGACGATAGTAAGTTCTTGGCTTGGCATAAAAAAAGCACCTCCTTGAATTGATATGTCTATCTTAACAGGAGGTGTTGGTATTTTTATATGCGTTGTTTGAATACGGGTTTACTCTTGAACTACTTTTAAATACTCATTCCCCACAGTCATTATGTTCCACCCCACTGATTAGTATATAAATTAAAATATCAATTCTTACATTCCACTATAGTTAAAAAGACCGCCATATTGACGATCTTCTTGTTGTGTTAAAGCACCAAATACTTCAAGTATCTTATTTCACAATCTCCGACTAAAACACTTTTCTATTTTTAACCGTTTCAATGTCTTTAGTAATTTGTATGATTTGTTTCTTTAGCCATTTAGACTTTTTAAAACGAAGCAAATACAACATTTTAAATAAATACAGGTCAAATTTAGAAGTACCAATCTTATCTTGATTAGAAATGATATTCATTAGATTACCTCCCCCTGTTCAGCTATTGCCCCCTATAATTGAATAAGCTAAATAAGTTAATTATAGAAATCAGAAAACGACCACACAGCTAGGAAAATACATACTACCCCCCAAGCAGCTATACTCCATATAAACCAAACTTTGCCCTGAACTGTCATTTCGGTAAAAAACTGCATATAAACAAAAAAAATAATCCCAACTACAAGGAAAGCTACTGTTATCCAACCTAATGGTATCAATCCATATCCCTCCTTTTTTATAAAATACTTTTCTCACAGTCAATCCTAAACAATATGGTTTGATTGTTGAATAAACAATAATCTTAACTGTTCCACAATCTCCCGTTTGTAGAACAATACCTATTGATTACAACCACACTCATATTCCTTAAATTTATATTCCCTGTACAATCTTAACGATTTAAAATCACTAGTATCTGATTCATAAATTTTAATTAAGGGAGCAACATCAGTTTTTGCAAATTCCCTTATTTGCTTATCTATATCAAAGGATAAATCTAAAGGATATTCATTCATATCTTCATATAGATTATTATGTTCGCAAACATCATACGTCACTGCAATATAATATCGTGTCATCATATCACCCCAAAATTCACATAAATTGCTCCATTAAGCCTTCAACAACTCTCTCATCAGTTTCTACAATTACTATTCTTGTAAATCATACTCATAAATTGGGTTAATACACTTCAAGATAGATACAATTGCATTATTGTAATCTGACATTTTTTCTATTTCCCTTTTATCATTGAATTCATCTTCAAACTGTACTGCAAGTTTTTTTATTATTTTTATGTACTTATTTACAAATTCATTTTCCTTCATTTCTTTAACATCTGCCAACATTTCATTATAAGCCAGTAATGCACCTTCAACATTATCTTTAAAGTCTGTTTTATCAAATATAGTATTTGTTTTTGTGAAATGTATTTTCCTTTCAATAACATCTACTAAAGTAAATTGTGTCAATTCTTTATTATCAATCGTAATTACCTCCAGCTTGTGCGAGTCCGCATATTGCAGTATTTTTTAATTTTCCTTATTCAAGTATTCTACCAGTTAGCACAAGAAGCGATTGTTCTTGTTAAACAATCGCACCCTATTGTGCAATAAGGAGAATTCGACTTATTGCAGCTCCAGTCGTATGTTTACAAGGCTTAAAATTTTATCTCAGCTTGCACATATAATGAAACTATTTAACGATTGCTCATTGTCATTTGAGGTATTCATGAGTTCATAGTAACTGTTGACCATTGATTGTATCATTGGGGGAGCATCTACGAACTCTTCACGAATGCTATTCGTATAACTTTTCTCCCACTTTGCATCCTGCAAATACATTGCATTAACTGTACCTTGCTTTTCGATATGGAAATCTGCCTTTTCAAGTAATTCTTGAATTTGCATTTTATGAAACAAATTCTGTATATTTCCATCATTATTTACGAAGTTAGAATATATGGCCTGAATGGAAGCTGCACAAAAATGGGAACGCTGAGTTATGTGAGTAAAGTCAAGATCCCATTCAGCAAAGCATATCCGTTTAGCGATTTTTCGCAATTTCTTAAAATAACGGAGTAAATCTTCTGGTCTTTTAAAGTACCAAGAACTATGGGATAACACTGCAATATCAAATACCTCGTTAGAGTCAAATGTGTCAAAATCCATTTCAAAATGAAACGTGATACGTTCTCCCAATGTAGACTTCTTGATCAGGTCTGTTGCCTGCCCCAACGTCAAAGGAGATCCATAATTACGACTGGCAAGATCAATTCCGATAACCTTTCCATCTTTTCCTACTGCGTCAGCTAATGCAACTGTTGTATCGCCTTGGCCACAGCCAATTTCTATTATACTCATACCTTTTTTTATCCTAAATGACTTCACTAAGTCTAATCGATGCTGTAACTGGACTTGCTGAATTTCATCTTCTTCAAATAGCTTGTATGTAGATAAAAACGTTGTTACTGATTCATTTAATTCAATTGATTTCAATGTCCTACCTCCATCCCCAGTTATCATATTATGTTGCAAGGCACTAAAATTCTGTACTTTAAGAGATTTCCTTCTTAAACTAACCAGTTAGTTTAAAATCTTCTACCTAAACACTAACATAATATTCCAAAAATAAAAACGAAATTTTAGCCATAAGAAAAAGGCGATACTACTTGGATCACCTTGTTTAACTCTTGCACCCGTTAGTGAAATTAATTACAGTTCCTCTAACTGGTTCAATAGATCTTCACAAAGATTTTTATGAATTGATTGTTTCTTTAAACTCATGAGTAAATGCTTTGAATTTATTTCCTTATCAGCAAATATAGAATTTAAGTAGTCTCTGAACTCCGCAATATTTGGTAATGCATTTTTATATATGTCATGTACTTCGATTTGATAGGTTTTTAACAACAACTTTAAAGATTCATCTTCTTTAATTGACTCGTGAAAAGAATTACCATAAGTATTATCTTTAGCCTTGTTTAAACGGTATTTAAAAGCCGATAATACCTTTAATAAAGCATTGACTTGACTTTCCTCAAAATCATGGTCTAAAGCATACATAAAAAAAGGAAAATCATCTTCATTAACCATAAATTTAAGTAATTTAATTTGATATTTTAATTGTACAATCTCTTTTTCAATATTCATTTTCCGACCTCTTTATCGAATTAACACAAATTGAAAAGTACAAAACTTTTTAACTACCTGCCCAGTAGTACAATTAATTCTACTTAAAATAGCGTTAATCCCTCTTGATACAGATAGGTAAGGGTTTGAAGTTATCGCTCCCTTTTCCCCCTGTTCACACCGTACGTGCGACTTTCACCGCATACGGCGTTCCAACTAATCCAATTCATTCAATTCTATGTAATA
>NZ_RBZO01000066.1 GCF_003628445.1 Oceanobacillus bengalensis
TATAAATGTCAACGATAAAATGTACACTTTTGATTGTTTAAGAATGTACACTTTTGTTTTTTAGTACCCCTGCAAGATTTATTCGCAGGGGCACTTAGTGAATCAATCAAATGGACTAATGCCCAAATCAAGCTCAAGAAGTGTTTTCTCTTTTCTTATTGTATCGTTTTCCTTTTCTAATCTTTGAATTTCTATTAATAATCTTTCGATTTTTGTCTTATCATCAATACCTTCTTCGTATGCAGTGCCTTTACGTCTCCACCAGTCAGTAAATTCCCACACATGCTTTTCAGTGACCAGTGCGTTAATCTGTCGTGTATTTGTATTATTTAGCCATTCCTGCACTAATGCTTCATCACATTTTACCTCGTATGAACGAAAATACTTTGTTGCTTCTTTTGCCGTAAATGAGCTCATATTGCTATTTCCTTCCATGTTGTTATTTATCTTTCTTTATAAAGTGATCTTTTAAACGATAAGAATCTCCTGTAATGTTCACCACTGTAGCGTGATGCAGGACGCGATCTAATATCGCATTGGCTATTTTAGTATCCTGGAATACGTCTCCCCAATCTTTAAAATTTGAATTTGTCGTTAAAATCGTACTTTTCTTTTCATATCTCATATCTATGAGTTGAAAAAACAACTTGGCATCTTCTGCATCAATGGGTAAGTAACCAATCTCATCAATAATAAGCAATTTATATTTCGCATAATGTTTTAGTCTAGTCTCTAATCTATTTTCAGTTTGTGCCTTTTTAAGATTCATAATTAAATCATTACACTTAATAAAATACGTACTTGTTCTTTTCTTCGCAGCTGCGATTCCAATCGATGTTGCCAAATGTGTTTTTCCCACTCCACTCGGGCCTAAGAAAACAATATTTTCCTGTAACTCTATAAACCGTAAGGTTGTAAAGTCTAATATTTGTTGTTTATTAATAGATGGCTGAAATTCAAAATCAAAGTCCTTAATTTCTTTTAAATGCGGGAATGCCCCCACTCTAACCATTGATTTCACCATATTGATTTCTTTCATATCAATTTCATAGTCTGTCAGTTTTATTAATGTTTCCGTAAAAGATAGTTGATTCTTTGTCATGAAATCAATCGTTTCATCCAGATGTAAATTCATTTGATTTAATTTCAAATACTCTAGGTTTTCTATTAACTTTGTATAACTACTATTCATTTCTATACACCTCATCAATCGCCTCTAAATTCTTCTTAGCGAGTTCTACAATATCGGTATCCGTCTTATACGGTAGATGTCTAGCTAAAGTCTCCGTATAATGCCCGTCCTTATAATTAATTTTTGATTGCTTAATGAGATGTTCAACAATCAAATCCGTGTTATAATAAATAAAAATATGGTTATCATAAACTTGTAAACCTACTGTTTTTCCTATGTATCCAGCGGGAACTGAATACTGGTTAGACTTGTAGGAAATCATATTAGAAGGATTTACCTTCACACGAATATGATTAATTTTATAGTGATCTCTTATTCTTTCATTTGGTAGTGGAGATAAGAGATCCTTTTCCTTTTTAAAAGCCAATATAGGTATCTTTCCTGACCCCTGATTATAGCTTGAGTTGATTCGATTACATAACTTTTGAACAAATTGATTAAGCTCTTCATAATCAAATTTTCCTTGGTAAGCATGTATCTCATCAATGAATTTCATTGGAGCTTCTACCTTTCCTTTAGTTTTCGGTTTTCCTGCTATACATGGCTTTACTTCAAATCCCATATCTTTTGAAAACTGATAGAAACGTTCATTTACTTTACCTTCAAAGTAATCTGTTCGGGCATCATCCATCACTGTTGCCATATTATCTGTGACAATCTTCTTTGGGACTCCGCCAAATGCTTCAAAACTTTCCGTTAGGAAAGACAACAATACACTCTGGGATTTTGACATGGATAAATGAAATACTCGAAACCTCGAATGTGCTAGTAAAAGCACAGCTACATTCACAAATAATATCTCCCCATCTTTCGTGACATATCGAATATTTTCTTTCCAATCTAGCTGAGCCTGTTCACCAGGTGGGGTTTCAAATCGAATAACCTCCTTCTTTTCGTTCCTTCGTTTTCCTGAATTAAAGTAACTTTGAAACTCCGTTTTTTTTAATATGTAAGCTCTAAATGCTGATTGCGAACATTGTAAACCATGATTATCTGTTAGGTATTGCCATAGAATCCTTTTATAAAAAAATATTTGTTGGGATTCTTCAGACAAAAGTAACGATATGACTTCATAATAATCATCTATTTTCGATTTTCGATCTCGAGAAGTCTTTGGACTATATCCTGCGAGATATTTATCAATCGTCCGCCGATCTACTCCCATATCACGAGCTAATTTACTTTTGTTTACCTTCATCTTTGAACTCTCCATTAGTAGTTTTAATTTTGGCAAATCTGTAAGACTATTAATTTCTATTTCCATGTTTATATTTACTTGGATGTACACAATATCACCTCTAGAATATTATGTGATTATTCATCCAAATTGTACATTCTTAAACAATCATTTCTGTACATTCTTAGACTAGCATTTATAC
>NZ_RBZO01000067.1 GCF_003628445.1 Oceanobacillus bengalensis
GTAAGCGTCAAACCATGCACACCTTCTAACCCATGATTGATTATGAGATAATCTCTTTAGAAATATATTCTGGAGGTTATGCCATGAACGATGCTGATAAAAGAATAAAATGGAAAGCAAGATTTGATGATTGGCAATCCAGTGGATTAATTGTAGCTGAATGGTGCCGCGAACAAAATGTTAATGTCCATCAAATGTACTACTGGATTCGAAAATTCAAAGGAGAACTCCCCCCTAGTGAAGAACCTGAAACAAAGTGGCTAACAGTCAATGTACAGGATTTACCACCTGTTCACACTGACCAGGAATCTGTACTAATTCATATTGGTATGTTGTCACTTGAAGTACGTCCAGGAACGAATATGGAATTACTATCGAATGTGATGCGTGTTGTACAAAATCAATGATTACTAATAATCATTTCGAACGCGTATATCTTGCGCAAGGAAGTACAGATCTTCGCAAATCAATTGATGGTCTCGCAGTAATTGTAAAAGAGTGTTTTGAGTTAGATCCATTTTCTCCATGCTTATTTGTCTTCTGTAATAGAAAAAGAGATAAGCTCAAAATTCTCCAATGGGAGAATAATGGATTTTGGCTTCACTATAAAAGATTAGAGCGTGGCACCTTCAATTGGCCATCTGATAAAGAAGACACACCGTTGGATATCAGTTCACGCCAATTTCGTTGGCTCTTAGATGGGTTATCTATCCAACAGAAACAAGCACATTCAGAAGTAAAGGCCAGAACCATTCTATAAAAATAGTCGATGAAAATATGGAATCCGACTAGTCAAGCCGGGTTCCATTTTGTATACTTAATATATGAAGAAAACGGTGCAGAAATCAAAAGATACAATTGAATATTACATCGAGCGTACAGAAAAGCTAGAATTGGAAAAAGAAGAGTTGGAAGCAAAATTAAAATGGTATAAGGAACAATTTCGCCTTAGCCAACAGCACAGATTTGGATCGTCAAGTGAGAAAACAAATCAGGATCAACTCTCTCTTTTTAATGAAGCCGAAGATACGGCTAATCCAACGGTAGAAGAACCAACGCTTGAGACGATTACATATAAACGTAAAAAGAACAAAGGTCAACGTGATCAACAGCTTGAAAGCCTGCCCAAAGAGACGATTGAATATCGCCTACCTATCGATGAGCAGGTCTGTTCGTGTTGCGACGGAGTATTACATGAAATGAGCACGGAAGTGCGTAGAGAATTAAAAATCATTCCAGCTGAAGTTAAGGTGGTAGAACATGTGCGTCATGTCTACAGTTGTCGTCACTGTGATCAACGTGAAATCAATACACCGATTGTGACTGCAAAAATGCCGAAGCCGGTTTTCCCCGGAAGCCTGGCTTCGCCATCCGCAATGGCATTCATTATGTCACAAAAATACGTTGAGGGAATGCCTTTATATCGTCAAGAGAAATATTTTGAACGATTTGGCGTATCCATCTCACGTCAAACAATGGCCAATTGGATGGTGCATGGTTCTAGTACCTGGCTAGAGCTACTTTATAACGAAATGCACGCCAAATTATTGGGCTTGGATGTTTTACATGCCGATGAGACGACGTTACAAGTCTTACGTGAATCAGAGCGCGCAGCAACATCGAATTCTTATATGTGGCTATATCGTTCTGGACAAATGGATGTACCTATTGTCCTCTACGATTACCAACAAACCCGTGCAAGTAAACATCCACGTCGCTTTTTAGAAGGCTTCACTGGATATTTAAGTGTTGATGGATATGCAGGTTACAATGGAATACCTAACATAACGTTGGTTGGGTGCTGGGCGCATGCCCGCAGAAAATTTACAGATGCTTTGAAGGCACTTCCTGAATCCGCGAGTACCTCTGCGGTTAAAGCCAAAGAAGGTCTAGCATTTTGTAACCAACTTTTTGATATTGAACGCGATTTGAAGGACGTCAGTCCAGAAGATCGTTATAACAAACGTTTAGAACGCAGCAAGCCCGTTTTAGATGTTTTTTCAGCATGGCTTCGTGAGCAAACGCCACGGGTATTGCCGAAAAGTGCGCTCGGCCAAGCTATCAAGTACTGTCGTAACCAATGGGAACGCCTAGAAGCCTTCTTAGAGGATGGTCGTTTAGAGATTGATAACAACCGTGCAGAGCGGTCGATTAAACCGTTTATTATCGGAAGAAAAAATTGGCTGTTTAGCAATACTGCGAAGGGAGCTAAATCAAGCGCAATTATATATAGCATTGTAGAAACGGCAAAAGAAAATGGATTAAATCCATATCATTACCTAAAATACTTATTTGAAGAGCTTCCCAATATGGATATGACAGATAAGTCGAATTTAAATCAATTCCTTCCTTGGTCGCCGACGATTCCAGAGAAATGTCGTGTTCCTAATAAATAAATCTAAAAAAAGTATAAACAAAATCCCCATCTAAAAATAGGTGGGGATTATTTGACGCTTAC
>NZ_RBZO01000068.1 GCF_003628445.1 Oceanobacillus bengalensis
TGTATTTCGCAAGTGAAAAGTGAGCCATTTCGCAAGTTAATTTTGAGCCACTTTATCAGCACTTGTTTTTATCCATTCTTCGGTTTCTTTCATTCTAAAAGAAGGACCATTCATGTTTAACACATGCGACTTATGAGTCAATCGATCTGTTAATGCTGCGGTTAAGACTGGATCGTGGAAAATCTCCTGCCATTTTAAAAATGACAGGTTGCTTGTAATAATTGTTGATTTCCTTCCAGCACGTAATGATAAGTGAGAAAATAATAATTCTGCACCTTCTTTATCAAATGAGATGTAACCTAATTCATCGAGTATAACCAAGTCATATTTCTCAAATTTCAATTCAAATGATCGAAGTGTTCTCTCAGAACGATGTTCTTTTAGCTGGTTAATTAATGATGGTACTGTCGCAAAAAATACTCTATATCCAGCTAAACATGCTTCCATACCTAATGCTATGGCAATATGTGACTTACCAGTTCCTGGTGATCCAGTAAGAATGACATTTTGGCCTTCATTAATAAAATCTAACGATTTTAGATGTGGCAATTTTTGTTTTGCTTGATTTGGTAAAGCATCTACCACTAATTCCTCCAAGAGTTTCTTTTGTGGGAAATTGGCTGCTCGGATTCTATTTTGTTTTGCCCGAACTAATCTATCACTTTTCTCCTGTAGAAGCACCTGTAATAAAACCTCATAGGCTTGTTTGGGATTTTTAAAATCTGTTTCATCCTGAACCATCTTTCGGATGCTTGGTAAACGCAATTCCTTACATATCTCAATAATCTGTTGCCTGTTATCCATAATTAGTTACTCCTTCTCCTTCATCCATTTGATTAAACATATTCGCATAAGCTCTCATATTGCTTTCTGATTGATTCATAGTTTCATCACAGCTATGCACGCTTACTCCTTCTGGAGTAGATTGCTCGCAGATGAATAAAACTCTTTCGGTATTTACGTATTCTGACCGAATTGTTTTCAATTCTTCAACAGCTTGCATGACCTTATTCAAGTTATTGTTTTCTTTGATATAGAGGAGTAACTCTATGAATTCCTTTTCCTTTCCTATATAATGATTACTGTATAATTTTTTAATTTGTGTTGGTGCCTGCTTAAAACTTTGACTTTGAGCTACGGCACCTTTTTTCTTTTGGAATGTTTTTAAATAATGGTATATGTTCATTTCCCATTGATGTAACCCCCAGTTTCGTGAATGCTCTGCTATTAGCTCTCCTTTAATAAATATTTTAATCTTATCGGCACCTACTTTTGCTTTAATAAACTTTCCTACATGTCCTTCTGGAACAGAATAGTGATTTTGTTTGATAACTATCGTGCTATATTTATCTACTCGACATTCAACTAAATCAGCTACATCAAATGGAGCTATTGTTGCTAGTTTTGATACTGATTTTTCTTTTTCCATTAAGTTAACACGCTTTTCTTTATGCTCATGATGAGTTCGTTCATTTATTTTTACTAATGTTTTAGAAAGATGAACTTCAGCCTCTTTCAGACTAGAGAAAGAGTATTGTAATGAAAAAGCTTTTCTTCGTATAAATTCGACACTTCGTTCCACATGCCCTTTTTGATTTCCTTTTCTAGGCTCACAAAGACGGATTTTAAATTGATAATAGTTAGATAGATTAGTCATACTATCCGTGATGGTTCTTTCTCTCCCAATAAATGATTTTACAACTGTTCGCATATTATCATATGTAAATACCGAAGGTATAAAGCCGATATATTCAATAAACTTTGTATGAACGTCTAACACACAAACTTGTGATTCAGACTGATAAAGTAATGCAAAACGATAATTACTATATGCTAACGTAAATACTGCAAGTGAATAACTTCTTATTTTTCCATTTATATTTAACTTTACTTCCCCCCAATCAAATTCAACTTCATATCCTGGCTCACAGTATCTTCTGATGAAAACTTCCTTAGCTTTTGCTGTTTCCTCATTAACAAAGTTTCTTACTGTGGTATAACTTATAGAATATCCAGCATCAGCTAGATGCTCATGCATATCTATCATTTTCATTTGCTGTTTACCCATGTAGTGATTTCTTTTCCACTCATTTCCCCTTATATAGCCCCTGAGTATGTTTTTAATTTCCTCAGTTAATACCTTCCTTCTACTTGTTCTCTTTTTATATGTAGGTGGCTCCATAATATTTTCTGTAATCGGTAGATTACGAACATCCTCATTCCTACTTTTCTCAAATTCTTTTATATATTTACTAACTGTATTTCTAGACTTCTTGGTTTCCTTTGCAATCTTTCTCTCACTAATCCCGTTCAAATATAATTTTATAATTTTCTGTTTCTCACTCAATATAATCACTCCTGATGTTTCCCCCTAACATGTCATTAGGGTTATTTTCTATCAAAAGTGGCTCAGTTTTCAATTGCTATGGTGGCTCACTTTTAAGTTACCATATACA
>NZ_RBZO01000069.1 GCF_003628445.1 Oceanobacillus bengalensis
TGTGTTTTGCAACCTAAAAGGTTACAAGATTGCAATGAAAAGGTTAGAACTTTGCCAGCCCATATTTTATTATGATTGATGATTCGAAAGCGCATGTGTGACGCGATAACTATCTCCAGTAAAGCTCAAAATGTGTGCGTGGTGAATAACTCGATCTACTAATGCAGCTGTTAAACGTGCGTCTGCAAATATTCTATTCCATTGACTAAATTCTAAATTGGATGTAATCACAAGGCTAGATCTCTCATACCAATCAGATATCAATTGGAATAATAATTCAGCGCCTTCCTTACTAAATGGAACATATCCCATCTCGTCTAAAATAATCATATCTACTTTATTAAACCTGTTGCGTAAGGCTTGAAAGCGTCCTTCTCGCCAAGATTTTTCAAGTAGTTCTACCAAATCAGCCACTCGATAGAAACGGACTTCATATCCAGATCTACATGCTTTTCGGCCAAGCGCCGTAACCAGATGAGACTTTCCAGTCCCAGGGGCGCCCGTTAAAATTAGATTCTCTTTTTTATCGATAAAATATAGTGATTCGAGACTTTCTCTATCCATTTGTGGAGGGAAACGAATATGTTCACTCCACCGGTAATCCTCTAATTCTTTCTCATTCATGAATTTCGCCTTTTTGATCAAACGCTCTCCTTTAGCTACCTCTCTATGTTCTAATTCCTGTTGTAATAAAGCCGAGATATATTGCTCGGGATTCTCGAAGGGAATCTGCTCGTATATGTCTGCGACATATGCTAAACGCAACGATTTACATTTCTCCCTAATCAAATTAGACATTCTATACTTCCTCTCCTTTCAACGAATGGTTTAAAGGTTGAAGGGAGTCGTAGATACTCCAATTTACATCATACGGATGTGTAATCGAATCATGTAATGATTCATTTCCATTTTCTTCATCTTCTACTGGTAACAATTCATAGAAACGCTCATCTATTTCTTGCATACTGTATTTTATTATTAAACTCTGTAACCAATCGACACGTTCTTTTCTGAGTTTCATAGATTCGCTATTCAAATGATGCGCGATTCTTCCTGGAAGATATGGGAAGTATCTAGAATAGGTGATTGATCTTGGTTTCCTCATCCAATTTTTCAAAATGGATTGCCATGGAATTTCCCTCGAGCGATTCATATATGGTCTAGGTCCCTTATAAAGCACTTCTCCTTGTGGAGAGACCACTTTAAAGTCATCCCAATACTTAATTACGTACAATTGTGTATAGTGATAACTATTCGGTATGTGGATTTCCTTTCCATCAATTTTTACCTCACCATATTTATTAGCCGAAGCCAGCGTTTTATTAAATACTGGATACTCTTTCTCAGGTAATGCGAGACCATATTTCTTTTCTTCCTTTATGAGATCAGCGATTCGTATTCCCTTTTTATAATGCATCCTTAAATGATCATCCTGACAATGTTTGAATAATAACTCACGCAAGTGCGTCAAATCCTGAACAACCGGTGACGGCGTAAAGAAATTATATCGAACGTAACCAACCTTATTTTCTACATGCCCTTTTTCGTTTCCCTTTCTTGGATTACAGGCTATCGGCTCAAATCCATAGTGACTGGCAAATCGTTGAAAGCCATCAGTAAAAATGGTTTCCTGACCATGACCTCTGGCCTTTACAACGGCTGCTGATAGATTATCTAACCATAATTCCCTCGGAACAAAGCCGACTTGTGCGAAAAGTAGTTTAATACCTTCCAAAAAGCACTCTTGATTTTCTGCTGGCAATGGTGTTACAAAGCCTCCATTACTAAAGGGGAAACTCAAAATCAGGCAATGGATATCTTTTACTTTCCCTTCATGTACAACTTCTGTAACTCCAAAGTCTATCTGTGCTTCCGCTGGGGGATGTGTTAACCTATCATATTCCTCTTTTACTGTGTCAGTTTCATCTAACATTTTGTCTTTCCATTCAGCGATAAAGTTACAAACGGTTCGGTAAGAACCTGGGAACTTTAATTGCTGTAATTGTTCAAATATATTCTTATTATTCCTTCGCAATTTCTTTTTAAGTGCTTGATCTTCCATCAACCAATCTGAAACAATTTCTCCCCAATGTTCTTCATACATCATACCTTTTTTTACAGGTACTTTTTCCTCGGGTAATAGATCTTCATCCGCGTACTTCTTAACTGTTTTCCAAGCAAAACCGGTTCGTTTTACTATTTCATTAATAGATAGTGATTTATTATTACGTAAATTTTTGATATGATTAACTTCAGGCATTGCTAGCATCCTTTCACTTACCTCCACCATTAATTTGTTTAGTCGCTATTAACGGTAGGGTATTTTGTTAGGGCTGGCAAGCCTTTTTTATTTGTGCAACCTTCTAACATTTTGGTTGCAATACTCTGTACTTTTATTATGCATTAAACA